>JBFFZF010000108.1:0-15837 GCA_041568755.1 Longimicrobiales bacterium | reverse complement strand
CCCCATTTGCCTCAGAACCCAGCCGGCCTCCGCCCGTGCCAGCCCGTCCCCTCCTGATACGCCCGGGCCACCGCCACGAGGTCCGCCTCGCCGAACAGCCGGCCCACGAACTGGATGCTGACCGGCGTGCCATCCTCGCGGAACCCGGTGGGCAGGGCGATGGCCGGGTGGCCGGTCAGGTTGGTGAGCAGCAGGACACTGTTGCCGCTGGTCGGCGCGACGAAGACATCGACCTGCTGCATGGTCTCGTGCATGGCGTGCATGACACGCGTGCGCACGCGGTTCGCGTTGATGTACTCGACGGCCGGGATGAGGCGGGCGGTACGGAAGCTGTTCGGCCAGCTGCTTCGCTCGAGCAGGTCGTCGCGGTTGCTGCGCGTCAGGTCGTCGAACGCCGCGGCGGACTCGGCGTTCAGGATCGCGGTGCGCAGCGGGTTGAGCGGGAAGTCGGCGGGCATCTCGATCGGGATCAGGCTGGCGCCGCGCGCGCGCAGCACCTCGAGGACCGCGTCGTCGAAGGCCCTGGTCTCCCTGTCAGCCTCGAACGCGCTGCGCACGTAGCCGATGCGCAGGTCGGCGAGCCGGCGTTCCGCATCGTAGTTGAAGGGCAGGTCCCGGACCGTGGTATCGCGACCGTCGGGCCCGCGGATCGCGTCGAACACGAGAGCGCAGTCCTCGGCGGTGCGGCAGATCGGCCCGATCTTGTCCATGCTCCACACGAGCGCCATGGCGCCGTGCCGGCTGACGCGGCCGAAGGTCGGGCGGAGGCCGGTTACGCCGCAGCGTGTCGAGGGCGAGACGATCGAGCCGAGCGTCTCGGTGCCGATGCTGAAGGCGACGAGTCCGGCCGCCGTCGCGGCCGCGGAACCGGCGGACGACCCGCTCGAGCCCTGCTCGAGGTTCCACGGGTTGCGTGTGCGGCCGCCGTACCACTGGTCGCCCTGCGCGAGTGCGCCGAGCGTGAGTTTGGCGACGAGCACGGCGCCGGCCGCGTCGAGGCGTTCGACGACGGTCGCGTCCATGTCGATGAGCTGGTCCTCGTACGGCTTCGCGCCCCACGTCGTGCGGGTGCCGCGCGTGGCGAGCAGGTCCTTGGCGCCCCACGGGATGCCGTGCAGCGGGCCGCGGTAGCGGCCGGCGGCTGTTTCGGCGTCGGCGCGGCGCGCCGCTTCCATGGCGCGCGTTTCGGTCAGCGAGATCACGCATTCGAGCCGCGGCCCGTGGCGGCGCAGCCGGTCCAGGTACATCGTCGTGAGTTCGACCGACGTGACCTGGCGCGTACGCACCAGTTCCGCGAGCCGGCCCACGGACCAGAACGCGACGTCCTCGAGGCTGGCCGGCCGGCGCACGGCGCCGGGTGCGCTCCAGCGCGGGGCGCGGCGCTCCGTCGGGAACGTGACACCGGGCAGGACCGGGTCGAACTGCACGGCCGGCACGACCGCGTTGTCCAGTGCGACCTGCCGGAGTTCTTCCCACGCGCCCAGGTTCTGGTTCAGGCCGCGCGCCATCTCGTCGCGTTCCTCGTCCGTGAACTCGAGGCCCGCGACCTGTTCGGCCTGCGCGATCATGGCCCGGTCGACAGGGCCCTGCTGCTGCTGTTGCTGCGCCCACAGCACGCCGGGCAGCAGGGTGCCGCCCAGCCCGATCGACGTGAAGTACGCGACGAAGTTGCGGCGATCGATCGCCACGTCATCCACGCCGTCCGCTCCGGTGGGCGTACCGGTCGACGCCGACTCGAGGACTGGTTGGCTCATGGGTTCCTCACCGGGTTCGGGGTCCAGACCCGCGCCTGATCTGTGGGGAAGGCCGGGAAGTGTGCGGGGTGCAGCAGCGAGGCGAGCAGCTCGACGCCGGCCACGACGCGCGGCCCCGACCGGTTGAACAGGGCGGACCCGTCGACGACGAAAGCACGGCCCGCGTCGATCGCGCGTGGCGCGACGCGGGCGAGCCGGTCGGCATGGGCGTTCGCCTCGTGCACGGAGGCGTCCAGCCCGTAGCCGCACGGCATGATGACGAGCACATCGGGATCCAGCGCTGCGACTGCGTCCCACGTCGTCTCGCGCGACCGGTCGCCGGCCGTCCCGGCCAGGTTGCGGCCGCCCGCGACCTCGACCATCTCCGGCACCCAGTGGCCGGGCGTGAACGGCGGATCCAGCCATTCGATGCCCAGCACGCGTGGCCGTGGCAGGCCGGTCACGGCCGCGTGCACGCGCTCCAGTCGTGCACGCAGGCTGGCGGCCAGCGCTACGGCCGGTGCGTGCGCGCCGGCCGCGCGGCCCACGGCGATGATCGACGCGAGGATGTCGTCGAGCTTATGCGCGTCGAGTGACAGCACATCGGCGTCGATGTCGTGCTGCGCGACGATCTCGTGCACGCCGGCGGTCGGCACGGCGCACACTTCGCACACCGCCTGCGTCAGGATGAGGGTGGGCTGCAGCCCGGCGAGCAGCGCGCCGTCGACGGCGTACACGCTGCCGTGCTCGAGCATGGCCTGGCGGACGGCCTGATCGATCGCGCCGCTGTCCAGCCCCTCGGGTGTGAAGCGCGGCCGGCTCGCGCGCGGCCGGTCCAGCACGTGCGGCGGATGATCGCACTCGTGTGAGATCGCGACGAGGTGTTCGTCCAGGCCGAGGGCGGCCACGATCTCGGTCGCGCTGGCCAGCATCGACGCAATGCGCAGCGGCGTCCCGGTCGTGGCCATGGCCGATCGCGGGCTAGAGCAGCGCGCGGATCCAGCCGCCGTCGACCGCGATCGACTGGCCGGTCACGTAACTGGCGCGCGCGGAGCAGAGGAACGCGACGACCGCGGCCAGCTCGTCCGGCTCGCCGATGCGCCGCATGGGAATCTCCTCATCCCACACGTGCAGCTGCTGCGCGGCGGGCACGCTGCGCGCCGCCGCGATGCGGGAGGCGAGGTGTTCCAGCCGGTCGGTGCGCGTGTAGCCCGGCATGACGTTGTTCACCGTGATGCCGTGCATCGCGACTTCGTTGGCCAGCGTGCGCGCGAACCCCGTCACCGCGGAGCGGATGCTGTTCGACAGGATGAGATCGTCGACCGGCTGCTTGACCGCGATCGACGTGATGTTCACGATCCGGCCCCAGCGCTGCGCCTTCATGGCGGGCAGCAGCGCGCGCGTCAGGTTGACCACACTCTCGAGGTTCTGGGCGATCGCGGCGCGCCACGTCTCCGCGGAATGCGACTCGAACGGGCCGGCGGGCGGGCCACCGGTGTTGGTGACGAGGATGTCGACGCGGCCGAACGCGGCGTCGGCCGTGGCGGCCAGCCGCTGCACATCGGCGGCGGCGGACAGATCGGCAGCCACCGCGATGACGCGCACGCCGTGCTCTGCGGCGATCGTTTCACCGGTCTGCTCGACATCGACGGCCGTGCGCGCGCACAGCACGAGGTCGACGCCCTCGGCGGCCAGCTCGTGTGCGATCGCCCGGCCCAGCCCGCGGCTCGAGCCACCGACCAGCGCGACGCGCCCCCGGATGCCGAGATCCACGACCTTCCTCAGCGCCCCGTGCGCAGGTACGTGTCCGTGCCGTCCAGCCAGTCTGCGCGCGGCGGGCAGAAGATGTCCATGTCGAGCGTGTCCTCGAGCGCTTCCGCTTCGTGCGGCAGGTTCGACGGGATGTGCAGCACCTCGCCCGCACGCACGACGCACTCGGTTTCGCCGTTCTCGCCCAGCCTGAAACGGAGCGCGCCCTCGAGGATGTAGGTGAACTGCTCGTTCTCGTGCGAATGCTTCGGAACGACGCAGCCCGCCGCCAGGTGCACGTGCGCCAGCATCGCCCGCTCCCCGGTGATGAGCCGGCGCTTCAGCCGGTCCGTCACCTGCTCCCACGGCATGTCGTCCCAGCGCTGCAGTCGGGCGCTCCCGGCCATGTCGCACCTCCGTTGTCGTTCCTCGTGCGCCGGCCGGGAAGATGCCCGGGGCGCGCGGACGCTGCAAGCGAACGGGACCCGGGCGTGCACGGAGCAGGACCAGGGGCCGCCGGGTACACCAGAGACGGCGCGGGCGGGTGCCGGCTCGCCCGCGACGGCCGGTGCGCGCGGCACCGTGCGCTCGATCGTGACCCGGCGAGATCTCCGAGAAGAGGAAGTGTGATCATGGTGCGACAACTCGTGGCGGGACTCTCGATCCTCGCGCTGGCGGGGTGCTCCGACGTCATCCTCGACGGGATCGGCGGGTCCGGCGGCGATTTCTCCATCTCCGTCGGCGCCGGGACCGATCCGGTCTACACGTGGAGCGCCGGGCGCGCCTTCAGCATCGACGTGGTGCGCACCGCCAACCAGTCCGTCGTGGTCTGGCGCATCACGGACCCCAACAACAGCAACATCACGTCACCCGTTCGGCACGGGACCGTCCCGGCCGGCGCCCTCGAATCCGTCGGGACCGAACGGACCCTGACGCGCGGCATCGAGTACCGGGTCACCATCACGCTGGCCGACGGCCGCACGAAGGCGTTCCGCGACTTCCGACCCTGACGGCACGGGGGGCGGGGGCCGGATGCGCGGCGGCCGGCCGCCCCGACATGCAACCCTTGCGTTCCGCTCCCCGGCACCCGACTCTGGACCTGCGGTTCCGGGCCGCGCCCGCGGCCTGGTGAGACCGCTCTCCCCGAACCCTCCAGAGGAGGCAGCGATGGATGCTACCGCCCGTGGATGGCGCAGGAGCGCCGTCCTCGCCGTTTTCGCCGTGTTCGGCCTCGCAGGATGCGAGAGCTCGACCGATGTCCCGACCGAGCCGCCGTCCGATGTCGCGTTCGCCAAGACCGGCTCGGGACAGCTGCCGCCGCTGGCCAAGGCCGTTCGCCAGGCCACGGCGCGTTTCCACTCGACGGACCAGGCCCTGCAGGCCGGGTACACCCCGGATCCCCACTGCGTCGAGGTGCCGGGGCTCGGCGGCATGGGGTACCACTGGGCCAACTTCGGCCTGGTCGATCCGGTCTTCGACCCGAGGAAGCCCGAAGTCGTGCTCTACGAGGCCGGCCCGGATGGCACGCTGCACCTGGTCGCCGTCGAGTACATCGTGGTCGACATCGGCCAGCCCGCGCCGACGTTCGACGGGCAAGCATTCGATGTCAATGGCGCGCCGCTGCCCTTCCCGCACTGGGCGCTGCACGTCTGGCTGCACAAGGACAACCCGAACGGGCTGTTCACACCGTTCAACCCCGCGGTCGTCTGTCCGTAGTCTCGCCGGCGTGAATCGCTGCCGCGGCATCCGGGGTTCGCGGGTGCTGCGGCAGCGGCTCCGGTGACACGTGGTCCGGCCGCGTCGATCGCGCGTCCGTCGGCTTGCGTGATCGCGAGGAAACTGCCACGTTACACCGCGCTCCAGCCATACCCTCCGTTGGCCCGGTGATCCGGGACTCCGAGAAATCGCCGCACTCGAGACTCGCCTGCACACTGTCGGCCCGTGCGCCGCGACGCCGTTTCCGGAGCGCACGAATCGTGGAGGACAACGTGGACCCATCCCCGTCGATCGTGGAGTCCGGCGACGGCCCGCTCGTCGCCGTAGCGCTCCATGACGCGCACGCGGTGCGCGCAGAAGTCGCCGAGCTGCTGGCGCTGCCCGCGGCAGACCGGCTGCGTGAGGAGGACCCGCACACCGGCTCGTGGACGGCGATCGCGCCCAACCGCTGGATCGCGCTGCGTTCCCGTTTCGAAGTCGACCTGAACCGGTCCCGGGAGCGCGCCGTCTACCGCAAACCGGAGGACGCATGGGGACTCCAGGTGTGGAAGCGGGATCTTCCCGAGGCCGTGATCGAACGCTCGCTCCGGCAGTACGATGCGTGTTATGCCGAGCTGCGCCGCATGCTCGAGCGGGTCGAACGCGCGTTCGGCCGGTTCGTCGTTTTCGACATCCACTCGTACAACCATCGGCGCGAAGGGCCCGATGCGCCCCCGGCACCGGCGCCGGGCAATCCGCAGGTCAACGTCGGGACCGGCACCATGGACCGCGCGCGCTGGGCCGCCGTCGTCGATCGGTTCATCGCCGATCTGAGCGCGGTCGATTTCCCGGGTGGACCGCTCGATGTGCGGGAGAACATTCGCTTCCGGGGCGGTCACTTCGCGCGCTGGGTGCACGAGCAGTTTCCGAGATCCGGCTGCGTCCTGGCCATCGAGTTCAAGAAGTTCTTCATGGACGAGTGGTCCGGGGCCGGTGATCCCGTGCAGATCGCGGCGATCGGTGCTGCACTGCAGGCCACCGTACCGGGCGTGCGCGCGACACTCGAGCGCGGATGAGCAGCGCGGGGACCCGCGACGACACGGCGCTCACCGGAAAGCGGATCCGGGAGATCACGGCAAAGCTGTCGACGGGCGCCGCATTGCGGACGACGCTGCCCGGCGCCGGTCAGCTGCACATCGACCGGCCCCTGCCGTTCCTGTGCGTCCACCGGCGTGACGCCGACCCGGAGGGTGACGGCACGGAACGGCTCATCACGACGGAGGCCGCATACATCGTCGGGCCGGGCTCGGCGCAGCACCGCCCGGCACTCGCGCGCCTGGTCACGGCGATCGCGCGCCAGGGCAGTACCGAATTCGGCGGCTTTCTCGTCCTGGAGCTGTGGAGCGGCCCGCCGGTTGAAGGGGACACCCACACGCCACGGTTCCGCATCTGCGCGCCGAAGTCGAAGACGCTCGCCCCCTTCGTCGACGAGTTCGAGGGCATCCTCGCCAGGACCAGGGTGCGCAGTGTGCGCGCCCGGGTCGACGTCGAACCCGTGACCGGCACCGGACCCCAACGGCACCCGTTTCTGCTGTCCGCGCCGACCGCACGCAAGGCCGGGGCTTTCGCGCTCGGACTCGAGGTCGCGCCGATCTTCCGCGACGCCTCGACCGGCCAGCTGTTCCCCCTCGTGCTGCGCGATCTGCGCCGCGAGCTGACGCGGGCGCTGCGCCGCGCGTTCTTCGAGTTCGCACGCACGCACACCACGCACCGGCCCCGGCACTTCCACGTGCTCGGCCGCCGTGCCATGGTCAAAGCCGTGTGGCAGACCGACCATCAGCTCGCGGATGTCTCGGCCAGCTTCGATCTGCTCCTGCAGGTGACACCGGTCAACGCCCCCGATGCATGGCAGACGTTCCGGCGCGGCCGGTTCCAGCGGCCGCCCGTTTTCCGCTACCGTCCGCTGCCGGTCGATCCCGTCCTCCTCAAACGGAGCCTGTACGCCGTGCCGGTCGATCGCGTCGAGGATCCCGCGCTCTTCTACCTGTTCCGCGAGAAACAGGACGAACTGGACCGCCAGATCACACTGCTCGGCGACCTGAATACGGATCGGTTCCGCTGGGGCAGCATGCAGCTGTACGGCGAGATCGATGCGCCGCTGCTCGAACTGGCCGGACAGATCCTGGATGTGCTGCCCGCGAAAGCCCGTGAGGGCGGCCGCAGGCCGCTCGTCGATGCGGCAACCTTCGCGGAGCGCGCCCGCGCCGAGATCGCGTTCCTGCAGCAACAGCTGCCCGGATTGCGCGTCACCATCCAGGTGCGCAGTGACGTCGCCAACGGTCTGATGGTGTCGCACGGGTCCCTGCTCATCGGCAGTGGCAGCCGCATCCCGGAGGCACGCGTCGACGCGCTGATCCAGCACGAGATCGGGACACACGTGCTGACCTACTGGAATGGCGGCGCCCAACCGTTCCGCCAGCTGCAGGCCGGGCTGGCCGGCTACGACTCGTTCCAGGAGGGACTCGCCGTCCTTGCCGAGTACCTCGTCGGCGGCCTGAGCCGGGCGCGGCTGCGCCTGCTCGCGGCACGCGTCATCGCGGCCCGCTCGATGGCCGCCGGCGCGGACTTCATCGAGACGTTCCGCGAGCTGCATGACGAACACGGCCTGACGAAGGCCACGGCCTTCACCGTCGCGATGCGCGTGCACCGTGGCGGCGGACTGATCAAGGACGCGGTCTACCTGCGCGGACTGGTGCAGGTCGTCGACCACCTGCACCGGGGAGGCCGGCTCGACACGCTGTACACCGGGAAGTTCGCCGCACACCACCTGCCCATCATTCGCGAATTACAATGGCGCGGAGTCCTGCACGAGGCACCACTCACACCGCGTTTCCTGTCCGAGCCGGCTGCACTGGCGCGGCTGGAACGCGTGCGGAACGGCGCGTCTGTCCTGGATCTTGCACAAGGGAGATGACCATGAACGTAGGCATCATCGTCAACGACGTCAGCACGGAAGAGGCCGGCTACACGACCAGCCGGCTCGCCGTCGCTGCGCTTCACCTCGGCCACCGCGTCTGGGTCATGGGCGTCGGGGATCTGGCCTACGATCCGAATGACCGGATCAGCGCCCGCGCGCGCACGGTCCCGGAGGGGAAGAAGTACAAGACCTCGGAAACCTACCTGAAGGACCTGCAGGGCAAACGCGCGCTGACCGAGCGCATCGTCGTCGATGACCTCGACGTGCTGCTCCTGCGCAACGACCCCGCGAGCGATGCCGTCGCACGGCCCTGGGCCGCCTCGGCCGGCATCGTGTTCGGGCGCATCGCCGGACGGCACGGCGTCATTGTGCTGAACGATCCCAACGGCCTCGCCAAGGCCATGAACAAGATGTACTTCCAGACGTTCCCGGAGGAGGTGCGGCCGCACACACTGATCACGCGCGACCGCGATGACATCAAGGCCTTCGCGCGCGATCACGGCGGCAACATCGTGCTCAAGCCGCTGCAGGGCTCCGGCGGACAGAACGTGTTTCTGGTCCGGCCCGAGGATGTGCCCAACCTCAACCAGATGATCGATGCCGTCAGCCGGGATGGCTACGTCATCGTCCAGGAGTATCTGCCGGCGGCGGCCGAGGGCGATACACGGCTGTTCCTCATGAACGGCCTGCCGCTGCGCTACAAGGGCAAGTACGCGGCGTTCCGGCGCGTGCGGACCGGCGGTGACATGCGCTCGAACATCCATGCCGGCGGCAAGCTGCGCGGCGCAGAGATCGGCCCCGTCGAGCTGCGCATTGCCGAGATCGTGCGACCCAAGCTCGTGCAGGACGGCATGTTCCTGGTCGGCCTCGACATCGTGGGTGACAAACTGATGGAGATCAATGTCTTCAGCCCGGGCGGACTGGGCAGCGCGCAGAAGTTCGAGGGCGTCAATTTCGGCCACGCCGTCATCCACGCCATCGCACGCAAGGTCCAGTACGGCCAGTTCTACCGGCGCAACTTCAACAATGTCGAGTTGGCCGTGTTGTGAGTCCGCCCGGCAGGCTCGACATCGAAGGACAGCGGCGCCGTGCCGCGGGCCGGCCGGAATCAGTCGGCGCGGATGGCCTCGGCCGGACTCAGCGCGGCGGCGCGTGCGGCCGGCAGCAGCGTGGCTGCCATTGTCACCAGAGCCAGCATCACGGCGACAGCCGCGTAGATCCCCGGGTCCGTGGGCCGTACCCCGAACATGAAGCGCTCGACCGTGCCGCTCAGCAGGCGCGCTGACACGAGGCCGGCCCCCAGGCCGGCGGCGGCGGGGACGAGCATGCCGCGCGCGACGTGCGTGACGATGCCGCGTCCGCTCGCGCCCAGCACGATGCGCAGGCTCAGATCGCGCCGTCGCATCGAGATCGTGTAGCTGATGACGCCGTAGATGCCCATCGCGGCCAGCGCCAGCGCGAGCAGGCCGAATCCCGACAGCAGCCAGGCCGCCGTGCGCTGCGGCGCGAGCCAGCGACCGACCTCGTTCACCATCGTGTCCATGTCGCGGATCGCGAGCGCCGGCTCGACCGAGCGGATCGCTTCGCGCACCGCGGGCAACAGCGCGGCTGCGTCGCGATCCGTGCGCACGAGCAGTGTGAACCGGCCGGTGAGCGGCGCATCGTCCCGGGTGCCGATGTAGACGAATGGCGTGTTCCCGACATCCAGACCGTTCCACGCGGTCCGCCGGACCACGCCGAGCACGGTGAACGGCGTTTCCCGGAAATGCACCGTGCCGCCGACGGCGCTGCGGCCGTTCCACCAGCGGGCCGCCATCGTTTCGTCGATGAGCACGGCGCGCGTCGTGCGGTCCACACTCCGGAAATCGCGGCCCTCGACGACCGGCAGTCCGAGGGCACGCAGGTAGCCTGCCGTCACGACGCTGAACTCGACGCGCATCTCCTCGTCCGGCGCCGCCACGTAGCCGTCGACGGTCACGAACGTGGCGTTGCCACCCGGCGCGATGGGCACGGACACGCCGGCTCCGACTGCGCGCACGCCCCGCACGTTCCGGATGGCGGCCTCCAGCCGGTCGGCAAGGCCCGCATCGCGACCCGGCGCCAGGCCGCCGAGGGAGGCATCGACCGTGACCAGCGCCAGGCCGTCGGGCGGGAACCCGAGATCCACGTCCAGCCGGTTGCGGAGCGTTCCGGTGAACAGGCCTGCGCCGACGAGCAGCAGCACGCCGAGCGCGATCTGCACGCCGATCAGGAACGAGCGCAGCCGCACGCTTCCGCCGGCGTCCCCGCCACGGGCCTCGCGCAGCACGCTGCCGACATCGCCACGCGTGGCGGTGAACGCGGGCATGCCGCCGAACACGAGCCCGGTCAGCAGCGTCAGCACGAGCACGAACGCCAGCACCGTCCCGTTCATCGAGGCATCGATCGAACCGATCTCGATGCCCTGCGGCAGCGCGACGCCGGAAAGCAGCCGCAGCGCGACCACGGCCAGCGCCAGCGCCACGACCGCGCCGATGCCCGCGATGAGAAGACTCTCCGTCAGCATCTGACGCGCGAGACGAGCGCGACCCACGCCGAGCGCGAGCCGCACTCCGACCTCGACACGACGCGCGCTCGCACGCGCCAGCAGCAGGTTCGCCAGATTCGCGCAGGCCAGCAGCAGCGTCAGGATGACGACGCCCTGCAGGATCCCCAGAAACGAAGCCATCGCGGCGCTGCTGCCGCCCACGCGCTGGCCCAGCGCATCGACCGTCACGCTGCGCGGACCGCGCGCCTCGGGATCCTCCTGCGCCAGCTGATCCGAGATGGCCAGCATCTCCGCCCGCGCCCGCTCCAGCGTCGCGCCCGGCGCGAGCCGGCCGACCACGCCCGGAATCCAGCGCGAATCGCGCGCGGCCAGCAGTTCGGCGCCGCGTTCCTCGAGCAGGGGCAGCCCGCGCAGCGGCGTCCAGAAGTCGACCGACTGGCCGAGCACCAGACCCTCGAAGCCCGCGGGCGCGACGCCCACCACGACGTGCGGAATGCCGTTCACCCGCACCGTCGTGCCGATCGTGCCCGGCTCCGCCCCGAACGCGCTCCGCCAGAGCGCGTGCGACAGCACGACCAGCGCGGGATCGTTCTGCCGCGTGTCTTCCTCCGGCTGGAACAGCCGGCCCGCCGCCGGCCGCAGACCCAGCACGGTGAAGTAGTTGGACGAAACCTGCTCCGCCGTCAGCACCTCCGGACCGCCGCCCGTGTCCAGCGTCAGCCCCGCGCCGCTGTACGCCGCCACATCCGCGAACTGCGTCGACCGGTCGCGATAATCCTCGAAATCCGGCCAGGACGACGCACAGCGCGGATTCCCGCGCCGGCACGTCGTCCAGATGCTCGCCAGCCGGTCCGGCTCCGCGACCGGCGGCGGTCGCAGGAGAACGGACTCGACCAGCGCGAACACCACGACATTGCCACCCATCCCCAGCGCCAGCGTCAGCACCGCGATCAGCGCGAACAGCGGGTTGCGGCGCAATCCGCGCAGCCCGTGGGCCAGATCCTGGCGCACCGATCCCCACCACAACGCCCACCGCCGCCGACGCGCCAGCGCGCGGTCGACGCGCCGCAGCTCGGCGCGCACGCGTCCGGCATCACCGAACGCACGCGCGGCCTCGAGCCGCGCCGCCTCCGGCGACATGCCACCCTCCATCAGCTCGCGCTCCCGCATCGCCAGATGGAACGCCAGCTCGTCGGCCGCATCCCGCTCCGTGTCCGACGTGTGCTCCGTGATGCGGAAACCCGGCCGGAACCGATCCGCCATCGCTCAGCTCCCGCGCCCGTCCAGCACCGCCTCGACCGCCGCGACGTGCACCCGCCAGCGCCGCTCCTCCCGCTCCAGCACCTTCCGGCCCTTCGCCGTCAGACGGTAGAACCGGGCCTGCCGGCCCAGCTCCGTCTCGCCCCAGCGCGAACTCACGTGCCGCCGCTTCTCCAGCCGGTGCAGCGCCGGGTACAGCGCCCCCTCCTCGATCGTGAGCACTTCCCCGCTCCGCTCGCGGATCCAGCGCCCCACGCCGTAGCCGTGCAGCGCTCCATCGCTCAACGCCCGCAAGACCAGCAGATCCAGCGTCCCCGTGTAGACATCACTGCCCGCCATCGCACCTCACCCGGTTCGCAGGCATACCCCTGTCGCTTAGGTATGGTACAGCGGGATACCTAAGTGCGCAAGGTATTGTCTGCGGAGCGGTCGCCCGACCGGCGCCGCCCGGCCTTGCACCGGGCAGCGGCGGCCGGCCAGCTTGCGGTGCGCCGGACACACGCCGTTTCTCGAGGAGGACTGCATGAAGACGATCATCCACGTCGTGCACATCCACGCCGCTCCGGACTCGGTCTGGGAAGCGCTGACGACGGAGCGTGGCGTGACCGGCTGGTGGACGACGCGGGCCACGGTCGAACCGGGCGAGGGCGGTGTGATCGGGTTCACGTTCCATGGGGATTTTCACCCGCGCATGCGACAGACGCGACTGGACCGGCCCGGACTCGTGGCCTGGCGCTGCATCGCGGGTCATGCTAACTGGCAGGACAACGACTTTCGCTTCGAATTGCGCGAGCGGGACGGCGAGACCTCGCTGCGCTTCGTGCAGGAGTACGCGCAGGAGCTGGATGACGACACGTACGGCGTCTACAACTTCAACTGGGGCTACTACCTGAACAGCCTGAAGCGGCTGTGCGAGACGGGTACCGGGGTGCCGTTCCAGCCGCCCGGCTGACGCGAGAGAATCACGAAGCAAACGAACGAGGGGACGACGCCGGAGCGCCGTCCCCTCGTCTGTCGGGCCAGGATTCGAAAGCTACCGGACCTGGACTGTCTGGTCCGGCGCACACACGCTGCTGCCCGCCTCACACAGGCGGTACGTGTACGTGCCCTTGCTCGGGCTGTCCGTGTGCTGGCCGTCGTTGGCCGTCTTCACGAGCAGTGCGCCATTGCGGAAGATGTCCACGGTCGTGCCGGTCGCGCCGCTCCACGTCAGATCGACGTACGGCTTGCTCTTGACCTTGAACGGCGTCGCGGTCAGTTGCGGCCCCGTCGGCTGGGCCGACACCGTGACCTGCTTCGACTGCGAGCCGGTCGCGCCCGCGTTGTCCGTGACGGTGAGCGTGACGGTGTAGGTCCCGGCGCTGGCGTACGTGTGCGAGGGCGTGGCGCCGGACCCGGTCGCGCCGTCGCCGAACGTCCAGTTCCAGGCCGTGATCGAGCCGTCCGGATCGGACGAGCCGTTGCCGTTGAACGAACAGGCCAGCCAGGTGCAGCTCGACGTGAACGACGCCGTGGGCGGCTGGTTGCCGCCGCCGCCCGACGAGCCGCGCGGCACCTGGACCAGGTGGTTGTTCGTCGTCTGCGCGCTCGTGACCACGTTCTTCGCCGCGTTCGTCGCGATCCAGCTCTGCAGCTGGGCCGGCGTGCGGGACGGGTTCTGGTGCAGCAGCAGCGCCATGACGCCGGCCACGTGCGGCGCGGCCATCGACGTGCCGCTCATGCTGGTCGTGGCCGTCGGGCTGCTGTACGACGCCGACTTGATGCCGGAGCCGGGCGCGAACACGTCCACACAGCTGCCCCAGTTCGAGTAGGACGGCTTGGCGTCGGCGTTCGTGCTGGCGCCCACGGTCACGGCCTCGAGGGTCGACGCGGGCGAGCGCGTGCATGCGTCCGCGCCCTCGTTGCCCGCGGCCAGGCTGGACTGCACGCCGGCATTGATCATGTTGCGGACGGCGTTGTTCAGCGTCGAACTGGCCCCGCCGCCCAGCGAGAAGTTCGCGACGGCCGGGCCCGTGTTGTTGTTGATGACCCAGTCGATGCCGGCGATGATCGAGCTGTACGAGCCGGACCCGTTGCAGCCCAGCACGCGCACGGAGACGAGCCGGACGCCCTTGGCCACACCGTAGGTCTTGCCGCCGACCGTGCCGGCCACGTGCGTGCCGTGGCCGTGGCAGTCTGCCCCGTTCAGGCCGTCGTTGTATGCGTCGAAGCCGGGCACGGCCCGACCTTCGAACTCGACGTGGTCGTAGCGGATGCCGGTGTCGAAGATGTACGCGGTCACGCCCTGGCCGGTGTAGTCGTACGCGTAACTCTGGTCGAGGGGCAGCGCGGCCTGGTCGATGCGGTCGAGGCCCCAGACCGCGTTGGGCTGCACGCCGACGATCGAGACCACCCCGTCCTGGACCAGGTCCCGGACGCGGACGTCCTTCAGCAGCCCGGACCGGGCCAGATCGGAGATCCGGCCGGCAAAGCCGTTGAGGGCGGCCGTGTAGACCCAGTCGGCCTTTACGCCGTGCTCGCGGGCCACGGCGGCGGCGTCCGCGCCGGGCGCCAGCACCACGATGAACGAACCGTTGCCATTCCCTGCGGCGGTTCCGTTGAACTGTGCATCCGGGACCGGCCCGAGCGTGCTTTCCTGGCACCCCACCAGAACCGCCCCCAACAGCAACATGGCGAACCGACGCTGCATGATCTCTCCTCCGCTGGCTGAAAGGGTCACATCCGGAGGACGGGCGCTGGAAACTTCGTGCCGGACGGCAACTCGTGATGCGGCAGCGGGATGGTCGGGAAAGGCGGCCCGATTCGCGGTATTTTTTGCTGGCGACCGGCAAATCGTGGCGTCGGTCCGGCCGCTCCCGAAGCGTCGGAAAAAGGGCGGGGGTCCGGCGGGTCGCCGGGCCGAGGCCGGGTGGGGGTCAGGCGCGCGGTGGGCGGACCCGGAAAGCAGAAGGGCTCCCCCGCCGCAGCGGGGGAGCCCTCCCGTTCACAACCCGCCGTCCGCCCTCAGGCGCGACGGTCCGGTACGGTCACTCGGAGCAGTGCGGCGTGCCCCGGAGCCCGTTGTTGTACGCGTCCAGGATCAAGGCGTTGTTGATGAACGCCTGCCGGTCAGCGTGGCTGGCCCGCAGGGCGGCCGCCTGGGCCGGCGTGTACTTGTTGAACAGCGCCGTGGCCGCATTGAAGGCCGCCTGCACGGCAGTCAGATCCGTTCCGTTCAGCCCGTTGAGCTGGGCCGCGATGTAGGCGTGCGCCAGGATCCAGTAGGCGTTGCCCACCGGCGGCGTCCACAGTGCCTGATAGTACGACATGCCGCTCCGGAAGAACCTCGTGTCCTCGCCGGCCGCCAAAATGGTCATTGCCGGGTTCCCGTTCATCGCGGGGACGATGTAGCCGGGAACCAGCGCCCACGTGTCATCGTACGGCGCCGGCCCGTACTTCGAGTGCGTCTTCCAGTAACCGGGGGTCAGCGTGCAGCTGCGCTGGCAGTCGACCGTCGCGGTCACCGTGTGGTCGTCCGAGCCCGTCGTTCCGGTGTCGTTCGTCAGGAAAGAGGCCGTGTTGACGTGCTCGTTCTCGCCGCACTCGAGCACGACGTCGGCGTTGGCATGCGCGCCGAACCACAGGCTGTACATGAAGCTCGCCGGTACGGCATCCGCGCACACGGTCCCGAGCAGCCCGACCACGTTCGTGTCGCTGATGTCGGCGCACCGGTCCGTCTCGTTGCGGATCGTGGCGTCGGCAAAGTCCCAGTCCTCGAAGGCCGGGAAGTCGTCGGTGAGTGCACCGACCGTGGCGTTGACTGTGGCTTCGTTCTCACCGGACGTGTCCGCGCCCCACGATTACGCCTCGTACGAGCAGGTCATCGACTCGCCGGCATCCAGGACGAAGGGGAACGT
>JBFFZF010000107.1:0-15874 GCA_041568755.1 Longimicrobiales bacterium | reverse complement strand
TGGGGGAACGGAAAACGGCGGGTGGCGGGGATGGGTTATGGGGATGGGGGGCGGCCGCGGCGCATCACCCGCCGTGGCCGTCCCCCATCCTCATCACCACATCCCATCCTCCTGCCCGCAGTTGGCGTCGATCAGCCGGTCGGCACCATGAGCACGGCATCCGTACCACGGATCGCGGCACCCGTGTACAGGTAGCCGGTCAGCGTTCCGGTGGTCGAACCGCACGTCAGGCTCGTGTCACCGCGCCGGAAGTGCAGCAGCAGATCCATGTCGCCGTCGCCGTCGACATCGGCGACGTGCCGCATCGCCGAGCCGCCGCGGGCGCGGTGGAACTCCGCAGCGCCCTCGAACCGGACCGTCTCGTGATTCACCGTCGTGGCGTCGAAGGACGCGGTCGTCAGGATCGCGACGGGGATCACCCCGTTCGGCTGGTTGCAGTTGATCGCGTTGGGGTTGCTGCCCGGCTTGATGTCGATGTCGACCGTGATGAAGCACTGCCCGAAGGCGACATTGTCCACGCCCTCGGCCTGGTTGGTGTTCGAGCGGATCTGGATCTGCACGATGGCCTCGTCGGCCTGCACACCCCAGAAATCCCCGCCCGCGCTGCCCGGCGCCAACGTCGATCCGATAAGCCCGCCGGTGCCGTACACGTCGATGACGAGATTCGGGTCAGGGCTGTGCAGGCTCAACAGGTCGAGGCCGACGCCCGTCGGGCTGTTGGAGAAGTCGAGCGCGATGTGATCGACGAAGAAGTTGGCGAACACATCCTTGCTCGGCGTTCCACCGAACCCGGCGCCCGTGGCCGCCAGCTCATTACCGCCGCGATCCGGACCGATCGTCGTCACGCTCAACCCGGCAAGGATATCGCCGGGCGCGAAAATGCCGTTGTTCGTGGTCGCATCGAGCGGCCGGGCGAAGCCGACGACACCGAACGGGCCAATATTGGCCTCTTCGAAGTCTTCGACCGGCAGGCCGACGCAGACGGCATCGAACGCGGTCCGATCCGTGTAGAACGTCAGTCCGTTGACGTTGGCCGGGGCCGCCTGCTGCGTCGCAGGCGTGGCCTGCGCAGGCACGGACGATGTGCCGTCCCAGTCCGTGAGAGCTCCTGCGCTGGACGTGCTGAAAGCCGGTGGACCCGGCTCGCTCGGCATGGAGTCGTCGCTCGCGCAGGCCGTGCCGATCAGGATCGAGACCGGCGCGAACGTGAGCAGGGTGAGTAAGCGTCGCATGGACACCTCCGTGGCGGGTCCTCCGGCCGCGACGCTGCGTCGTTGCCGCGCCGTGGCGGCTGAGGCGTGAAGGGCTGATCTGCCGGTTCGGACAGGAACGAGTTACGCAGGCGACCGATGGCCGGCCATGAACGCAATCTACGCGCGGGCCGTCAATGCTCCGTCAACTCTGCGGCCGGAATCGAGCGGCTGGACCGCAGGTCGGCGCGGTCGGGCGACCCGGGTGGGGCCTGCGGTCCCGCGAGCAGCGCCGTAACCTCGACGTTAACATCGAGTTGCGGCCACGTGATCGTTCGCCCTTCCTCGGTGAGCCGGCAGCGCTGCTGCTCGGGGCGCGTGGCACGGAGGACGCGCGGGAACCAGCGGAGCGGCACCAGCAGCGTCCGGCCATCGGCGAAGCCCACGCGCAGGGTCCGCTCCGCGATGCGGACGGACGCGGCCCGGCTGGAGTCGTAGCTGCGCCAGGGTTTCCGGTTGTCCGGCCGGTGCGGTGCCCGCGGCTCGACGCATGGGGTTTCGGACCCGGCCACCGCGGTCGAGGGCGCGAAGTGCGTCGCGGTTCGTGCGTCGTCGTGAACGACGCGGCTCAGCCGCCGCTCGAGAGCCAGGAGGGCTGGCTCGGGTGCGCTGCCGATCTGGGTCCTGAAGCGCGCCGAGAACCGGCGGACCTGCTGTAGCGCCGCCGGAGTTTCACCGGCCGCTTCGAGCGTTGTGGCGAGGTCGATCGCCCGGCGCGCGCTCCAGGGGTGTCGCGCGGACAGGATCCGGCAGCAGTGCAGGGCGGTCGGAAGATCGCGCTCCTGCAACGCAGCTTCCGCCAGTTTCTCGAGAGCGAATTCCCAGTCGCGATCGATCCGGTCGCGCTGTTCGTCGACCCATTGGCCAAAAGCGCGCGAGTGGCGCAGCTGCAACCCGCTCAGAAACGGACCCTGGTAGGTCCGGATGACGCCCTTCCAGTCGCGCTGCTCGAGGGCATGGGAGAAGTCGATGACGTCGCAGCGGATGCGTCGCGGATTGAGCCGCAGCTGCTGACCCGCAGTCTGGATCACCCCGCGCCCCAGGGTGCGGCGCAGCGCGTGCAGGGCCGTGCGCAACGAGTGCCTGCCGCAGCGTGGTTCGGCGCCGGGCCAGAGCAGGGCGACGAGCCAGTCGCGGCGGGCGCACCCGCCCGGCGACCGGGCGAGGAGGGCGAGCAGCGCGAGGCGGTGCCGTTGGGTGGCAGCACCGCTGAGCGGTCCGTTCCACCCTTCGAGTGAAGCCGATCCGAGAAGCCGGAGCAGAAGCATCGTCGCCTCCGCGCACGAGGTGTGTCCGCCCGCGCCGTTCGAGGAGTCGAGCGCAGTCCGTCCCTCAACCGCAGTCCCTGCGGACCCTGTGGAGGATGGGTCGCGAGCCCCGACCGCGCAAACGCCGCCGCCACCCGATCCCCCATCCTGACCCGCCGTGGCCGTCCCCATCCCCATCCCCACATCCCATCCCCCTGCCCGCCGTTTCCGTCAGTGCCTGCCCTCGTTGTTCGTCGACGTCCGCGGCGTAATCAGTTCCAGCCCCAGCGTCCGGCCCTTGAGCAGCGCCGGGACGCCTTCCTCGAGCCACACGGGCGCGGGCTCGCCCTTGAGGTAGTGGTCGAAGAACTGCTGCATGCGGATCGTCCAGTCCTTGCGGTTCTGCTCGCGCCGCAGGCCGTGCGCTTCACCGTTGTAGTTGAGCATCCACACCGGTTTCTGCAGCCGGCGCAGCGCCACGAAGTACTCGATGCCCTGCTCCCACGGCACGGCGCCGTCCTCATCGTTGTGCATCATGAGCAGCGGCGTTTCGACCTTGTGCGCCCAGAAGAGGGGCGAGTTCTCGATGAAGTGGAGCGGCGCTTCCCACAGCGTGCCGCCGATGCGGCTCTGCGTCCTCTCGTACTGGAACATGCGGCTCATGCCGCTTTCCCAGCGGATCCCGCCGTACGCGCTCGTCATGTTGGAGACGGGCGCGCCGGCCTCGGCGGCCTTGAAGATGCTGGTCTTGGTCACGAGGTAGGCGATCTGGTAGCCGCCCCAGCTGTGGCCCTGCACGCCGATCGCGTTCTCGTCGACGAATCCTTTCGCGACCAGGCTCTGCACGCCGGGCACGACCGCGTCGAACGCGCTCTCGCCGGGGTAGCCGACCTGGTACGGGATGTCGGGCGTGAACACGAGATAGCCGCGGCTCACGTAGAAGCTGATGTTGATGCTCGAGCTGCCGGGCGCCGGCACGACGTAGTTATTGAGGTTGTCGGACAGCCGCTCGTAGAAGTAGACCATCATCGGCCACTTGCGTGACGGATCGAAGTCGTCCGGCTTGTAGAGCACGCCCTGCAGCACCGAGTTGTCGTTGGCCGAGCGCCACTCGACCAGCTCGGAAGTGCCCCACGAGTACTCCGACTGCTGCGGGTTCGCGGCGCTGATGCGGCGCACGTCGGAGAGGTCCGACCGGCTGACGTGCAGGTCGGGAAACTCGGTGAAGCTGCCGCGCGTGAACATCACGACATCGGCGTCGCGGGCTTTGCGCACGGCGGCGCCACCGAAGCCGCCGCCGAAGGAGCGGTCCTCGAGCACGTGGCGCGCGGGCTGCACGCGGGCGTCGAAGCCATCGCGGTAGAACCCTTCCTGCTTGGTCTGGTAGTTGAACGCGGACAGCAGCAGCGGTGCGCCGGCATCGATGGCCGGATCGTCGGGATCGGTGTCGACGACGCGAAAGCGCAGCCCGTCACGGCGGCCCGCGCCATCCGTCACGTTGCGCGGCGCTGCCCGGCCCGTCGGATCGATGGCCCACACATCGAAGCGATCGTAGATCAGCAGCTGGGCATCGTTCTTCGTCCAGCCGGGGCTGCCGTACCCGTTCGGCAGCGAGGGCTGATCGTGCAGCTCGTTGTGCACGGGGTAGGGGATCGCCTGCGACACGATGCTGGCGCGCCGCGTCGCGACGTCGAGCACGTTCCACTGCATCGTCTCGCCGTCGAACCACGACAGGTACTTCGCCGTCGGGGACAGGCTCACGTTGCCGCGCACGTGCTCGAGCACGCGCGTGGCGGCGCCCGTCTTCACGTCGACCAGGTAGATGTCGTTGCCGCTCTCGCCCCAGGAGATCTCCTGGCGGTACTCGAGGTTGGAGCGACCGAGCGCGACATCGGCGTCGCCGTCCATGCCCAGCACGATGTCCGGGATGTCGGGCCTGCCGAGCTGGACGATGCGCCCGTTCTCGCGCAGGTGCGCAACCGCCTGCCACGAACGCTGCCGCTCCCGATCGAGCTGGCGGAGCTGCATGGGCTGGAGCAGCGGGTCCTTCCAGTTCCAGATGTCGACGACGACGCGCTCGTCTTCGGGGACTTCCTCGATGTCGGGCAGCGGTTTCGGTGCAGTCCCGAAGAACAGCCGGGCGCCGTTCTTCGAGAAGGACGGGCTCTCGTTCTCGCTGACCGTCCAGTCCGCGGGGACGCCGGGCATGCCCGCGGCCGCGATGCGGCGGGCGGGCTCACCACTGCCCGCACGCGCGTTCGCGTCCCACTGGTAGAGTCCCCACAGCGGCTTCTTCGCTTCGGCGTCGTCGCGCGTGGTCAGGAACGCGAGCTGCCGGCCCGCCTCATCGAAGGCCAGCGAACGGTAGTGGCCCTTGCCGGAGAGCAGTGTCGTGCTGCTGCCGCTCGACGTCTGCATGACGTGCACGCCATCGCCCGAGCCGTCGACGCGCGACGTCGCGTACGCCAGCCGGGCACCATCGTTCGAGAAAGCGTAGTCGGAGACCCACTCCACGCGCCGCTCGTCGCCGGTGGCCAGGTTGCGCAGCACGAGGACGGTCCCGTCCTCCTTGCGCGTGGCGTCCTGTCCCGCCTGTCCGCCGCGTCCGCCTCCGGCCTGTCCGCGCCCGGCCGCCGCGCCGCCGGCCTCGCCGCCCGCCGCGCTGTCCGGCCCGACCGGTGCGAGGTGCTGCCAGGCCAGCCAGCCGCCGGCCTTCGAGGGCATGCGGAAGTTGCGGACGCGCTCGTAGCGCACGACGGAGCCGGTCGTCAGGTCGAGGATGCCCAGCGAGTCCTGCGGCTGCCGGTTGGCCGGAACGCGGTCCGCGCGGGCCTTCTTGAGCGCGTCCTTCGCGGGCTTGATGCGGAACGCCACGAACCGGCCGTCCTCGCTCAGCTGCCCGGCTTCGCCGCGCTCGACGCGGTGCTCGGTCGCGCCCTGCGTCGCGCGGACCACGAGCGTCGGGTCGCGGGCCTCGTTCGTGAGGTGGTAGAGGACCCAGCGGCCATCGTGCGAGATCTGCTGGCCCGTGATGCGCAGCCAGCGATCGTAATCCTCGTGCTGGAGCGGCCGTTTCTGGGCCTGCACGGTCGTCGCCGCGGTGGCGAGGAGGGACAGCGTCGTGACGAGGGCCAGCGTGTTGCGAAGGGTGCGCATGGGTGCCCGTCCTGGATCGGTGGACTGCCGGAAGAGGACGGGAGAATATGGCGGGCCCGGCGCGTCTCGCGCCACCTGCCGCGCGGAGCCTGCGACGTCGTGCCCGTCCGCGGGGTCTACTTCGTCCCGGGCGGCCGGGACTGCGTGCCCGGCAGTGTGCGGGCGTCACGCGGCTGACCGCCGAGCAGCGCATCCGTGAAATCCTGCCGGTCCTCGAGGCGGCGCAGCCGGTCGTCCAGGCTCTCCATCAGATTGACGATGCGTTCCGATCCGGCGGGATCGGCCAGAGGCTGCGGCTGTCTGTCGCGGCGCCGGTCCGCAATCATCAGATCCATCAGGTCGCCCAGCCTGCGCACGAGCGGGCGGAGCAGCACCACGCCGCCGGTCACGACGATCAGCGTAACGCCGACGACCATGGGTGCGATATCACCGGGATTCATGCGTTCCTCTCCTCCACGACTCCAGCGTGCGCGCAGTCGACATCAGCGGATCGGCCGCTGCCGCATCGAACGCGCGATCCGTTCCGCCTCGCCGCCCGGCGCCCAGATCACGAGCGCGCGGACCGGCACTTCACCGAGCACGCGATGGATGACTTCATCGCCCGGCCGAACGATGCCGACGCCGCCGGCCTCGAGCACGTGCGATGCGCCGTTCACAATGTGGTCCAGCCGGCCGGCCAGCACATAGAAGATCTCGATTGCGCCATGTCTGTGCCCGCCTCCGGTCGCTCCGGCGCCCACGGGAAACGTGATCTCGGCCAGCTCGACGTCCGTGCTGCCCAGGTTGGCTGCCTCGACCAGCACCTTGATGACGAGCCCGCTGCCGGACTCGATCCAGCGTGTGCCTTCGGTGGCCTTTTCGTAGTCGACCGTCGCCTGCGCGTGGCCGGGCGAGGCGAATACGAAACCGGCGATCAGCGCCAGGCCGGCCCGCGCTGCGACATGCAGCAACCTCGACACGTTGATGGGACGTACGCGCATGACAGGCTCCGGGGTTCAACGGTGACGGAGTTTCCGCCACAGACCGGCGGCACGCCGGCCGAGCGGCGGTGACAGAGACACGGTCGCGGCGGCGAGGCTGCGGGTTTCCGCACCGAATCCGGTCTTGAATCGGCGCAGCCCGTCTTCGGTCGGCGCCGCGCCGCCCAGGTGCAACACGTCGGCGCCGCGAGAGGCCAGCGAGCGCGCGATCTCGAGGACGAGGAACGTGGCGGCGCCACACGCCCGGCCTTCGTCGGTCGTCCCTGCCGAATGATAGTAGCCTGCCCTGGCACTGCGCAGCACGAGGACGGAGGCCAGCACGGCATCGTCGCGACGCGCCACGTGGATCTCCGCCGCACCATGGCGCACGAGCGCGTGTGGTCGAGCCGCGTCGACGTTCGTCGACACCGGCTCGCCCCGCCCCGCCAGACGGTGCATCGAAAGGGCTACGAGTCCCGCGTGCACGCTGGCGTGGTCGAGGTCCGTGCCGTATCCCGCGATCAGACCGGCTCGCCGGGCCCGACCCGCGTTTCTGCGGTGCTGGCTCGAGAGGCGCGCCGGCTCGGCGGCGTCGAGCGGGAGCGTGAACTCCTCGCGCGGACGCGCAACGCATGCCGGCCCGAGGTCCGGAATGTCCGTGACTCGCGAAGCGTAACTGCCGATGTCGAGGCGAGTGACGGCCTGGGTTTCGCACCACGCGAGCAGCGCGGACCAGATGCTCGCGGTCGCGGGCCAGGCGGGGACGGAATCGATGCGCACGGTGCAGCCGCGCCAGCCGCGGCGCAGGAGGCCGAGCGTGGCCGGACCCGTCCCGCCAGTGTTGTCGAACACGAGCACGCGTTCGCCCAGCGCGTGCATGGCGAGCGCGTATTCCGGCGTGAGGAACGGGTTGTGGGGTGCGGACGCGGCCAGCTCCGCGAGCCGGCCGGGCTCCGGATCGGCGACTACCTCGATGCCGGCACGCAATCGATCTCGCCGGTCAGCCGGCGTTCGTAGCGGTGCGCATCGATCGCGAACTTCGTGGCCCAGGCGGGATACTCCCAGCGCGTGTAGCCGCCGGAGACCGGGAACGAACCCTTCACCGCGCCGCGCACGTCTTCGGAGACATCCTTCACGCGCACGGTCGTGCGCACGAAGCGGTTGGCCAGGCACGCGGCTTCGAGCCAGCGTGGATCGCCATCGAGCGCGTGCAACTGCAGCCAGCAGTAGGCGATCTGCACGTTGCCGGTCAGGCAGCTCCACGCGGCGGCCGGTTCCCACCCGCTGTCGAGCTGACCGGCGAGCCGACCGCTGGCGGGCAGCGCCCCGCGCACCCCCTCCGCAAGTGCAACGGCGGCCTCGAGCAGGACCGGGTCGTCGGTGAACGCGTGCACCTCGAGCAGCCCGCGGAGCGCGTACCCGATCGTGTGGGTGAGCGGCTTCTCGGGATGATTCAGACAACAGTGGTCCAGCCAGCCGTTGCCCCGCTGATGGGTGATGGCCCAGCGCGCGTTGCGGTGCGCGGCTTCCGCGTAGCCCCGGCCGGGCGCGAGCCGCTCCGCTTCGATCAGGGCCCACGCGACGTGCGTCTCGTACGTCTTCTCGCCCGGCAGCGTGAAGGGCGACTGGAATCGCCGCCAGCAGCCGTCCGCGTCCTGCGTTTCGACGAGCCAGTCCGCGGCGCGCACCAGCGCGTCCCGATACGCATCGCCGAACACCTGCACACCGGTACACAGGCCGAGCAGGATCTGGCCGGTGTTGAACGTGACCGGCCTGGCCGGCTGGTCGTCGACCGTGCCGCCGGGGAAGGAGCCGTCTTCGTGCTGCAATTCGACGAGCCAGTCGAGCATGCGACGCGCGCGCTCGGGCAGGCCCATCTCCGGGTAGTCGGCTGCGCACTCGAGCAATGTCGACACGATGTAGCCCGTCGTCTCCGGGTAGGACGGTCCCCACCCGCGGATCAGACTGTAGTGCCTGGCCACGCCGCCGTCGGCCGAGCGCGAACGGTCCTGCGCTCTGCACAGCCAGTGCAGGCCCGCCTCGACGAGCGAGTCCAGACCCGGGTCGGGGCGCTCCCGCACGAGGCCGTCGCGCCAGTGCTCGAGCATCGCGTAGAAATGCGGCATCAGCATGATGTGAAGACGTCCATCAACCGTATCGATCTCAGGGTTGCGGCGCCGCCGCGTCCTGCCGCCCGCCCGGCTCCTCGCCTTCTCCGGCGGACGATGTCACGCCACGGCGCCACGCCTCGACCGATTGACCCAGCCACGTCCAGCCGGACGGGTGCTCGGTGATCCGCCGGCCGAGCCGCTCCGCGAACGTGCGAACCGCCTGATCCACGAATGCGCTCTTGCCCAGGCCCGGTTCCGGCACGATCGGCGCATCGATGAACGCACGGTAACGAAGCGGCGCCTCGCGCGCCACGTGAACGGGCAGAAGCCGGGCCCCGAGTTTGTGTGCAAGCCCGGGCGCGCCCGGCGCGAAGCTGGTCTCTCGACCGAGCACGGGCGCGCTCACGTTCTGACGCGCGGCCAGCCGTTCCCCGGAAATGTAGACGCAACGGTTCGCCTCCAGCCGTTCGACGAGAACGCGCATGTAACCCAGCGATCCATCGACCGGGATGATCACCCGTTCGTCGAGGAACCGGTTCTCCGCTGCACAGTGGAGCGGCGATGCGAGGCGCAAACCCAGCCGCGTCGGCGGCGACAGCATGCCATGGTTCGCGGTGCTGAGGTGAACGACGCGCATGCCGGCCCGGTGCAGCGCGATCTTGACGACCAGCGTGTCGCAGAACTCCATCCCCCACAGGATCACGCCGCGCCCCGCGCGCAGCGCGTCTTCGACGTGGTGCAGGCCGTCGACCGAAGTGTCGACCGGTGGCGGCCGCCGGTGCAGCGCGCGCCAGCGGAGCCAGCGGTTCTCCAGGACGGTCTCGGCCCAGGCCCGGGCCCCGGCCGTGGCGGCCGGCTCGTCCATTGCGGGGCCCAGCACGAAGCGCATGCGCCCGGCCACGTCGCGGACCAGGGCGTCGCCGATCAGGCGCGAGGAACCGAGCAGGCGGGGGAGGAGCCACGCGTCCACGCGGCGAGGCAGCAGTCCTGTCACCACGTAGCCCGACGCGAGGCCAAACAGGGCACGGACGTCGCTCGATTTGCTCCAGCGCATGCGCGTCGGGTGCGGGACACCTTGCCGCGGATCCCGCGGCCGGCGAATCACGCCGCAATATGACGGCACCATGCCTTCTCGGGAAGCGATGCTCGGGCAGGTGGCCACGGTCTCCGGCCGGCCTCGGCGATTCCCAGCAGTCGTGCCGCAGCGACGCGCGGTTGCCGGACAGCGCGTCAGGACCGAAGATGTGCCGGGGCGGGCGGGTCTCCGCTCGCCGCGCCACGCTGCGCGGGAGCCGTGCATGGCCGATGCGATGACGATCCGCGATCTGATCGACGGCGGCAATCCGGACGCCCCCGCGATCCTCGCACCCGATCGACCGGCGCTGACGCGCGGCGGACTGCGCGACCACGTCCAGCGTACGATCAGCGCGCTCGCGGCCCACGGCATCGGACGGAACGACCGCGTTGCGATCGTGCTGCCGAACGGGCCCGAGATGGCGACAGCTTTCGTGGCCGTCGCCGCGGGCGCCAGCACCGCGCCGCTGAACCCGGCGTACCGCCGGCCCGAGTTCGAGTTCTACCTGTCGGACCTGAACGCCCGCGCGCTGCTCGTCGAGCGCGGCAGCACGTCCGATGCCGTGGCAGTGGCACGCGAGCTGGGCGTGCGCGTGCTCGAGATCGAATCGCCCGCGGCTGCGCCTGCCGGCGTTTTCACGATCTCCGGCTCAGCGGACGGTCCGCCGGCCCCGGAAGCGCCGGTCAGCCCCGGCGCGGAGGACGAGGCGCTGGTTCTGCACACGTCGGGCACGACGTCACGGCCCAAGATCGTGCCGCTGCGTCACCGCAACGTGTGCGCGTCCGCCGCGAACGTGGCGCGCGCGCTCGCCCTGCAGCCGGATGACCGCTGCCTGAACGTGATGCCGCTCTTCCACATCCACGGGCTCATCGCCGCGATCCTCGCGTCCCTGCACGCCCGCGCGTCCGTGTTCTGCACGCCGGGTTTCAACGCGCTGCGTTTCTTCGCCTGGCTCGAGGAATCCGACGCGACGTGGTACACGGCCGTGCCGACCATGCACCAGGCCATCCTGTCCCGCGCGGAGCGCAACCGGGCCGTCATCGACGCTGCGCGCATCCGCCTGATCCGGTCCTCGTCCGCCTCGCTGCCGCCCCAGGTCATGGCGGAGCTGGAAGCCGTGTTCGGCGCGCCGGTCATCGAGTCGTACGGCATGACCGAGGCGGCGCACCAGATGACCAGCAATCCGCTGCCGCCGCTGCCGCGCAAGCCGGGTACCGTGGGTGTGCCGGCCGGCCCGGACGTCGCCGTGATGGATGAGGCCGGCACGATCCTCGACCGCGGCCGCACGGGTGAGGTCGTGATTCGCGGGGCCAACGTGACGGCCGGGTACGACAGCAATCCCGAAGCGAACGAGAAGAGCTTCACGGAGGGCTGGTTCCGTACCGGCGATCAGGGCGTCATCGACGACGATGGCTACCTCACGATCACGGGCCGCCTCAAGGAGATCATCAATCGCGGCGGCGAGAAGATCTCGCCACGCGAAGTCGATGAAGTGCTCCTGGACCACCCGGCCGTCGCGCAGGTCGTGACCTTCGCCATCCCGGACGCGAAGCTGGGTGAAGACATCGGCGCGGCCATCGTGCTGCGCGAGGGCCAGCAGGCCACGGACCGCGAGCTGCGCGACTTCGCCGCGACCCGGCTGGCCGCGTTCAAGGTGCCGCGCACGATCGTGCTGCTCGACGAGATCCCGAAAGGCGCGACCGGCAAGCTGCAGCGCATCGGGCTGGCCGGGAAGCTGGGGCTGGGCGAGTGAGGTCCGCGCCGTGAAGATCTGCATCTACGGCGCCGGCGCGATCGGCGGACTGCTCGGCGCGCGGCTCGCCCTGGCCGGCGAAGACGTCACGCTCATCGCGCGCGGCCCGCACCTCGCCGCCATGCGCGCGGACGGGCTCACGCTGCAGACGGGCGGGGAGACGCTCACCGTGCGCGTCGCGTGTACGCAGGACCCCGCCGACGTCGGGCCGCAGGACTGCGTCATCGTGACGCTCAAGGCCCACTCCGCGCGCACGGCCGCACCGGCGATGCGACCGCTGTTCGGTCCGGCGACGACCGTGGTCTGGGCCGTGAACGGCGTGCCGTGGTGGTACTTCTGGCAGCTCGACGGCCCGTGGCGCGATCACCGGCTGCGCACCGTCGACCCGGACGATGTGCAATGGAGCACGATCGGGCCGGAACGCATCATCGGGTGCGTCGTGTACCCGGCCGCTGACGTGACGGAGCCCGGCGTGATCCGGCACATCGAAGGCGACCGGTTCACGCTGGGCGAGCCGGGCGGTGAGAAGACGGCGCGCGTCGAGGCCATCGCCGGCGCGCTGATCCGCGCCGGGTTCCGCGCACCCGTCCGCCGCATCCGCGACGAGATCTGGCTCAAGCTGTGGGGCAACCTCTCGTTCAATCCGATCAGTGCGCTCACGCATGCCACGCTGGATGTCATCGCGACGGAACCCGGCACGCGCGCCGTCGCGCGCACGATGATGGAAGAAGCGCAGCAGATCGGCGCACAACTCGGCGTCCGGTTCGCGGTCGACATCGAGAAGCGCATCGATGGCGCCGCCGCGGTCGGCGCACACCGCACGTCGATGCTGCAGGATCTGGAGCAGGGCCGGCCCATGGAAATCGACGCCCTGGTCGCGGCGGTCCAGGAGATGGGCCGGCTCACGGGCGTCGCGACGCCGACGATCGACACCGTGCTCGCGCTCGTGGCCCAGCGGGCGAAGATCGGAGGCGTCTACGGGTAGCGCGGGGCGCCGGGGCCGGTCAGGCGCCGAACAGCGGGATCTCGAACACTTCGGCCAGGATCAGAATGGCGCTCATGCCGCTGTAGACGATGAGGCTGAGCCATGCGAAGCGGCGCTCGAATCGGCCCGGATAGAAGTCGGGGTCGTCCTTCGGAATGATCGTCAGGCAGTAGTGCAGGTTGAGGTAGAAGATGACGGGCGCAACGAAGAACGCGAGGGCGGACGAGACCAGGACCAGGAAGACGGGCTGCGGGATGCCGGCGATGATCGCGACGGAGGCGATCAGTGAGTACAGCATGGTGGCCCGGTAGATGTTGTACTCGGAGTACCAGGCCCGGCGGTGCGCGGGCGTCAGCTCGTCGCGCGCCGTGCCCTGCAGACCGGCCGTGCTCTCGAACAGGTTGCGGCAGCAGGCGCCCACGATGCGGGGCCAGCCGTCGAAGTAATTGAACGCGGTCGAGAAGGTGGCGGCGAACGCGCCCATCATGAACACGACCATCATGCCGGGCCCGATGCTGCGTGTGAAGATGCCGGCGATCTCACCCATCACGGCACGGCCCTCGATGGGGCTCGGGTAGAGCCACACGGCGGCCAGCAGCAGGAACGCGCAGGCGATCAGGAACGACACGATGTGGCCGATGCGGAAGTCCCAGAGCCCGGTCACGAACCAGCGGCGCGCGTACTCGCGGGCGCGTCCGGGCAGGGCGCGCGTGTGAACGGTCAGATCGGCCGGGTCCGGTGCGAAAGCGTCGAAGGGCCGGGCATACCCGGCGGTCTCGAGCCGGCTGCGGATACGGCCCATGCCGACGCGTTGCGCCTTGCCCCACTCGGACGCCTGCAGCGACACATCGATGCCCGTGGGCAGCAGGCCCAGGAACGCGGCGATGATGAGCCACGAGCCGGCGGGCGTCTCGACGATGAAGAAGTTGGCCATGACGGAGAGTGGCGCGGGCTGGATCGCATAGACGACGACCGTGGACACGAACAGGATCGCGGCCAGGATCTTGGCGGCCCACTCGACGGCCTTGTACCGTCCGCGCAGGATGATGCCCACGGACAGCACGCCCAGGATGATGCCCCACACGGCGAGCGGCAGGTCCAGGCCCAGGCTCTCGGAGAACACGTAGTACACGACGGCCGACGCCGCGATGAGACGGCCCGCCTGGCCGAGGGCGCATTGCAGCAGCGTGACCATGAGCACGTACCACAGCGGCCACTTCCGCCACGCTGTGGCGTACGCTTCCATCAGGCTGCGGCCCGTCGCGTTCGTGAAACGGAACGCCATCTCGAAGCCGTGATACTTGAAGATGTACGATACGGGGATGACCCAGAGCAGCGCGAAACCGAAGCGGCCGCCTGCCGTGGGCGCCGTGACGAGGTGGCTGGTGCCGATGCCGGTCATCATCAGGATGACGCCCGGCCCGAAGTGCAGGAGCAGGCTGCGCCAGCGCATGTCGGGCAGCTGCAGGTCGGCGAAGTCGTCCCGCGCGCCGGCGGGTCCTGCCGATGACGCCTGGCTCATCACCAACCTCGGTCGCGGCGGAGGTGGAAACGGCTGCGGGGCCCGGCGATGATGCGAGGGGCGAGTTGCCGGGTCAAGCGCGCTTCGCGAGCCGGCTTGCCCTGGCGTGCGCGGCCAGGTCATCCTCCGGTGGAAAACAGATCATCAACCGCGGAGAGCGCGGAGAGCGCGGAGGCGCGCGGAGGTGAACGGGTGAAGGGCTGGAATGTGTTGCAGGGACGAGCGGTGCTGCTCGCGTTCGCGATCCTCGCTCTGACCGTCCCGCCGACAACGACCGTGGCACAGGAGGCGGGCGTGCGCGTCGCACTGGTGAAGATGCCGTTCCACGGCGAGCGGAACGTGGCCGAAAGGTCCGGGGGGCCGGACTACCTCCAGGCAGGAGGCATCGAGGCGCGCCTGCGCGAGCGCGGCGTGACGCTCGCGCCCACGGCGACGGTCGCGCTCACGCCGGCCGAGGCCCGCCAGTACGGCGAATGGCACCGGCTGGGCCTGGCGAACCGGCACCTGGGCACGTTCGTCGCCGAGAGCGCGGCCGAGGGCGCGCTCACCGTCGGGCTGCTGGCGAACTGCAACGCGCTGCTGGGCGTGCTGGGCGGGCTGCAACGATCGACCGCCGGGCCGCCTCGTCGCGTCGGGCTCGTCTTCATCGATGCGCACGGCGACTTCAACACGCCGGAGACCACGCTGAGCGGCATGCTGGGCGGCATGCCTGTCGCCGTGGCCGCCGGCCTGGGCCTGCACAACCTGCGGCGCACGTCCGGCCTCGATCCGGCGCTCCCGATCGCGCACATCGTGCACGCGGGGGCGCGCGACCTCGATCCGCTCGAGCGCGAACTGATGACGCAACAGAACGTGACGCAGATCTCGGTGCAGGACCTGCGCGACCGATCGGGCGCGCTGCGGGAGGCGATGCGCGCGCTGTCCGCCGCGACGGACGTGATCTACGTCCACATCGACATGGATGTCCTGGATCCGGCGGAGGTGCCGGGCCACCCGCTCACCGTGCCGGACGGCCCGACCAGTGCGCAGCTGGCCGCGGCCCTGACGGAGATGTTCCGGGATCCGAAGGTCACGGCGCTCGGCATCGCGTCGACGCCGTGGGGCGAGCGCGATCCCGACGGCGTGTCCCGGCAGGCCGCCTACCGTCTGATCGACGGCGCGCTCGACGGCGTCCGCCAGCGCCGCTAGAGAGGCTCGCCTACCGGCGCGCGAGTGATTCGGCGGTGCGGGCCACGTCCGCGTCCGCGGCGTGCCAGATCTCGCGCAACGTGGCGCGCGCGGCGTCCGCCGTCTGAACGTCGCCGGCCCGGTCCGCGGCGCGGGCCAGTCCGATCAGCGTGATGGCCCGCCTGGGCGTCAGCTCGAGGGCCCGCGTGTACGCGCGCTGCGCGCCCGTGGCCTGGTCCGCCTCGAGCAGCAGATCGCCCAGCAGCTCGTGCGTCGGCTTGACGGCCGCGGGCGGGCCGAACTCGAAGGGCATCGCATCCTCGATCTCCGTGGCCTGCTTCGCCAGCGCCAGCGCCTCCACGCGCCGGCCTTCCCGGAACGCGATGACGGCGCGCAGCTGGACCTCCACGATGGCCGACACGGCGGGCAGCTCGCGCGCCGTGCCCGACCGGCCGTTGCGCTCGACGATCTCGTCGCGCAGGGCCTTCGCAGCGTCCATGTCGCCGCGCATCGCCGCCGCGAAACCGCGTGTGAACACGTCCGTCAACGCGGCCTCGGACAGCGCGGCCGGCGGCTCGATCGACCACGCCAGCACCGGACTGTCCCAGCGCTCCGTGTTGAACACGTAGTCCGCGCGCATGCGCGCCAC
>JBFFZF010000106.1:0-15914 GCA_041568755.1 Longimicrobiales bacterium | reverse complement strand
TTAGGGGGGACGGACAGGGGGCGGGATCGGGAGCGTGTCGTTGCCCCATCCGCCATCCCCAGCCCCGATCCCCATTCCCGCCGTTCTGCTGTCCCGCCCTTGCAGCCGGACTCCTGCGGAAGGCAAGTTGGCCATCGCCCGCTGACACCCTCGCGCGAAGCGCCGTATGAGGCGCGCGCGCTCGAATCCCGGACCCTATTGGTGAACCCACCAGGCAAAAGCGCGAAAACCCCCACAGGGGGCCAGAGGGTGCAGCCCGGCAGCACGGCTGATGGGCGATCCGCTGGCCCGACGACAGTCCGATTCTGGTTTCTGGTCGCGCTGGCCTTTCTGCTCCTGGTTCCGACGCAGCTCTATTTCGGCGTCCCGCTCTGGCGCCGGCCTCCGGCCGATCAGGTCCAGGCGTGGGTGTGGGCCCTGGGGTTGGCGGCGATGGTCATGGTGCTCGGGCCCGGGTCCGCCCGAACGACATGGCGCCGCATCGCCGGCCTGGTCGCCGCCACGGCATTGACGTTCGGCGCCGGTTTCGTGGCGCTCCGGTACGCCTTCGACCTCCCCGTGTCGCGGGCCGTGGCGCTCGCGTCCTGCGTGCTGGCGCTGCTCGCCGTCGCGCTGCCCCGCCTGCTGAGCCGCTGGCTCGGTGCAGCGACCGCGGTGGTCCTGGTGTCAGGCGCCCTGGCTCTCGTGTTCGGCGTGTCGCGACCGCTTCCGGGACCGCCGGACAGAGTCGTGTCGAGCGCGCTCCACTCGTTCACCGTGACGGAACACCCGGGCCTCGTGGATCGGCCAGAAGTCCCCGGTGGCGGTCTCGCGCGTCTGGGTAACGGCCTGATGCTCGTCACGGGTGACGGTCAGTTCTATCAGCTGACGTGGGACAGTGCCGGGACACCGGGATCCGAGCGGTTCGCCCTGAGGGCGCCGCTCAGACAAGGCTGGCCTGACCCGGAGCCCGAGGCGAGCCGCGAAGCGCGGACCGGGTACCTGCGGACGCTGGACCTCGCGATCGACGAAACCGTCGTGCCGCCTCGCCTCTACCTCACCTACAGGGCCTGGAATCCGTGGGACCTGTGCTTCACGCTCCGGGTCGCGACCAGCGAACTGCCCGAGGCGGGAGCGGCTGGAGACTGGCAGACCCTCTTCGAGTCGTCGCCCTGCATTCCGCCCTCCTACGAAACCCGCCGAGGGGGATTGGGCGGCCGGCTGGCCTGGGCGGGGCCCTCGACGCTCCTGCTCACAGTCGGGGACGCCGGCCTCCGCGGCCCTGGCGGCCTCGAAGGCCCCCAGGATCCGGGCAGCCCGTACGGGAAGGTGCTCAAGCTGAACACCGCGGGCGGGTACGAGGTGTTCACCAGCGGCCACCGCAACTCTCAGGGATTGAGCGTGGGCCCGGACGGCGAGGCCTGGAACAGCGAGCACGGGCCGCAGGGCGGCGACGAGATCAACTACCTGGTCGAGGGCGGCAACTACGGCTATCCGCTCGCCACCTACGGGGTTCAGTATGGCCAGGAGAGCTGGCCGCTCGCGGCCGGACGCCGCGACCACGGTGCGTTCCTCGAGCCCGCGCTGGCGTTCGTTCCCTCGATCGGCCCATCGAACCTGATCCATCTCGGGAAGGCCGGCTTCCCTGCCTGGGAGGGCGACCTGCTCCTTTCCAGTCTCCGGGCGCGCAACCTGACCCGGATCCGGACCCGCGAGGGCCGTGTGTCCTATACCGAGGAAATCCTCGCCGGATACCGCATCCGTGACCTCGAGCAGACCCGGGACGGGCGCATCGTGCTCTGGACGGACAACGCCAGGATCATCGAGCTGACCAGCCGCCCGGCGCGCTCCGCCGGCGAAATCGCCTACGGCGTATGTGCCGGGTGCCACGGCGCCGATCAGGAGGGGACGCCGCTGGGACCCTCGCTCCGCGGCATCCTCGACCGGCCCGTGGCCTCCTCGCCGGGCTTCGAGTACTCACCCGCACTGAGGCAGCTGGGCGGCACCTGGACGACGCAACGTCTGCAAGCGTACGTGCGGGATCCCGCCGGGTTCGCCGCCGGCACGTCCATGGTCTACCCCGGTGTGGTGGACAGCCTGGTCTTCTACATCATCGAGTACCTGCGGCCCCGCTGAGCCGCAATGCCGCCCCACCGTGATCCGTAATCCGTGCCCCCATCCTCCATCCCCAACCCCCCCATCCCCATTCCCGCTGTTATCCTTCCCGAAGCGCCTCCGCCACCTGCTGCCGCGCGGCCCGCCGTGCCGGCAACAGCCCGCCCACCACCCCCATCACGATGGCGAAGATCATTCCGTTGAGCAGCAGTGCGGGTGTGACGCGGAACGCGAATGCGATCTCGCTGAACGTGGACCAGTTCGTCGTGCTGGTGACGAGACCGTTGATGGGTAGCGCGATGAGACAGCCGATCGCCCCGCCCAGCGCCGCGATGAAGACGGACTCGAGCAGGAACGAGCCGAGTACGCTCATGGGCCGGAAGCCCAGCGTGAGCAGGACGCCGATCTCGGGGCCGCGCGACGCAACGGCCGCGTACATCGTGTTGATCGCCCCGAACACCGCGCCGACGGCCATGATCCCCGCGATGAAGATGGCCAGGAAGCTGAGGATCTGCGCGAGCAGCGTGGACTGGTTCTCGTAGTATTCGCGTTCCCGGAACGCGTCGACGAAAAGCCGGGCATCGTCTTCCAGCGAGGCCTTGATGCCATCGAACGCGGAGGGATCGCGCATGCGGAAGGTGACCGTCTGGAAGACTTCGCCGCGGAACACCGGCATGAACTGTTCGTTCTCGCCCCAGATCTCGGACTCGAACGAGGATCCGCCGGCCTCGAAGTGGCCGACGATCTGCCACGACTGGCCGCCGAAGCGGATCGAGTCGCCGATCGCGGAGTTGTCGAACCGCTTCACGAACGCGGCCCCGACAACCACCTCGCGGGCTCCGGTGTTGAACGGCCGGCCTGCGACGATCCGGACGTTGGCGCGCACGTCGAAAGCACGCAGGCTGACGCCGCGTGCGACGACGTTGGCCATCCCGCCGGTCGCCCGCTCGAGCGGGATCACGACGAACGTCTCGGCGCTCATCAGCGGCTGGCCATCCCCGCCCTGCGCGACGAACGGGAAGCCTGCGATGATGCTGGCCGACTGCCGGCCAATGCCGCTGTACATCTCCTGGTTCGCGCCCTTGCGCAGGACCAGCACATTCTCGTCCGTGCCCGTGCTCGACAGCGCGGAACGGAAGCCGTTGGACAGCGCGTTCATGGCCACGAACACCGCCACCACCAGCGCCATGCCCAGCGCGGTCGTCAGCGTGGCCGCCGGGCGCTGCCGCAGGCTGCGGATGTTGTAGATGATCGGGATCTTCATCATGCGCGCCCCCTCAGCCGATGCGGCGGAGTGCGCCCGCCACGGACAACCGCGCGGACTGCCAGGCCGGGATCGCCCCGGTCACGAGGCCGAGCAGCACCGCCAGCAGCAGGCCCAGCCCGATCGTCCCGCCCGTGACACCAAGACCGGGGAAGAACGATTGCAGCGGGTTCTGCCCGGAGAGCGCGCCGCGCGCGAGCAGCAGCCCGATCGCGCCACCCACCACCGTAATCAGCACCGACTCCGCGATGACCATGGCCGCTACCGCGCCGTTGCTGAACCCCAGCGTCTTGAGCACCGCCACCTCACCCAGCCGTTCGCGGACGGCCATCATCATCGTGTTGGCGGCAACGAACAGAATCGCGAAGAAGACCGCGGTGCCGATCGCGCGCACCAGGAAGCTGATGTTGCCCCACATGGTGACGAAACCGGCCTGGAAGGCGCGCTCGGTCTCCGTCTTGGTGGGCGCAGACGAGTTGCGGAACAGCACGTCGATGGCGGCGGCCAGTTCCGCCGCCCGGTCCGGCTGGTCCAGCTGCAGGATGAACCAGCCCGGCGAGATCTGTCCCTGCGAGCGCTCGTACAGGTACTCGTAATGGAAGTACATCTGCTCATCGCCGAAGCTGGGATTCGTCGGCGTGTACGCCGCGCGGATGTTGAAGTCCCAGTCGCCGCTGAAGATCGTGCCCTTGAGCGTCACCGTCTGGCCGACCTGCCAGCCGTACTTCTCGAGCAGGCCGACCCCCACGATCGCCGCGGTGCGCTCGCGCAGGAATTCTTCCGCCGAGCCCGCCGTGATCTCGACCTCGGGATACATGGGCAGCCACGTGTCCGCCTTGATGGCGAACTGCGCGAAGAAGTCCTGCGGGTCCTGATAGTAGCCGCCGAACCAGTTCGACCACGTCACGCTGCGCACGCCCTCGAACCCGGCCAGCCGGTTGGCGTGCGCCTCGGGCAGGATGAACGTGATGCCGCTCGCGCTCGAGGTGACCAGCCGTGCTTCGCTGCCCACCTCGGCCGACGCGTCCAGCGTCGTGATCACGGAGCGCAGCAGACCGTACAGGAAGAAAGCGACGATCACGCTGGCCACGGTCAGCAGCGTGCGCTTCTTGTTGCGGGTCAGGTTGGCCCGCACGAGCCCGGCCTTCGTCATCGGCTCAACACTCCCTTGTCGAGATGCATCGTCGCCTGCGCGCGCTCCGCGGCGTGCGCATCGTGCGTCACGATCAGGATCGTCTTGTTGAACTCGCGGTTCAGGCGCTCGAGCAGCGTCAGGATCTCGTCGCCCGAGCTTGCGTCGAGATCGCCGGTCGGCTCGTCAGCCAGAATGATCGTCGGATCGCTGACGATCGCGCGCGCAATGCCCACGCGCTGCTGCTGCCCGCCCGACAGCTGTTTCGGGAAGTGCTCGGCCCGGTCCGTCAGCCCGACCACGCCCAGCGCCGTCGTGACGTGCTCGCGCCGTTCTGCTTTCGACAGCCGCGTCAGCAGCAAGGGCAGCTCCACGTTCTGCGCCGCGGTCAGCACGGGCAGCAGGTTGTAGAACTGGAAGACGAACCCGATGTGCGTGGCTCGCCAGGCCGCCAGCTGACGCGCGTTCATGCCGGTGATGTCCTCACCGCCGATCATGACGCGCCCCGCGTCCGGCGTGTCCAGCCCGGCCAGGATGTTGAGCAGCGTCGACTTGCCGCTGCCCGACGGGCCCATCAGGGCCAGGAACTCGCCATCGCGGATCTCCAGATCGACGTTCTCGAAGACGTGGATCGTCTCCGAGCCGCGCTTGTAGGCCTTGGCCAGGCCCCTGATGTCGACCAGGACCTTGCCGTTCCCCGCGCTCGCGCGGCCCTGCACGGCTTCACTGCTGGCGGGCGTTGACATTCACGCGCTCCCCATCCTCGAGTTGTGCCGGCGGGTCGAGCACGATGCTCTCCCCGCCCGTCAGACCGGATCGGACTTCCCTGCGGCCCCCGGAGACCGGACCCGCCTCGATGGCGACGCGCGTGACACGGCCGTCCCGCACGACCCACACCCACGTGCCGCCGCCATCCGTGCGCACCGCGTCCGCCGGCACGAACACACGCATCGGCGCCGCCGAATCCGCGGGCTCGGACAGGAACTCGACGCGCGCGCCCATCTCCGGCAGGATGCGCGGGTCCTTCTCCAGGATGCTCACCTTCACCTGCACCGTCGCGCGCTGCCGGTCCGCCGTCGGCACGATCTGCCGGACCTCGCCCGCGAACGCGGCCGTCGGATACGCATCCAGCACGATGCGCGCGGGCTGCGCATCGCGGATCTGCGCGATGTACGCCTCGTTCACGTCGACCTCGACTTCGAGGGTCTCGAGGTCCGCCATCGTCACTACGGCCCCGCGCGTGAGACCGCCACCGGTCGCCACGGGCGCGACCACTTCGCCGACCTCCGCGTCCTTGCGCAGCACCGTGCCGTCGAACGGGGCGCGGATGTACGTGTTCTCCAGATTCGCGCGGGCCACGGCGATCCCGGCGATCGCCGACGCGATCTGCGCTCGCTGCACACCGACACGCGCGTCCGCCGCCGTGTACTGGGCTTCCAGATCCTCCGCCACGCGCACCGCCTCCAGATTGCGCGCCACCAGGTCCTTCGCACGCGCCAGATCGCGGCCCAGCTGGTCGCGCGTCGCCTCCGCCTCACGCAGCGCGGCCTCCGCACGGATGCTGTCCGCAACGGTCTGCGCGACTACAGCTGCGAAATCCGCGTTCTCCAGCCGCGCCATCACCTGACCCGTGCGCACCACACTGCCTTCCTCGACGCCCAGTGACGCCAGACGCCCCGAGATCCGCGATGAGACCGACGCACGCGTGCGCGCAACGACGTAGCCGTTCGCCGTGATGCCCGTGCCACCGCCCCCGCCGCCGACCACCTCCACACGCGTCACCTCGACCATCGTGCCGGCGGCCTGGCGCGCGTACAGGAACACGCCCGATACCAGGAACACCGCCACGAGCGCCAGCCCGATCGACCACTTCAGCGCACGTCCCGGCGTGGGCGCCGACCGCGTCCGATCGATGCGCAGCTTGCCCAGATCCTCGCTCATGCGCGCGTCTCGACTTCCCGGATCGCATCCTCCAGCCAGTCCACCGTCGTCCGCTCCGCCCGCTCCCCCAGCTCCCGTACCAGCTCCCACATCATGCCCTCCCGCTTCAGCCCCGACTGCGCCACCGCCGCCTCGATCACCGGCGCGACATCATCGCGCAGCCGCGCCAGTTCCGCACGGTGCGCCTCCAGCTGCGCACGCAGATGCTCCAGGATCTGCTCGCGCCCGAGCGACCCGGAAAAGAACAGCTTCAGCAGCGCCGTGCACTTCCCCGGCTCCACGTGCCCGACCGGCTCCGCCAGCCAGCGCATCAGCTCGGCCCGGCCCTCCGCCGTGATCGCGTAGACCCGCCGGTCCGGTTTCCCCTCCTGCGGTTCCAGCCGCGACGCGATCAGCCCGGCCGCCTCCATCCCCTTCAGCGTGGGATAGATCTGGCTCAGCCGCGCATGCCAGAACGCCTGCGTCGACCCGTCCATCGTCTTCTTGAGGTCGTAGCCGGTCATCGGCCGCAGGTTCAGGAACCCGAGCAGCGTGTGGCGAATGCTCATCGCCTGGTCCGATTCATAAGTCAGAATTTATATATAGGCCAACGGATTGCAAGTGGAGGTGGGAATGGCGGGTGGCGGCGGCAGCGGCGATTGCACGGGTCGAGGCGGCGGCCGTATCTACGTGGGGCCGCCATGGCGCGCGGCTGCGGGATTCGCGCAGGCCCTTCACCTCGTGGGAGGTCCGTCATGAACCGGTCGACCCCGCGCGATCGATCGTGGTCCGGCATGCTCGCGGAGGGCCTGACGATCGTCCTGTCGATCCTCCTCGCCTTTGCGATCGATGCCTGGTGGGACGGCCGGCACGACCGGGCCCGGGAGGACGCTTACCTGCGCATGCTGGCGGCTGACCTGCGGCAGACCCTCGACAACAACGCGATGTTCGGTGCCCGCGCGGACAGCATCGACTGGGCCGGCGCCCGGCTGCTGCGGGCGTACTACGAGCCGGAGGTTCCACCCCGGGATTCGCTCCAGCGCTGGATCACATTGGCGCTGGGCTGGTGGGTGGTTCAGCCGACGCTGGGCACGGCGCAGACGCTGGTGACGACGGGCGATCTCAGGCTCGTCCGGAGCGACTCGATCCGGGCGGCGATTCCGCGATACCTCACGGTCATGACGGCGTTCGACGGGTTCGAGCTGCAGGGCCAGGACATGTGGCAGGAGGCTGTGGACCGGCTGGCCGATCGTGTCGGCCCAGAGCTGACCTTGCTTCGTCTGGCGCGCACGCCCGCGGCGGCGCGGGATTCGCTGGCCGCCGCGGACCCGTTGTATCCGTTCCCGGCGGGGCCAATGCGATCGCTGCCATCGACGGATCTGACGCCGCTCGTGCGCGACGAAGAACTTCATGAACTCCTCCGCAGGATGAACTCGGGCAAGATCTTCATGCGCACCTACCGCGGTCTGATGCGGGACGTTTCGCAGCGTCTGCTCGAACTCGTGGAGGCGGGGGCCACTTGACGATCCCCCGCCGGCTGGACCCGGTGGACGTGCGCATCACGGCCTGGATGGCGAAGCGCGGCGTGACGCTCACGCGTATTGCGCTTGGCGTGGTGTTCCTGTGGTTCGGCGCGATCAAGTTCGTACCGGGCTGGAGCCCGGCGGCGGATCTGGCGACGCGCACCATCGAGCAGCTGACGTTCGGCGTGGTGACGCCGGCCTTGGGTCTGCCCGTGCTGGCGGCGTGGGAATCGCTGATCGGGCTGGGTCTGCTGACGGGCCGCTACCTGCGTTTCACGCTGCTGCTGCTGTTCGTGCAGATGCCGGGCACGATGCTGCCGCTGCTGATGTTCCCCGCCGAGACGTTCACCGCGTTCCCGCACTCGCCGACGCTGGAGGGCCAGTACATCATCAAGAATCTGGTTCTGGTGGGCGCGGCGATCGTGGTCGGGGCGACGGTGCGCGGCGGCCGGCTCGAAGCGGCGCCTTCGGCACCCGTCACGAAGGTGGGCGAGGGCTGACACGCGGTCCGCCGTTCGGCTGCGCTCGCGCGTTCTCGCGTGAGCGCTTTCTCTGCAGGAGGCGCGATGGCCTCGCCGGAGGGACCCCGACGGTTTTCGGACGATGAGATGCGCCGCATCCTGGAGGACGCGACGCGGGCCGATGCCGGACTGACGCGGGAGAGCGCGGGCTCCGGCCACACGCTCGAGGAGATCATCGAAGCGGCGCGCGAGGTCGGCATTGACCCGCGCGAAGTGGAGCGCGCCGCAGCCAACGTGACGGCTGCGCGTGCCGCCAGCCGGTCGGCCAGCCGCGTCCTCGGGCTGCCGCTCGTGCTGCACGAGGAGCGGCGCATTCCCCGGCACCTGACGGACCGTGAGCTGGCCCGGATCGCGCGCCGCGCGGACCGGGTGGTCAACCGTGTCGGGTTGGTGCGTCAGGGCTACAACTGGCTGGACTGGTACGACCGCAACGGGCGCATGTACGTCGGCGTCGTGCGCTCGGCGGAGGAGACGCGCGTGCGCGTGATCCTGGACCTGGCCCGCGAGCTGTTCGTGGGGGCCGGGCTGATCGGGGTCCTGGGCGCCGCCATGGTCTCGCAGATGGCCTCGGGACCCGGCGGTGTCCGGCTCGCGGTTCTCGTCCTGGTCGCCGGCGCGGCCGCCGGCCTCGTCGCCGCCGTCTGGCGCTGGCGCACGGCCAGCGTGCGGGAGCACATGCGCGAGTTGCTCGACCTGCTCGAGGACGCCGCGATGCCGGGCCTGCCGCCGGTCCCCTGACATCCGGCCGGCGCGCGTGGGGCGCGCGCCCTAGATTGCCGGCCGCGGCCCGGCCGGCCGGGTCGCGTCACCCGCACGCGGACGAGCCATGCTCAACTACATCTGGGCCGCCCTCATCGTGTCCAGCCTGTTGTTCGCGGGCGTCACCGACTTTCGCGATCTCTCGCGCGACACGTACCGGAACGGTCAGGCGCTGCCCGTACAACTCGAGTTCGCCGAAGGTCATGACGCGGACGCCCGCCTCGTGCCGGTCACGATCCGCATCGATGGCGCGACGTACGGCACGTTCTACGGCACGGAGGCCAGGCCCCAGGCCGGCTACGCCGGTACGCTCGTGCAGACGCAGGAGGGCACGCTGCTGCGTTTCGCCGCGAACGCCAGCCTGCCGCAGCCGCTCACCACGATCCGCGGCGTCTCGCAATCGCGCAACGAAGAGCTGCAGGGCACCCTCATCGACTTCACGTCACCGGGTGCGGAACCCGGCGCGACCGCGGCGGCCGGCGTGCGTTTCGAGCCGGTCCGGTTCGTCAAGATGAACGCGATCTCCGCCGCGGCGCTCGACTTCGCGGAGACCGCGGCCGAGATTGCGCTGGGCCTGATCGGCGTGCTGGCGCTGTTCCTCGGCCTGCTCAAGATCGCCGAGGACGCCGGCGTCATTTACGCGCTCGTCAAACTGGTCCGGCCCATCCTCCGGCCGCTCTTCCCGGACGTGCCGGCGGACCATCCCGCGCTGGGCATGATCGCGCTCAATCTGACGGCCAACGTCTTCGGCCTGGGCAATGCCGCGACGCCGTTCGGGATCAAGGCGATGGAGGAACTGCAGACGCTCAACCCCACCGATGACACGGCGACGAACGCGATGGTCATGCTGCTCGCCATCAACACGGCGAGCGTGCAGCTCGTGCCGCCGGTGCTGCTCCTCGCGTTGCTGGGGCTGCAGATCAACCAGCTCATCTTCGCGATCATCATCACGACCGGGCTGTCGCTCGTGATCGCGATCGCGGCGGCGAAGCTGTACGGCCGTCTGCCCGGCGCGCGCGCGTCCGACCCCAACCGCAACCCGCCGCCGCAGGGCCCGGAGCCCGCCGCGGCGCCGGGCGCGTGAGGAGGCGGCCATGGAAACGCTGCGCAATCTGATCGGCCTGCTCTCCTTCTTCGTCATCCCGCTCATCGTCGTGGGTTTCCCGCTCTACGGGCTCTACAAGCGGGTGCCGGTCTACGAGAGCTTCGTCGAAGGCGCCAAGGAAGGCTTCCAGGTCGCGGTCCGCATCATCCCCTATCTCGTCGCGATCCTGTTCGCGATCGGCATGTTCCGCGCGAGCGGCGCGATGGACTTCCTCGTGGCCGCGCTCGAGCCCGTGCTCTCGCTCATCGGCTTCCCGGGCGAGGTTCTGCCGATGGCGATCGTGCGGCCACTGACCGGCTCGGGCTCGGCCGGTCTGGTCGTCGACATGATCAACCAGTACGGCGAAGACTCGATCTTCGTGAAGATGGCGGCGGTGATGTTCGGCTCGACCGAGACGACGTTCTACGTGATCGCGGTCTACTTCGGCGCCGTGAACATCAAGAAGACGCGGCACGCGATCTCCGCCGGTCTGACCGCGGACATCGCCGCCATGATCATCGCGGTGTGGGTCGTGCGGCTGCTGTTCGGCTGAGCGGTCAGACCTGGAACCCGATGCGGGGGTGGCCGCGCGGGTGCTCGCGTTTGAGCGTCTCCGCGAGCTGGCGGTACTCTTTCTCCATCTCTTCGGTCACGGACGCGCGCGTCTCCTCGAGCGCGGCCTCGAAGAAGCGGTGCGGCACGAGGTCGGCGTCGGCGTCCTCGCGCAGCGCCATCAGGCCCGCGCGGCGCACCAGGTCCTCGAGGTCCGCCCCGGTGTAGCCCTGCGTGCGCTCGACGAGCGCGTCCAGCCGCACATCGCCGTCCAGGGGCATGCGCGCCGTGTGGATGCGCAGGATGATGCGGCGGCCTTCCTCGTCGGGCACAGGCACGTAGATCAGTTCGTCGAACCGGCCGGGCCGGAGCAGGGCCGGATCGATGAGCGTGGGCCGGTTGGTCGCGCCGATGACGACGACGCCGCGCAGCTCTTCGAGACCGTCCATCTCGGCGAGTATCGTGTTGACCACACGCTCCGTCACGGCCGGCTCGCCCAGTCCCCCACCGCGCTCCGGCGCGAGCGAATCGATCTCGTCGATGAAGATCACGGTGGGCGCGACCTGGCGCGCGCGCGCGAACAGCCGCGAGACCTGCCGCTCCGATTCGCCGTACCACTTGGACAGCAGGTCCGATGATTTCGCGGCAATGAAGTTGGCTTCCGCCTCGTGCGCGACGGCCTTGGCCAGCAGCGTCTTGCCGGTGCCCGGCGGGCCGTAGAGCAGGAACCCCTTGGCCGCCCGGATGCCGATCCGTTCGAAGGCATCGGGGTGGCGGAGCGGCAACTCGACGCCCTCGCGCAGGCGCTGCTTCGCCGCTTCCAGTCCACCGACATCGTCCCAGCCGACGCTGGGCGCCTCGATCATGATCTCGCGCAGCGCGGACGGCTGGACGCGGCGCAGCGCGGACTGGAAATCGTCGCCCGTCACGCTCAACGCCGTCAGCGCGTGCGTCGGGATCTCCGGACCATCCAGATCGAGGCCCGGCAACGCGCGCCGCAGCGTCTCCATCGCCGCCTCGCGCGCGAGCGCGGCCAGATCCGCACCGACGAAGCCGTACGTGGTGCGCGCCAGAACATCCAGATCGACGCCGTCGGCCAACGGCATACCGCGCGTGTGCACCGCCAGGATCTCGCGCCGGCCCGCCACGTCGGGAACGCCCGCGACGATCTCGCGATCGAAGCGGCCCGGCCGGCGCAGCGCTTCATCCAGCGCGTCCAGCCGGTTGGTCGCCCCGATGACGACGACGTTCTGCCGCGGCTCGAGCCCGTCCATCAGCGCGAGCAGCTGCGCCACGACACGACGCTCGACTTCGCCGGTCACGTGCTCGCGCTTCGGCGCGATCGAGTCGATCTCATCGATGAAGATGATCGCCGGCGAGCGCTGCCTGGCTTCCTGGAAGATCTCGCGCAGGCGCTGCTCCGATTCGCCGTAGAAGCGGCCCATGATCTCCGGGCCCGCGATGTGGAAGAACGTCGCCTCGGCCTCGTTGGCGACCGCCCTCGCCACCAGCGTCTTGCCCGTGCCGGGCGGACCGTACAGCAGAACACCCTTCGGTGGATCGATGCCCAGCCGCTGGAACAGCTCGGGGTGCTTGAGCGGCAGCTCGATCAGCTCGCGCACCTGATGCAGCGTGTCGCGCAGCCCACCGATGTCATCGTACGTGACGTCCGCCTTGCGCGGCTGCTCCAGCTCGACGTACTCGGGAAGCAGTTCGATCTCGGTGGCCTCGCGGATCTGCACGATGCCGCGCGGGCTCGTGCCCACGACCTGCAGCCGGATCTCCTGCAATCCGAACGCGGGCTGGTCGAACAGCATGCGGAACAGGTCCTCCGACATGCTGCCGCTCTCTTCGCTGCTGTTGCGGCGGTAGATCGACGTCGACAGCACATCACCCGCGACGAGCGGGCGCCGGGACAGCGTCCTGCGCAGCGTGTCCCCGCTTCCGACCAGCCGGAGCGAACGCTGCGCCGGCGCGAGCTGCACGCGCCGGGCGGGCCGCGGATCCGCCAGCCGTGCGTCCACGTGATCGCCGATGCTCACACCTGCATTCGCCCGCTGCAGGCCGTCCAGCCGGACAACGTCCATGCCCTCGTCTTCCGGATACGACGCGAGCACCAGCGCGGCCGTCAGTCGTTTGCCACGCACCTCGATGACATCGCCTTCGCGCGCACCCAGCGCGTGCAGCGCCTTGCGCGTCAGCCTCGCCGTTCCGGTTCCGACATCGTCCGATTTCGCGCCCGCGACCTGCAGCCGCATGCCCGTCGGCCTGCTTTCCATACCGCTCACTCCTGTCCGGCCGGGTGGCCGCCGCACACCGGCGTACCGTCAACATAGCGCCGCGCCCGCCCCGCGTTCGCTTTCGCGGGGACCTGCTCCCACCCTACATTCCGCCGCCCGCCCGGGCACGGTTTCACACTCACGACGCAGGAGACAGCCGATGGCGCTGGCCCGACAGGCTCTCCTCTGGGCCTCCCGCAACAAATGGCTCGCGCAACGGTTCCCGAAGTATCGCTTCGCCCAGGCCGCCGTCCGGCGCTTCATGCCGGGGACCACCCCGGAGGCCGCCCTCGACGCGACCCGCAACCGGGACCCGGTCATCGAGGGCACGATCCTGACCCGGCTGGGCGAGAACGTCACCTCCCCCGAGGACGCCGCTGCCGTCGTCGAGCACTACCTCATGGTCACCGACATGATCCGGGACGGCGGACTGCCCGCTCAGATCTCCATCAAACCCACGCAGCTCGGCCTGGACCTGTCCGAGACGACCGCCTTCGACAACGTCTGCCGCATCGCCGCCCACGTCGAGGCCGCCGGCAACACGCTCTGGATCGACATGGAGGACAGCTCCTACGTCGACCGCACCCTGGCCATGTTCGATGGGCTGCTCGACCGCCACCGCAACGTCGGACTCTGCCTGCAGGCCTACCTGTACCGCACCGAGGCCGACCTCGACCGCCTCCTCGAGCGGACCGTCGCCATCCGCCTGGTCAAGGGCGCGTACAACGAACCGGCCGAGATCGCGTACCCGAAGAAGCGCGACGTCGATCAGAACTTCTTCAGGCTCGGCCGAAAACTCCTGGCGGCGACCCGTCGCATCCCCGATGGGCCCCGTCCCGGCCTCGGGTCCCACGACATCGAGCTCATGCGGCTCCTCGCCGCTACCGCCGAGACCGACGACGTCCCGCGCGACGGCTACGAGATCCAGATGCTCTACGGCATCCAGGCCCCCGCCCAGGTCCGCCTGGCCCGCGAGGGTCACCGCGTCCGCGTCCTGGTCAGCTACGGCGAAGAATGGTTCCCGTGGTACGTCCGCCGCCTGGCCGAGCGACCGGCCAACGTGTGGTTCGTCGTCCGCAACATGTTCGCGCGCTGATCTGCCCGTTCCGGCAGACCGCCGCGGACGGACGACCCGCCGGTTCCCCACACGCGCGTTCCGCTCCCCACATACTGTCCACACCGTGTCCACAGCCTTCCCACGATGTTTCCACGGCGTTCCCACAGCTCTGGCCGGCGGGTTTCCACAGCCCACTGTGGATATCGCCGGCAGGGGATTCTCTCAGCGCGAAGACGCCCGCGGGATCCGTTCCAGCAGGGCCGGGTGCAGGGTTTTCCACACGGTCCGGGCGATGATGCGGTGGCCATCCGGGTTGGGGTGGATGCGGTCGTCGAGGTTGAGGGAAGGGATGCCGGCAACGTCCTCGAGCAGGAACGGGATGAGGAGTGCGTTCTGCTCGCGGGCGATGCGGGGGAAGACTTCGCGGAACGCGGAGACGTAGTCGGTTCCGAGATTGGGTGGGGCTTCCATGCCAGCCAGGACGATGGTCGCGTCGGGCCAGCGCTCGCGGGTACGCTGGATGATGGTAGTCAGGTTGTCCTCCATCTGTCGGGTCTGGAGTCCGCGCAGGCCGTCGTTGGCGCCCAGTTCGAGGACGAGCGCGGCGACGCGGTCGCGGAGCGACCAGTCGAGGCGGCGCAGGCCGCCGGCGGAGGTTTCGCCGCTCAGGCCGGCGTTGACGACGCGGAAGGGCAGTCCGGCGCGATCGATCTCGGCCTGGATGAGCGCGGGGAAGGCGAGGTCCGGATCGAGGCCGTAGCCGGCGGTCAGGCTCGTGCCCAGGAACAGGACGACCTCATGTCCGGCGCGGTCCGGCGCGGCGGATGGGGCCGTGGCGGCGGGGTCGGCGCCCGGCGCGGCCGCGTCCGGTGCTGCGCCGGCCTGCGCGTCCCGGGGTAGGCTGCCCGCTTCCTCCGCTGGCGCGCAGGCGCCGGCGACAGCGCAGGCGAGGATCAGGGTCCAGGCGGCGCTGCGGCCGGAACGCGATCGTGACGCGCGCCCGGGCCTGGAGAGCGTTGCCCGCAGCTGGGCGGATCCAGGGGTCGCGCGCACGGTACCATTAGGCCGCATGTCGATTCTGGTGCATGGATTGTCGCGCACGTACCGCAGCGGTTCCCGCGTGCTGGACGTGCTCAAGGACGTCGAACTCGAGATCGCGTCGGGCGAGTTCGTCGCGATCGTCGGCCCATCGGGCAGCGGCAAGACGACGCTGCTGGGGCTGCTGGCCGGGCTCGATCTGCCGTCCACGGGTTCCGTCGTCATCGACGGTCTCGATCTGGGCGCTCTTACCGAGGACGCGCGCGCCAGGTTTCGCGCGGAGCGCATCGGCTTCGTGTTCCAGACGTTCCAGCTCATCCCCACGCTGACCGCCCTGGAGAACGTGCGCGTGCCCCTCGAACTCGCGCAACGGGACGGCGCGCTGGACGGCGCGGGCGAGCGCGCATCCGACCTGCTCGGCCGCGTCGGACTCGGCGATCGGCTGCACCACTATCCCGCGCAGCTCTCGGGCGGCGAGCAGCAGCGCGTGGCGATCGCGCGCGCGTTCGCGAACCGGCCGCGCATCCTGTTTGCCGACGAGCCGACCGGCAATCTCGACGCGGAGACGGGCGCGACGGTCATCGCGCTGCTTGCCGAGCTGCACGACTCGACAGATTCGACGCTCGTGCTGGTCACGCACGATGAAGCGCTCGCGGCGCGCGCGGATCGGATCATCGCGCTGCGCGGCGGC
>JBFFZF010000105.1:0-16043 GCA_041568755.1 Longimicrobiales bacterium | reverse complement strand
TGGGTCCGGGGCGGCGGTGGCCGGCGTCGACGGCGGTGCGGCGGCGGAGACAGCGGCCGGCGAGGCGACGTCAGGCGGCCCGGCCGCGGGCGGGAGTACCGCGCGTGCGGTCCGTCGCACGGGGCCGCAGCGGTTGCCGCGCTACATCAAGCCGCTGATCTGGGCGGCCGCGCTCACGCCGGCGCTGATTCTGCTGATCCGTTTCTTCCTCGATGACCTGACCGCCAACCCGATCGAACTGATCACCAACTGGACGGGCTACACGACGCTGTGTCTGCTCACCGCGTCGCTGGCCGTCACGCCGCTGCGCCGCCTCACGGGCTACAACCCGCTCATCAAGTTGCGCCGGCTGATCGGACTTTTCGCCTTCTTCTACGCTTGCCTGCACTTTCTGACGTACATCGTGCTGGACCAGTTCTTCGCGTTCTCGTACATCGTCGAGGACATCCTGGAGCGGCCGTACATCACGGTTGGCTTCACGGCTTTCGTCCTGCTCATCCCGCTGGCGGTGACGTCGACGAAAGGCTGGATCCGGCGGCTGGGCCGGCGCTGGACGCACCTGCATCGATTGATCTACGTCATCGTGCCGCTGGGTGTGCTGCACTTCTACTGGAAGGTCGCGTCGAAGGTGACCGGGCAGGACGTGTGGATCTTCGCGGCGCTCGTCGCGCTGCTGCTGGCCATGCGGCTGCCCTTCTTCCCGTGGCCTCGCCGGCGCACGCGAGCGGGCTGACGCACCACATTCTCATCGCGAACCGGCACGGGGGCGCACGGCGGTCCGCGTCGGATCAGCCCGGGTCGAGCACGTCCTCCAGCATCCGGGACCACGTCCGGTGCGCGTGCTCCGAGAACTGCACGAAGCGGACCTCCTCGAGCGCGCCCGGGTTCGCGAGCACCCAGTCGCGCACCGCGGTCACGGCGGCCTCGGCGGCAGCTTCGGCCGGGTAACCGTACGCGCCCGTGCTGATGGCCGGGAAGGCGATCGTCCGAAGGCCTTCCTCGCGGGCGCGTTCGAGCGAGTTTTCGAAGGCGCTGCGCAGCACGTCCTCCTCGCCCGACTGCCCGCCGTGCCACACCGGCCCGACCGTGTGGATCACGCGTTTCGACGGCAGCGCGCCGGCCGTCGTGGCCACGGCCTCACCGGGCGGCAGCCCGTCGGCCAGCGGGCCGGCGCGCAGAGCGCGGCACGCCTCCAGGATCTCCGGGCCGCCGCGCCGGTGGATGGCGCCATCCACACCACCGCCGCCCAGCAGCGTGGAATTCGCGGCGTTGACGATCGCGTCGACGTCCTGCGTCGTAATGTCCCCGCGCGTAACCGTCAGGCGCGTCATGCCGACCGTGTGTCCGGCCATGCCTGGGTGCGGCGCGTCTAGGCGCCGGCCGCGTCCTCGTCGTCCGGCCGGTCCGCGTCGTCGCCCGAGGTGAGTTCGCCGGCCGGGCCGCGGGCCTCGCGGCTGGCCGAACGGGCGGCGCGCTCGTCGAGATCGTGGCGCAGCTCGTCGATGCGGGCCTGCACGCGCTGCAGCAGCGAATCCAGGCGAGGCTGCACGTCGGCCACGAACTGGTCGACCCTGGGCTGCACGTCGCCGAGCGCGGCCCGCGCGCGCGGCCGGATGTCGGCCACGGCCTCATCGACGCGCGCATCCAGCTCGTCGAAGGCGCGGCGCAGCTTGGGCCGGATCTCGTCGACTGCGGCCTCGAGCCGCGTCTGCAGATCGTTGAGCGCGTCACGCACGCGTGACCCGTTTTCGTTGCGTTCCTCTTCCACGTGGACCTCCTCCAGGCTTGATGAGGCGCTCGGATCGGCGCCCCCGTTCCTTACGGCTGCGGACGCCGCCCGTTTCAACGCCCTCACGCAGGCTCCTGCAGCTCGACGTCTCCGGGATGGTAGCTGCGCTCGGTGTGGGCCGCCACGTCGTGCGGGGTGAACCACGCGTCCTTGAACGCGCCGCGCGCGTAGAGCGGGGCCTGGTCGAACCAGTGCGGCGAGTCCGGATCGGCGCTCTGCCCGAACGGGACGATCGTGCGCGCACGCACCTGCGGCGCGAGCTCGACGATGCCGACCCAGGTGTGCCCGCGCACGCCGTAGCGGCGCCGGCCGTCGGGTCCGGGACGCGTGCTGAAGGCGAAGATCATGCCGGTCGAGGGGGGCGCGCCCGCGATCGGCAGACTGGGCTGGCGGTCATCGAACGGCGTGGTGCCGCTCGTGTGCTGGCGCTGCAACCGGTTCACCTCGCCCCACGGCACGAGCAGCGTGTCCCAGGCCTCGCGCAGGCGGGTTGCGGCCCGCTCGAGCGCGAGCAGCGGTGGCGCGATGCCGCCTTCCACCGCCTCGCCGTCGGAGCCGTTCTGGAGTTCCTCCTGCCACAGCATGTAGGCCGTCATGGCCGTGGATTCCGTGCTGCTCACGCCATCCCATGTGCGCAGCCGATCGACGAGCGGGTCGAGCGCGGCCATGCGCTCCGACGCGGTCGCGCCCTGGCGCTCCCACGCGTCGATGAGCTGGTCGATGCGCGCCTGGACGCCGGGAACCCGCGTGTCGAACGCCGCTGCCTCGAGCGCCTGCACCGTCCACGCCGACTGCTGCGCGAGGATCTCGCGCGACGTCCGCGCCCGCGCGTTGTCCCCTTCCCTGGCCATGTACGACGGGTACGCGGCCGGATCGAGGTTCGACCCTTCGCCCGTCGCCAGGAACGGCGTGGCATTCGTGTTCTGGATCCAGCCGGCTGGCGGGTTGACCAGTTGCGGCAGTTCGTCCAGGTCGTGGTAGCCCTGCCACTCCGTCGCCGGATCCGCGCCGTCTACGGGTTGCGTCCAGTCGAAGCGCGTGTCGCGCCTCGGCACGGCGTTCCCGTGCACGTACATGATGTTGCCCTCACGATCCGCGTAGACCGTGTTGGAGATCGGGAATGCGGTCTGTGCGAGCGCGGCGCGGAACGCGTCCAGCGATTGCGCCCGGCTCATCGCGTACCACTGCTGGAGCGAGCCGCCTTCCTCGAAGCGCGCGATGCGCACCACGAAGCGCCGGCCATCCGCTGAGCCGACGACGGGGCCGAGGTGCGTGCGCAGGAAGCGGTAGCGCCGGCGAACCATGCCCGAGTCGGTGCGGATGAGCACATCCGTCTCGATCTCGGTGGCACGGCGCCAGTCGTCACCCCAGCGGTAGGCCAGGGGATCCGTTTCGTGATCGAAGTGGAGCAGCCACGCGTCCTGCGCGTCCGCGCCCGTGTTGGTGTGGGTCCATGCGACGGCCTCGTTGTGGCCGGACCGCACGAGCGGGGTCCCGAGGATCGCGAAGCCGGCGACGGCCCAGCCCGTCGCGCTGGCCAGGTGGACCTCCCAGCGCTGCCCGCCGCCGAAGAACGAGACGTGCGGGTTCAGGAACAGCAGCGCGTGGCCGTCGCGCGTCCGCTCGGGCGCGATGGCCCACGCGTTGGAGCCGTCGCCGGCCATGAGCCCGGCCCGCGGGTCGGCGGGCACGGCCGGCAGCGGCCCTGCACGCGACGAATCGACGGGCTCGTCGGCGCCGATCGGTGTCGCGATCACATCGCGCAGGCGCACGCCGTCCACGACCGTCCCGTCGGACACGCCGCGGAACAGGGCAAACACGAACCACGGCTCGAACCTGCGCAGCAGGCGTGGCTGATCGGGGTGCAGCCGGACCCAGTAGTTCAGGCCGGCTGCGTACGCGTCCCAGAGCGCGCGCCGCTCGGCGGGCTCGCGGGCGTACTCCTCGCGCGACAGCCGTTCGACCTCGAACGCGGCCCGCACCAGATCGAACGCCACTTCCGACTCGCCGTACACCTGCGCGCCGCGTCCGAGCGCCCAGATGAAATCCTCCTCGAGCTGCCAGAAGTTGTCCTCCGCCTGGGCCCAGGCCAGGCCGAACACGGCGGCCGCGTCCGTGCGGCCCTCGATGTGGGGCACGCCCCAGCGGTCCCGGTGGATGACCACCTGCTGCGCCATCGCCCATTCCGGATCGCGCAGTGAGCGGAACGTGTGGCGCACCGAAGCGCAGGCCGGCGCGAACACGGCGATGAGCACCAGTGCGGGCAGCCAGCGCCGCGCGGACGGACGAGGGACCGGCTTGCCGGGCCGCGGATCCGCCCCGATCTTCGCGGCGTGGTCGAGCCCGGCCCGCCGCCCGGCCGCCCGTGCATGAATCCGGCGGGGCGACGTCATCGTAGGGAGACCGGGACCCACATTCGACCACGGAGTTGGCTCATGTCCGTTTTCGGTTCCAGGCTCCTGACCGGGAGCGTGCTCGCGGTGATCGGGCTGATCACCGTCAAGGTGCTGATGGCGCTTTTCGGCGCGATCTGGGGATTCCTGTCCTTCATGATGTTCACGGTCCTGCCGATCGCGCTGGTCGTGTGGCTGGGCTGGAAAGTGCTCAAGCACCTCGGTAACGACAAGAAGCCGGCCTACGATTGACGGGTCGGGCGCCGGTGTGGCCGTGCGCTCGCGCGTGTTCGGACTGTGATTTACGGCTCGGGCGAGGCTGGCGCTGGCGCGCGCGGCGTTCACGCCGCAGGTTGATCGCATGCCATTCTTCGGGAGGATGAGATGGGCTTGATCGGCTTCATCATTTTCGGCGGCATCGTCGGCGCGATCGCCAAGTGGATCATGCCGGGCAAGGATCCGGGCGGCATCATCGCCACGATCCTGCTGGGCATGGCCGGCTCCGTCGTCGGCTCGATGCTTCTGCCCGGTCTGGGCGGCGGCTGGATCGGCTCGATCCTGGGCGCGCTGCTGCTGCTCTGGTTGTACAAGAAGTTCATTGTCGGCAGGCAGGTCGAAGTTCCCTGACCTGATCGCCGCATTGCAGTCATCCGGTGCCCGGCCCGGTCCACGGGCCGGGCGCCCCGTTCCCCCGCACCTGCGCCGGACATGCGTCTCACGCTGCTCGCGTTCCTGCTGGCCGCCGCCTTCGGTTGCGGCGGCGATGACCCATCCGGTCCTGATCCGCGCAACACGACGTTCGCGCCCGCGCTCGATATCGATCTCAACCGGATGACGCGCACGTCGAGCGGCCTGTACTTCGAGGACGTCACCACGGGGAACGGCACGACGGCGGCCAGCGGCCGCCTGGTCAGTGTGCTCTACGAGGGCTGGCTGCCGGACGGCACGCGCTTCGACGGCCGGACGAATCCGGCCCAGCCGTTCCAGTTCACGCTCGGCTTCGGCCAGGTCATCCGCGGCTGGGACGAGGGCGTGACCGGGATGCGCGTGGGCGGCGTTCGCAAGCTCGTGATCCCGCCATCACTCGGCTACGGCAACCGCGCGGTCGGTCCGATCCCGGCCAACTCGATCCTCGTGTTCCGCGTCGAGCTGCGCGCCGTCAACTGATCCACCGCCACCCACCTCAGAACTCGCCGATCAGGCCGATCTCCGGGACGAGCGTGTAGCCCAACTGGCGGGCCACGGTCTCCTGTGCCAGGTCCATGAGCGCGCGTACCTCCGCCGCGGTCGCGCCACCCAGGTTCACGATGATGTTGGCGTGCTTGTGGAAGATCTGGGCGTTGCCCAGCACGTGACCCTTGAGGCCGCACTCGTCGATCAGGCGCCCGGCCCCGATCCCGTCGATCTTGCGGAAGATCGAGCCCGCGCACGGGTAGAGCCAGAGATCCGGGTGCCGCTCATCCCGCCAGCGCAGGTTCTCGCGGATGACGAAGCGCAGCGTCTCGACCGGCTCCGGCGCCAGCCGGAACGTCGCGGACAGCACGATGTCGGGCCGGTCGTGCAGAATGCTGTAGTCGTAGCCGAACCGGAAATACTCGGCGTCGACCTCACGCCGCTCGCCTTCCGCCGTCAGGATATCGCACGACTCGACGACCTCCGCAATGAAGCAGGTCCGCTCGCGCGCTGGTGGCGGTGACAGGAAGTGCAGGTTCTGCCAGATCGCGCCGCCCACCGTGCTCGGGATGCCGACGTAGTGGTGCAGGCCACCCAGCCCGCGCGCGACACTGGCAGCGATCAGATCGGGGAACGTGTCGATGCCCGCGCCAGCCCGGACGCGCTGGCCGGGCAGGAACTCGATGCCACCGACTTCCGCGCGGATGACCAGCCCATGGAAGCCGTGGTCACCGACCAGGATGTTCGCGCCGCGACCCAGCACGAAGTGCGGCACGCCCAGCTCACGCGCCGCCACGACGGCCTGACACAACTCGTCCGCGGTGCGTGCCCGGTACAGCAGCGCGGCTGGTCCGCCGATCCGGAACGTCGTCAGCGGCGCGAGCGGGACGGCCCGCTCGAGACGATCGCGACCGAGACGCGCCTCGAGGCCGGCGCGGTCGATGCTGTGTGATTCCTGTCCCAGAGATCCCTGCCAGGCTGCACGGGGACGCCCCGACGACGTGGTGTCGCGAGGCCACCAAACGACGGAGGGCGCACCCTCGGGCACGCCCTCCGTCCTTCCTGCTGATCCCGCTGCCGGCTACTTCAGGTGCGCATTCACCAGCCGGGTCATCTCGAACATCGAGACGCGGGACTTGCCGAGGACCCTGCGCAGCTTGTCATCGGCGTTGATCATGCGGCGCTCTTTGGCGTCCTGCAGGTTGTGCTTCTTGATGTACGCCCAGAGCTTCTTGGTGACTTCCGTCCGCGGCATCGGGGAGCTCCCGACGATCGCGGCCAGATCCGAGCTCGGTGTCATGGCCTTCATGAACGCCGGGTTCGGCTTACGCTTGGCAGCCTTCTTCTTGGCCTTCTTGGCCGCCTTCTTCTTGCCCTTCTTGGCTGCCTTCTTCGCCGCCTTACGACGGCCACCCTTGCGGCGTGTCGCCTTCTTCGCAGCCTTCTTCCGGGTCGCCTTCTTGCGCGCGACCTTCTTGCGGCCACGGCGCACGGCCTTCTTGCGCGCGACCTTCTTGCGGCCCCGACGCACGGCCTTCTTGCCGCGGCGGACGGCCTTCTTCGCGCGACGCACGACTTTCCTCGCGCGACGTGTCGCCTTCTTCGCGACCTTCTTGCGCGCCGTCTTCCTGCGCGTCGCCTTCTTGCGCGCCGCCTTCTTAGCCGGGCGGCGGGCCGCTTTCTTGCGACCCTTCTTCCTTGCTGCCATTGGACCTCTCCCTCAGAGGGCATGGATTCGCGACAAGGTCAGCTTGCCGCGACTTACGCGACTACAATGTATATTGCTTTTTAACCAATACGCAATACGGGAGACAGGTGGAACGCCCACGGGCGCCAAGGCTTGGACGATGCCGTGCACCTCCGAACATCGATGATTCTCGGTCCGCGATGCCCGACGACTTGAGCGTTTCGATCGCGGTCAACACCTGGCGGACGGCACCCGCTGCGCCCGTCGTGCAGCCGCTCGAGCTGCACCTCTGGCATGGCCGTACTACGGTGGCAGACAACACGCTGGCGGATTCCGAAGGCGAGCTGCCGCCCGACGAAAAGCAGCGCGCAGCGCGGCTCGCCCGACCCGAAGCGCGTCTCCGTTACATCGCCGGCCGAGTGCTCCTGCGCCGTGTGCTCGGCGACGTGCTCGGCGCACCGCCGCGGTCGATCCGCTTCGCCTATTCGCCGGCGGGCAAACCGGCCATCGCCGTGCCCGCCGAGACCGGGCTGTGCATCAGCCTGAGCCATGCCGAGGACACGATCCTCATCGCGCTGGCTCGCGGCGTGGAGGTGGGTGTGGACGTCGAGCGCCTGCGCGCCGTCCGGGCCGCCGGACGCATCGCGCGCCGCGTGTTCGGCCCGGCGACGCTCGCCATGCTCGACAACCTGCCGGCCGATGAACGACGAGCGGCTTTCCTCCACGCATGGACCCAGCGTGAGGCCGTGATCAAGGCTCTGGGTGGACGGCTCTTCCTGACGGCGGATCCGCTGCCGTTCGACTGGCCGCGTCCTGCACGACCCTGGCGGCGGACGGCGGACGAAACGGCGGCCCCATGGACGCTGTTCTCGCCCTCGCTGGGGCCGGCGCGCGTTGCGACGACCGTCGCGGCCGGTCGCATCGAGCGGATCCACCAGTGGTCGGCGGATCCGCTCGATTGAGGCTCCCGGTCAGGGCACGATGATGTGCCGTGTCCTGGCGTGCTTCCGGCCCTGGTTGTCGGTCACGACCAGGCTGACCAGGTACGTGCCGGCGGCCGCGTAGGTGTGCGTCGGCGAGGTCGCGTTGGAGGTATTGCCGTCCCCGAATTCCCAGTACGATGCGGCGATGCTGCCGTCGTCCGTGCTGAAGTTGCTGAAGTTGACGGTCAGGCCCGTGTTCGGGAACGTGAAGCTGGCGAACGGCGGCTGATTCGTATCTCCCGCCGTCACGACGATCTCGACCGACTGCCAGTTGTGGACGCCCTGGTTGTCGGTCGCGCGCAGTGTGACCCGGTACGTGCCGGGCGCGGCGAACGTCCTGCTCGGCGTCCTCTGCGTGGACGTGGTCCCGTCGCCGAAGTCCCACATACGCGAGGCGATCGAGCCACCCGGGTCTCCGCTGATGTCCGTGAAGCTGTAGTTCAGCGAGCCGTTGGCCGTGTAGCGCAGGTTGGCCGAGGGGGGCGTGTTGCTCGAGCTGGCCGCGACCGTCACGGCGCGGGTGCGGCTGTGGCTGTCGCCGTCGGCGTCGGTCGCCGTCACGCGCACGTTGTACGTGCCGGCGGCCGCGTAGGTGTGGTTCGGGCTCGTCAGGTTGGAAAGCGTCCCATCGCCCATCTCCCAGGCCACCGAGACGATGCGCGTGTCCCCGGGAGTGCTCTCGTCATCGAAGCCGCACAGCGGCCCTGCGCACGAGAAGGTGAAGTCGGCGGTTGGCCCCACGTTCGCGGCCGACACGGTGACGGACTGACTCGTGCTGTTCGTGGCACCGAGGTTGTCCGTGACGGTCAGCGTCACCGTGTAGGTCCCCGCCGCGGCGTAGGTGTGAGACGGGTGCCGGGCCGTCGAGGTGTTACCGTCGCCGAAGTTCCAGCTCCAGCCGGTCACGGACCCGTCCGCGTCGGTGCTGGTGTCCGTGAACGCGCACGCCAGGTTCGTGCACGACCAGGTGAAGCTCGCCACGGGCGGCGTGTTGGAGGCTCCGGCCACCTGGATCAGACGGCTGCGCGTGTGCTTCGCGCCCTGGTTGTCCGTCACCGTCAGATCCACCATGTAGCTGCCCGTCGCGGCGAAGGTGTGGGACGGATTCTGTGCGGTCGATGTCACGCCGTCGCCGAACGCCCAGAACCGGGCGGTGATGCTGCCATCGTCCGTGCTGAAATCCGTGAAGTCCACGGTCAGGCCGCTGGCCGGGAACGTGAAGCTGGCGAACGGATTGCCGTTCGACGTACTGACCACCACGGGCATGGATTTCCAGTGCAGGGCGCCCTGGTTGTCGGTCACGCGCAGCGTCACCAGATAGGTGCCCGGTGCCGCGTAGCTGTGCGAAGGCGCCGGGGCTGTCGAGGTGCTGCCGTCGCCGAAGTCCCAGAGGTTGCCGGTGATGGACCCGCCCGGGTCGCCCGAGATGTTCGTGAACGAGCAGGTCGTGGACGGGCACGATGACTTGAAGTTGGCCTGCGGCGAGCCGTTCGTGGAACCGTTCGTGGAGACCGACCGCGTGATGTTGTGGGTCAACCCGCTGTTGTCGGTGACCGTCAGCTTGACATTGAACGTGCCGCCCGGGTTGTAGGTGTGGGACGGGCTGCGCGCGGTCGATGTACGGCCATCGCCGAAGTCCCAGCTCACCGCGCTGATCGTACCGTCCGCGTCCGTGCTCTCGTCGTCGAAGTTGCACAGCCGGCCGACGCAGTCGAACACGTAGTTCGCAACGGGCGCGACCGGCCCGCCTCCGCCACCCGTGATGAAGCCCATGTACAGGAGCCGGTTGGCCGTGCCGTTGTTCTGGCTGGCGCTGTGCAGCTGGATCTTGTTGAGGCTGGCGTTGTTCTTGATCGCGTTGGAGACGGTGACCGGCGAGTGGCCGGGGTTGGCCTCGAGGTAGAGGGCGACCACGCCGGCCACGTGCGGCGAGGCCATCGAGGTGCCGCTGATCGTCGCGAGCTGCGTGTCGCTCTGGTACCACGCGGACGTCACGGCCACGCCGGGCGCCAGGATGTCGACGCAGGTGCCGTAGTTCGAGAAGGAGGCCTCGCGGTCCGTCCGGTCGGTGGCACCGGCCGTGTTCGCGTTCGGCGCACCGGCCGGACTCTGGTTACAGGCATTCTGCGGATTGCCGAAGATGTCGCCGTTCCCGGCGGCGACGGCGAAGTGGAAGCCGGCGGAAATCGCGTTCTCGACGGCGGTCCGCAGAGACTGCACGTTCCCGTAGCCCAGGCTCATGTTCACTACGGCCGGCTTGATGCCGTTCTGCCGGATCCAGTCGACGCCGGCAATGGCCATCGACACGGTCCCGCCACCGGAGCAATTGACGACGCGCCCCACCACCACGCGTACGTTCTTGGCCACGCCGTAGGTGGTCCCGCCGATGGTCCCGGACACGTGCGTGCCGTGTCCGTGGCAGTCCTGCGCGCCGTTGTTGGTGCCGTGCGTGTCGCCGACGAAATCGCCGTTGGCGCCGTTCGGGATGAACGAGGCGCGGCTGCCGAACTCGTTGTGGCTGGGCCGGACGCCGGTGTCCAGCACGTAGGCGCGCACGCCATTGCCCGTCGTGTTGTAGGTGTAGCTGTTCGAGAGCGGCAGATCGCGCTGGTCGATCCGGTCGAGGCCCCACTCGGCGGGCGTCTGCGTCGTCACGATGCCGCCCCAGCGATCGGGCTCCACGTACGCGACGGCCGGGTTGCGGCGCAACTCGTCGACGGCCGCATCGGGCAGGCGAGCGGCGAAGCCCTGCAGTGCGGCGCCGTAGACCGCGCGGAGCTGGCCGTTGTACCGGGTGAGGATGTTCTGCCGGATCTGTACGGCGCTGGCCGTCTGGTTGAACACGACGATCCATTCGCCGGGAATGCTGTCGCCCATGTTGAGCGGCCCGGCCTGGATCGACGCCGCCGGTTCTTCGGGCGCGAACGGGCCCGGTACCGCTGCGTCCTGGCAGGCCAAAAACGACAGGATCAACGCCGGCGCGAGCAGCCGCCTCGTCATGCATGCCTCCGCGATGGACCGTGATGTTCGATCGAATACGCTCAGCGTCCTCGGACGCTGCGCCACGTCATGCCGGCATCGGGGAGAGAGCGAAAACCGGCGCGGCAGAACCTGCGCGTCGGCGCCGACTCGCGCAACCCGCGCTGCATGGATCCCACCGGCCGCATGGACGGTCAACCGCCGTGTGTCAGAGGCGATCCCAGGCGGATCTCGCGGCCCGGTTCGAGTTCGGGCCGCAACGGCGGCGCGTCCGGCCCGATCAGCAGCACGACCGTCGAACCCAGGTGGAACGCCATGATTTCGGCGCCTCGCCGCACGTCACGCGGCGGTCGGTACACCCGGACTTCGCCCGCCGCGTCGGCCTCGTGGCGCGAGGCTTCCGGCGAAGTGGGACCGACCCACGCGCTGTCGAAGGCGACGGAGATCCTGCCCACGTTGATCGCCCCGACCGCGACGACGGCGACGGGGCCGCTCGCGGCCTCGATCTCGCAGACCACGCGCTCATTGCGGGCGAACAGGTCGGGAAAGCGCACCACGGCGGGCGCGTTGACGGGCAGCAGCCGGCCGGGCACGTGCCTCGCCGTGGCGATGGCCCCGCCGACGGGCGCGTGGATGCGATGGTAGTGGCGGGGACTCAGGTACACGGTCACGAAGGAACCGCCGTCGAAGCGACCCGCCTCGGCGGGATCGGCCAGCAGATCGGCGGCCGAGTACCGGATGCCCTTGGCCTGGACGAGCGTGCCATCCTCGATCCGGCCGAGCGCGCCGAGAATGCCGTCGGTGGGCGACGCGATGACGTCCGGCGCATCCGGCCACGAGCGCACGTCGGCGCGGAGCCTGCGCACGAAGAAGGCGTCGAGCGTGGCGTAGGCATCGATCGGCTCGGCCGCCTCCGTCACGTCGATGCCGGCCAGGCGCGCGAAGGTGCCGAGCACCGGTCGCCGCAGTGCGCGCGGGATGGTGAGATCGGCCAGGCGTCCGACGAGCCGCGAGATCGCGCCCTGGGGCAGGCGCGCGAGTGCGCCGAGCACGAGTTTCCAGCGCAGATCAGCCACGGGCCCTCACCCGGTCGATCACGAAGGACAGCACCCAGCCCGCGAGGACCGGGGCCAGCAGGCGCAGAGGGTAGAGAACGAAACCGAGCCAGCCCCACGACATCGCGCGCATCGTCGTGGTTGCCCACACGAAGATCGTGCCGGCTGCGGCGCCGGTCCACAGCGCCAGCAGCGCGGGCGGCCGGTTGCCGGCCCGCTGGGCCACGACCAGCCCGAGCGCGAGGTACACGCCGCGCGTGAGCCACAGGCTGCGGGGTGAGTGCACGAACCACGGCTCGACGATGCCGCTGGCGGTGGCGGCCTCGTAGCCGGGCCAGGGCCGGACCGCGAAGAGGTCCGACCACGTCGACAGAAACAGCAGGTGCAGCAGCAGAAACGCCAGCAGCCCGGTCAGCCCGGGGATGAGCACGCCGGTCGGCTGCGGGCGGGACGACGCGCTCAGGGGAGCGCCGTGGACTGGTGGTACAGTCGGCCGTCGAAGACGTACGCGACGCGCGACCCGTTCGCGCTCAGCGCCATGGACTGGCCGCCTTCCGCACCGCGGGCGACGGCGACCACGCCGAACTGCCGGTTCGTGACATCCAGGATGTACAGGATCGACTGCCCCTCCTCGCACACCGAGATGCCGCGCCGGCGCAGGCACTCGTGGATCCAGAACGCGATGCGCCGGCCGTCGCGCGACCAGGCCGCACTGCGCGGATCGAGGATCAGGCCGACGCGCGGCGGGAACGTGAACACGACATCGGTCGTGTTGCGCTGCGCGTTCCAGATGTTCAGCCCGACGACGGTCTGGTACGCGACGGACACGCCGTTCGCGTCCCAGTGGATCAGCTGCGGCACGCCCTCGGACGGCGGCAGGACCGAGGTCACCGTCGCGGTCCGCTGCTGCAGATCCACATTGAGGTACGCGCCGGTCCCGCCGGGCGCGGTGACGCACAGGATCGTGCGCAGGTCGGCGGACTGGGCGACCAGGCGTTCACAGCCGGTCGTGACGAAGGTCCGCTGTCCGGTCGACACGTTGAGTGTGAAAACCGAGTCGGGCGCCACGACGAATGCGACGGTCGCGCCGTTGGGCGCGGGCAGCACGAGTTTCCCGTCGGCGCGCGTCACGGCCACGCGGCCCGGGGTCCGATTGGCCAGGACCTCCGCCGGGCCGCCGGCCAGGTTCAGGCGGTACAGGGTGCGCACGCCGCTGCGCAGATCGGCAGCGAAGTAGAGCCAGTTGCCGTCCGCCGACGACGTCACGTCGACGTAGCCGTCGCGCGGGCCGTCCAGCTCGCGCGGTGTCCCGCCGCCCACGGGCACGGCGTAGAGGCGCGCGCCGCCCGTGCCCGCGGCCTGGAAGTAGATCTCGGCGCCGTTGGCGGACCAGGCCAGCTCAGTGAACCGTTCGATCTGGACGCCGGGGACGATCTCGGTCCCGCGGTTCTCGGGCAGACCCGTGCCCGTCTCGGTGATGGACCCGCCGCAGGCCGTGAGCACGGCGATGCAGACGGGCAGCAGCGACTTCGTCATTGGTCCGGAGTTCGTCAGGGGATGGCGTGCAGCCAGACGCGCCGGTCGAAGACGAACGCGACCAGCTTGCGATCGACGGAGATGGCGACCTGTTCGGCGCCGCGGGTCCCCTTGGCGACGGCGACCTCGACCCCGGTATTGCGCGCCATGTCGACCGAGTGCAGCACGGACTGGCCGAAGGCACAGGCGCCGACGCGATCGATGCGCAGGCACTCGTGCAGCCAGAACGCGAACCGGCTGCCGTCCCTGGACCACGCGTAGTTGATGAAGTCCATGACGCGGTAGGACTGGCCGAAGTTCGGCGCCCAGATCGTCGTGGTCGCGCCGCCCGACACGTCGCGCACGCGGAACCGCGTCGCGGTCTGGTACAGCGTCAGGATCGCCTCGTCCTCCCAGCGGATCACCTTCAGGATCGAAGCTTCCCGCGGGAACAGATCGATGGGTGAGGCTTCAGCCGTGGCCAGCGCAACGCGGTTGTAGGGCCCGGACGCCGTCCCGCCGCGACACAGCAGCATGCCGCCGTCCGGCGAGAACGCGATGGCGCGGGTGCAATCGGCCACGATGAAGCGGTGCGTCGCCGTCGTCGTTTCGTACACGTACAGCGAATCGGGACGGACGATGTAGGCGACCTGTTCGCCGGACGGCCCGGGCAGGACCACGTAACCGTCCGCCGGCGTCGTGACGAGCGTGCCGGGCGCGCGATCGGTGAGCACTTCGGCGCTCGCGCCCGACCGGAGCACGTACGTCGTGCGTTGACCGTTGACCAGGTCCGCCGCGAAATAGAGGGTCCGGCCGTCGGGCGCGAAGGCCAGATCGATGTAATCGCCGCGCGGGCCGTCCACCGTGATCGTCTGTCCGGTCTCGACGTTCGTGGCCCGCAGGGACGCGGGCGAGCCGGCCTCGAAGTACAGCGTGACGCCGTCCGGCGCCCAGCGCAGGAACGAGAGATCCGTGACCCCATCCGAGCCCGCGATCGCGGTGCCCAGGTCCTCCGGTCGTTCGTCCGTCCCGAAGATCGTGGGATCGTCGATGGTGCACGCCGCCAGCAGCAACGCGGCGGACAGGCGCGTCGCCCGGCGCGCCACCCGGGGGGCGGCGCGTGGCCGGATCAGCTGGGCTGTGGATTCTGCCATCTCTCTATCCAACGTCTGACGCGCTTCGGACGGGACGGCCCGCCCGTGGTCAACCCCGGCCCTCGCGCGGCGGGGTCCGGCCCTCCAGTTTGCGCTGGAACTCCAGGTCCTCCACCAGACGGCCCACGTCTTCGCGGATGCCGGACAGCATCTGCACTTCCTGTTCGAGCAGCGCCATGCGACGCTCGAGCATCGCGATTTCCTCGGACCGCGTGCCCGATTCGCGTGCGCTCCGCAGGCTCTCGACGATCGGCTTCAGGGCGAATCGGGCCGTCGCGCCCGCCACGGGGATGATCACCATCAGCGAGCCGAAGAAGATGGCGGCCAGCGCCGTGACGTCGATGGGCATGATGGGCGTCTGCATGGTCAGTCTCCCGCGGCGGCGCCGGCCCGGCGCATGCGGGCCAGGTCGGCCTCTGCCGCAATGTAACCGAATGCCGCCCAGTTGGGCTGCTCGAGGATCCGGCGGAACAGCTCCTCGGCCCTGGCCGTATCGCCGTTGTACAGGTACCAGTTGGCGACGCCGTACCCGTAGGTCGCGAGCTGGACGGCGTCGGCCGTCTGCACGTTGAGCAGCGAGTCGGCGGGAATTTCGCCCTTGTACATCAGCAGTCGCCGGTGGTAGGCGTCGTTCTCGAGGATCGTCATGCCCGCGTGGATGGGCTCGAGGACCCCGGCCGCCTCGGCCGTGCGGCCCAGGCGCCGCAGCGTCATGTACAGCCAGTCGCTCGTCGCGACGCGCATGTCGTCATTGTCCGCCACGCCCATCGCCTCCTGCCATACCGGCAATGCGGCCGCGAAGTCGCCGTTCAGATAGTGCGCCAGCGCCAGGTGGTAGAAGATGTTGGACTGGAGTGTGCTGGTCGGGATGTTGAACCGGTTCGGCGCGCCATCCGGCTCGACCTCGTCCGCTGTGCCGCGCACGAGCTGCGCCGCGTACGCCAGATCGCGGATCGCGTCATCGAACTGGCGGACCGTGATCCAGCGGTGCCCGCGGTGCCGGTACATGCGGGCATCGTCGGGGTGCAGCGTGATGCCGCGCGTGAAGGTCTCGATGGCCTGGCGGTAACGCCCGAGATAGGCCTGCCGGCGGCCCAGCCAGATGATGCTGTCCGCATTCTCCGGCGTGTGCTCGAACGCCGCCTGCGCCGCCGCGAGGTTGGCCTCCAGCCGCTGCCGTGTCTCCTCGGACGCGATCGGCGGCGGCACCAGCGGCTCCCCGAGCAGCGACATGGCCTCCGCCCCCGGCGGCAGCTCCGCAGTTGCCGTGGCCGCATCGCCACTCTCACCCGCACCCCCGCTCACCGCCCGCCAC
>JBFFZF010000104.1:0-16196 GCA_041568755.1 Longimicrobiales bacterium | reverse complement strand
CCGCACAACACATGCTGGACCGGACCGCGGCCGAGCCATGGACCGAACCGGAGGCGATCCAGGCGGACCTGCTCGCGCAGCTCGGCCTGGCGCGCGCCGCCCTGGCCGCTGCGCACGCGGAGCGGCCGCTGCCCGCGCTCGATGAGCTGGGCCACCGCGTGACGGGCTTCGTTGCCGCCATCGAGCAGGGGCTGCGCTCCGGAGATGAGACACGCGTCCTGGACTTCCTGGGCACCGAGCTGGAAGAGGTGTTCCGCCAGATGGCGGACTGCGGCGCCGGGACGACGGCCGCGATCGCGAACTACCAGAAGGCGCTGGACCCCGAGCTGGGGTTCGTCTACCGCCGGCGGCGCAGCTTCGAGGAGAGCATCACGGCGATCAACGACACGATCGCCGCGACGATCGACCGGGAACAGATCGAAGCGCAGGCGATGTTCCCGCACTACTTCGAGAAGTTCAGGACGGACGGCGTCGATTACAACATCTACATCGGCGCGGCGCTGCAGCGCGACGGCCGCTTCCAGCCGCTGTATCTGCGCAATTTGCGGCTCTGGCAACTCATGCTGACGTGCCGCATCGTGTGGAGCCTCGAGGCCGTCAGGCCTCGTCTGAGCCTGCCGCTCGAAGTCGCGCACCTCGTGCTGGCGCACTCGGCGCCACTCTCGGTCCGCTTCCGTGTGGACGAGAAGCGCTTCGATGTCGACGGCGCCTACAACATCCGGTACGAAATCGTCAAGAAGCGGATCGACAAGGCCCGCATCCGCGGCACGCGCGAGCAACTGACGCAGCCCGGCCGGATCGCCATCGTCTACAGCCACGCCCGCGAAGCGGCCGAGTACATGCAGTACCTGTCGTTCCTCGGGACGCGCGGCTTCCTGACCGGGCAGGTCGAGGAGCTGGAGCTGGAGGACCTGCAGGGGGCGCGCGGGCTCGAGGCCCTGCGCGTCACGGTCGCGCCCGAGCCCGCCCGCTCGGGGCAGGCCGACGCGGTGGCCGCGGCCCGGGCGTTCGCCACCGCCGTACCGCCCGTCTAGGACCCCGGCAGGGACGGGCCGGCTCACGCGGGCGCGCACGCGTCCGGTGCCCGTCCTGAAACCTTTGCCGGATCCCGCAGATTTTTCCCGGCCGGCCGGCCGGAACCCCCGAAAAACCCAGGAACGGCGCCACTTTCCATTCGGCGCGCTTCTTGTTGCATGCCGCCGCGGGCAGAACGACTCAGGGATCCGAAAAGGAAACGGAACCGTGCCGCAGCCAGACTCGAACCGCCACCGCCGACCGGGCTTCACGCTCACCGAAATGCTGGTGACCGTGGTGATCATGGCCGTCGTGGCCACGGTGGCCCTGCCCAGGCTGTCGCGGCAGATGGTGACGAACAAGGCGGACGCCGCCGCCTACGTCGTGGCGAGCGACCTGGAAATGGCCTTCACGCTGGCGACGCGCCAGCGCCGGCCGGTCACCTTCACGGTCGATCCGTCGAACCGGCGCACGATCATCCGCGATCGGGCCTCGTCGACGATCCTGATGGATCGGTACCTGAGCGACAGGGACTCGCCCTGGGGCATCACCGGGCTGAGCATGAATGTGGGGGCCGTGACGATCTTCCCGAACGGCCTTGCGGGCCAGAGTGCCACCGTCTCGGTGGCTGTCCGGAACCAGGTCCGGGCCGTCAACGTGACGCGCACCGGCCTCGTCAGGATCAGCGTACCATGATCGAGCTACGTGGAAATCGTGAGGGTGTGTCCCTCGTCGAACTGATGGTCGCCGTCATGCTGGTCGGCGTCGTCGTGACCTCGCTGGGTGGCCTCAGCTTCCAGGCGGCGCGCCAGTCCGTCGTGCTGGCCGGCGATGGCTACCTGCAGGGCGTCGTCACCCAGGAAGTCAACCGGCTGCAGGCCGTGCCGTTCACGCAGCTGACGGCGGGCACGGCGTGCACGTCCGTCACCACCGGCAGCTTCCCGCACACGCGCTGCCACTCGGTGGCGGTGACCACGCCTACCGTGCGGACCATTACGCTCACGGTCACACCCGGGCAGGCGCGCGTGAGGCCCGTGACGGTCACGATCACGCGCTTCCAGCCGACGAACTACAACCCGCTGGGGTGGCCATGATGCGCGCGCGTCAGGGCTCCATGCTGACCGAGCTGATCGTGGCCATGGTCGTGATGGGCCTGGTCGGCGCGGCCATGACCAGTCTGATGGTAGGGCAGTCGCGCTTCTTCAACGACCAGGAGGGTCAGGCCTCCGCCCGGCGCGTGGCGAGGGCCGGGACGTCGCTCATCCTGTCCGACCTGCGCATGGTCGAGAACAACGGCGTCGTGGCGGCCGCGCCCGACTCGTTCACGATCCTCGTGCCCTACCGGATGGGCGTGGTATGCGGCGTTTCGTCCGGCAACACGCACGCGGCCATGCAGCCGGCCGACTCGGTGACATTGGCAGAGGCGGGGCACAGCGGCTGGGCCTACATCGATTCGACGATGGCGGTGAACTACGTGGTCCCGGGCGGGTCCGTGGGCACCGGCTCGCCCTCGGTGTGCACGGCCCAGGGCGTGGACACGATTCCGCGCGGCCGCGTGATCTCCATTACCGGGACGGTGGCCGGCGCGAATCCGGGCTCGCCGCTCTTCCTGGTGCAAAGACTGACGTACGCCTTCCGCCCATCCACGGCCGTGCCGGGACAACGCGGTCTGTATCGCCGGACCGTGGCCGCCAACAGGTTGGAGGAGCTGGCGGCGCCGTTCGATACGACGGCGCGTTTCAGCTACTTCACGACGTCGATGGGAGCGGCCGTGCCGAACCCGTCGCCGTTGAACTCGGTGCGCGGCATCCAGCTCGAGCTGGTCGGCTTCAACGAGCGCGGAGGCGTCGCGCGCGGCCGGACCCAACGGGCGCCCCTGATGACTTCTGTCTTCTTCGAGAACCGGTGAGGCCACCCATGCAGAAAGCGCGCAACGCAGCCGGCGCGCGGCCCGGCTTCGCGATCCCGCTCGCGCTCATGCTGATCGTCTTTCTGACGGTCGGCGTGTCCACGACGTTCGCGCGTGTGCAGGCCGAGCGGCGGACCGACCAGGACCGCAATGCCCGCATCGAGGCGTACAACTACGCGCATTCGGGCCTCGAGCGCTTCGTGACGCAGCGGGCCTCGCTGGGGTTCACTTCCAACCCGCCGGCCGCCGTCGAGTCGACGACGGTCAACATGCCGGCCGGCTTCACGACGCTCGTGCTGCGCCGGGTCAAGCAGAAATCGCTCACGCGGCCCGCGCTGTACGTGCTCAAGGCCCGGGGCGTGCACACGATCGGAAACGTGTCGTGGATGCCGCCCACCGAGCACACGGCGGCGCAGTACGCGATGTGGCGCGAGGGCAGCATGCAGGTGCTGGCCGGCTGGACCAGCCTGAGCGGCATTCTCAAGAACGGCGGCGCGGGCACGATGAGCGGCAACGACGGCTGCGGTGTACAGCCACCTGTCGCGGGCGTCGCCGTGCCGGACAACGACTACACGCAGAACGGCGGCGGCCTGGTCCCGACCGGTAACCCGAAGGTTATGGACCTGGGTGACCAGACCACCGCCAACAAGACTGTGGGCGTGGACTGGGACGGCATCATCAACTACAACACGATGCCGCCGGACATCGTCATCCCGACCGCGGCCTGGCCCACGTTTCCGGCGGGCTTCTGGCCGGTCATCCGCGTGAACGGCGACTTCGTCATGCCGACGTCAGGCCGAGGCACGCTCATCATCACCGGCAACCTCACGATGGGCGGCGCGGTCACCTGGGACGGCATCGTGCTCGTGGGCGGGACGGTCACATCGAACGGGACGAACAACATCCAGGGCGCCACGATCAGCGGGCTCAACGAGAAGTTCGGCATCAACGTGCCGGTCAGCGACATCGCGAACGGGACCAAGATCTTCCAGTACAACTCGTGCAACATCCTCAGCGCGCTGGCGCGCAACTCGACGCTGGTGCTGCTGCCCAAGACGTGGAGCGACAACTGGGCCGCGTGGTGAGCCGCGCGGGCTGACCGCCCGCTGCGCAGCACCGTTCCGACCCCGTGCCCGCCCGGCTTGCCGCGGCGGGCACGCGCGCATCAGGTTCTCTCGCGTGCCGGACGCGGCCCACGCACGGTTCCGTCCTCGCGTCCGCGCGGCCCGGCCGATCCCGCACCCGCCTGTGGAGGTCCGCCCATGGAGGCCAGAGTCACACCCGCACTGCTGGTGATCGCTGATATCAGCGGGTTCACCCGGTTCATGCTGTCGCACGACAAGGCGCTGGCGCACAGCCAGATGATCGTGGGCGGCCTGATGGAAGCGCTCATGGCCCAGGTCGACCGGCCGCTCACCGTGGTCGAGGTCGAGGGCGATGCGCTCTTCATGTACGCGCCGCGCGCGCAGGACGCGACCGTGCGCGCGGGCCGCGGCCGGTTCCTGCTGGACCGGATCCGGCGCATGTTCCACACGTTCGACCGCCAGCGCGCGGAGATGGCGGCCTACAGCATCTGTCATTGCCAGGCGTGCGCCTCACTGAGCGAGCTGAAGCTCAAGGTGGTCGTGCACGCCGGCGAGGTCGTCCTCTCCCGCGTCGGCGATTTCCCGGTCCTGGCCGGTCCCGACGTCATCATGGTTCACCGGCTGCTCAAGAACTCGGTCGGTGCCCGCCAGTACGTGCTGGTGACGGAGCCGGCGCTCGCGGACCTGCCCGTGCCCGACGGCGTGACCGTGCACGAGGGCAGCGAGTCGTACGACGCGGGTACGATCCGCACGCGCTACTGGTTCCCTGATTCTCTCATGACGATCGGCCCGGCGGAGCTGGTGGCGTCGTTCTCCGAGGACAACATCGGCGTGCGCATCCTGCGCCACGAGGTGCAGCGCGAGTACACGGACGTGGCCGCACACCCGGATCGCGGCTACCACTTCAACACGGGCCGTGTGGCCATGGAGGCCACGGAGTACGATCCCGCGTGGATCGCCTGCGTGCCGGACACCGTGGCGGCATCGTTCGCGGGGACGGGCAACCCGTTCTCGATGGGCGTGCTGAAGCCGGGCGAGCACGTCGTGGACGTCGGCTGCGGCGCCGGCACGGACGCGATCATCGCCGCACACATGGTGGGCCGGGACGGCCACGTGATCGGCATCGACATGACGCCGGCCATGGTCGAGAAGGCGTCGGCCGCCGCTGCCGAGGCGGGCCTCGAGCAGATCGAGTTCCGCGAGGGCTTCGCCGAGGCGCTGCCCGTGCCCGACGGCTGGGCCGATGTCGTCCTCTCGAACGGTGCGATCAACCTGTGCCCGGACAAGGGCAGGGCGTACGCGGAGATGTTCCGCGTGCTGCGGCCCGGCGGCCGGCTGCAGGTGGCGGACATCACAGTGGAGCGGGCCGTGCCGGAGACGGCGCGTCGCGACGTGGATCTCTGGACGAACTGAATCGCGGGAGCTCTGCTCGAGGCAGAGCTCGAGGCCACGGTCGTGGCTGCGGGATTCGAGAAGTTCGAGATCACCTGGCGCAAGAACGTCTTCGCCGGCGCACCCAGGCCGTCGAAGGACGCGGCCGCGTTCGGTACGCGCGGTGTGAATTTCCGCGCGTTCAAGCCGGTCTGATCGCGGCGACACGGCGGGTGCGTCCCTTCACGCGCGCCGCATCTGCGTGGCCGGTCACCGCGCACTTCTGCGCGATGCCACACAGGAGGGATCCTCCGGGATCGCTCCGATCGTTCCGGCGAGGAGTGGGCATGGCCCCGTCGATCACACGCAGGGCGGTCGGGATCGGGCGGGCGTGGTGGCTCGCCGCCTGGCTGTGCCTGATTCCCCCGTTCTACGGTCCGACCGCGGCCGCAGCGCAGACCGGCTCGCTGCTGGGCCGGCTCACCGATGTGCTGTCCGGTGCGTCCATCAGTGGCGCGCGCGTGCGCGCGCTGGACGCAGAGGGCAGCGTGGCGGCCAGCGCGCTGTCCGGCGACGATGGCGGGTTCATCCTGCGCGGGCTGCGGGCCGGCGAGTACACGGTCACCGTCGAGGCCTTCGGCTACGTGGAACGGGAGCGTCTGCGCGCCCGTGTCGCACCCGGCGTGAGCGAGCTGCTCAGCATCGCGCTGGAGCCGGCGCCGCTGCCCGTGGCGCGCGTCGTCGTCTCGGCCTCACGTCGCGAGGAGAAGATCCTGGACGCGCCGGCCGTCGTGCGGGTGGTGCGCCGCGAGCAGATCGAGGCCAGGCCCGCACTCACGCCCGCCGAGCAGTTGCGCGACGCCGGCGCCGACCTGGCCCGCGCCGGTCTGGTGCAGGCCAACCTGGTCACACGCGGCTTCACCAACGTATTCAGCGGGCGCGCGCTGCTTCTGACCGACTACCGGTACGCGGAAGTCCCGTCGCTCGCGCTGAACGCGTACCATTTCCTGCCCGTCGTCGACGATGACGTCGACCGCATCGAGGTCGTGCACGGGCCTGCGTCGGCCGTTTACGGCCCCAACACGGCGCTCGGCGTGGTGCACATCGTGACGCGCTCTCCGTTCGATGCGCCCGGCACGAGCGTCTCTCTCCTCTCCGGCCTGCGCTCCGCCGCTTCGCCGGTCCGCGGCAGCGGACTCGCCGCGGTCGATGCGGGGCGCGGCGTGGGCGAGTTCACCGTGCGGCACGCGGGCGTGCTCTCGCCGCGCTGGGCGTACAAGGTCTCCGGCCGCCTCATGCGGGGCGGCGACTGGCCGTCGTACGACCCGGTCGAGGACTCGGCACGCGCCCGCGCGATCGCCGGTGGCGCTTCGCCCGGACAGCTGCGCATCGGCCGGCGCTCGTTCGACATCGAGCGGTGGAGCGGCGATGCGCGCGTCGATTTCCGGCCGCGCGCGGGGACCGAGATCGTGGCGTCCGCCGGTGTGAACGAGTCGACCAACCTGGGCATGACCACGCTGGGCTACTCGCAGGTCGAGGACTGGCGCTACGCGTACTACCAGCTTCGTGCCAGCCACGGCGGCCTCTTCGCGCAGGCGTTCCTGAACACGAGCGCCGCGGGCAGCACGTACAACCTGCGCACCGGTGTCCCGACCGTGGACGACTCGCGCGTCCTGGCGGCGCAACTCCAGCACACAGTGCAGCCGGTGGTGTGGAGTCGCATCGTCTGGGGCGTCGACCTGCGCAGGACGGAGCCGCGCACCGGCGGCACGATCAACGGCCGGAACGAAGACGATGACATCGTGGACGAGGCCGGCGTGTACGCGCACACGGAGACGCGGCTGGGCGAGCGGTTCTCCGTGGCCGGCGCGTTCCGTCTGGACCACCACAGCCGGCTCGAGGAACCGGTCTACTCGGTGCGCGCGGGTCTGACCTGGCAGCCGCAGCAGGGGCAGAGCGTGCGCGTGTTCTTCAATCGCGCGTTCGAGGCCCCGGTCCCGGTGAACCTGTTCCTCGACCTGGTGTCGGCCGATCTGGGCGCGTTCCGGCTGCGTGCGCTCGGCGTGCCGGAGGGCGGCCTGCCGTTCCGGCGTGACTGCACGGGCGGGGTGGGCGACCTGTGCATGCGCTCGCCCTGGGCGCCTGACCGCGGCGCCGCACTGCCCGCCGATGCTGCGGGTGTGTGGGCCGGTGTGATGGCGGCGCTGCGCGCGCTCGGCGGACCGGACCTGACGTCGATCCCCGCGCCGCCGCCCGGCACGGTGAAGAGCGTGCTGCGCAAGCTCGACCTGGGGCGCGGTGTGTTCGTCGATGTGGGCCCCGATGCCGTGCGCGATGTGCCGCCGCTCGAGCCCACGATCACGGAGACGATCGAAGCCGGCTACAAGGGCCTCATCGCGCACCGCGTCCTCGTGTCGGCCAACCTGCACTACACGCGCAAGCGCGCGTTTCTGGGCTCACTCACGCTGCAGACGCCGACCGTGTTCTTCGATCGCGCTTCGCTGCAGGCGTACCTGGGCAACTTCGTGAACGCGGCGCTCGCGGGCGCGGCGGCCACGGCGATCGCCGGCCAGTCGGGCTCGACCACGCTGCGCGGTGTCCCCGCCGGAAACGTGGTCCCGGAGCACGCGCTGGCCGGCTCGCCGGACCTGATCCTGAGCCTGCGCAACCACGGCGATGTCGACCTGTGGGGCGGCGACGTGCACGCGGACGCGCTGCTCGGCGACGGCTTCTCCGTGGCCGCGCGCTGGGCCTGGGTCAGCCGCAACCTCTTCCCCGAAGTCGCGATCGGGCCGGACACGCTCGCGCTGAACGCGCCGGAGTCCAAGGTCAGCGTGACGGGCGCCTGGCGCGCGGCCGACGGCGGCGCGCACGCCGAACTGGGCGTCCGCCACAACGGCGGCTTCGCGCAGAACTCCGGCGTGTACCGTGGCCGCGTGTCCTCCTACACGCTCCTCGATGCGAGCTTCGGCTTCATCCTGCCGTTCGCCGAGCCCGTGCGGCTGACCGTATCGGCCGAGAATCTCTTCGACCGCCGGCACCGCGAGTTCGTCGGCGCGCCGGAGCTGGGCCGGCTCCTCCTGACACGCCTCACCTGGTCGTTCTGATCACGGCGTGATCGCGCCCATGCGGCTCGCGATGACGAACAGGCCGCCCTCGACGAACGGCGTCAGGAAGCTGCCGCCCGGCGCGGTCCACCCGGCGGCACTGAACTGCCATTCCAGCTGCGATCCCGTGGTCGGGCCCCACGCGTTGCTCCAGCCGGCCACGGTCGTGAAATCCGGGATCGTGAAATCGAACATCGCCGCACCGGACAGGTAGGCGGACGTCACGCTGATCGTGAAATCGCGCGAGGCGTTGCCGATGGCCTGCGACCCGCTGAACGACCAGAAGCGGTTCATCTCCGCCTGGACCGTGTACATGGCGCGCATGCGTGCGAAGCCGCCGGCCGTGGATGCCGTGCTGACCGCCACATTGGCGATCACGGGACCCATGGTCACGGTCCTGTCCACAGCGTCCCGGAACATCGTCATGACGGTGCGTGTCGTCGTCGGGTTGTTGCCCGGCGGGACCGCGTTCGCCAGCAGCAGATGCAGATCCCCGGCCTGCTGGACCGCCGCGGGCACGCCGTTGTACTGCTGGCTCGCCCCGGCTGCACCGAAGCCCGAGCTGAACGTGCCCTGCCAGCCGCCGGTCGTGTAGTACTGCACGCCCATGAATGCCATGTCGCCGCCCAGGTTGTTGAGCGTGACGTTGCGCGTCACCGGCGTGAACGCCTCGCCCGCATTGAAGTCGAGCGGCGGCAGCGTCGCGTTGTTCGCCGGGTTGATGCCGCGGCGGATGATGCCCTTGTTCCACGTCGTCGAACCCGTGTTCGGATCGATCGTGACGCGCGCGGCGAACAGATCCGCGGGCGCGTCACGCACACCCGTGAGCGTGAAGTTGTTGCTCACGGCCGGGAGGACGGCGGCGAACCCGCCCGCCAGGCTGACCCACGCCTGTTCCGCCGCACCGACGTTCACGACGCTGCCGTTCACCGTCTTGGTCGCGGCGCCGCCGACGGCGCAGTCGCTCTGGCCCTGTGCCGCGAGTTCCGCCTGCGAACCGTAGAAGATGTCCAGATCGGCCGCGTTGGCCGGGGTGTACGCGATGGCCACCGCGCCACGCGACTGCGTCAGGTTGAACGAGTAGGCGTTGTTCACGCCGGTGACGCGCGTCCACGCTCCGGTCCCGTCCTGGAACGCGACCCAGACCGGCAGGCCGCTGGCCGCGCAGAACTGCCACGTCACGTTGCCGCCACCGCCGGAAGCCGTGACCGTGACGGTCAGCGTCGCGCTTTGTTCGGTCACACCCGTGCCCGTGCCCCGCACCGTCAGCGTGTGATTGCCTGCCTGCACGGTGCCCGACACGGCGATCGTGAGCGTCGACGTCGCGCCGGTCGCGTTCGCCGGGTTGAGCGTCGCCGTCATTCCGGTCGGCGCACCGTTGACGGTCAGCGCGACGGCGCCCGTGAAGCCGCCCGAGCGTGCGATGTTGACGGTCGTGTTGGCCTGCGCGCCCTGCTGGATCGTCAGGGAGGACGGGCTCAGCGCCAGCGTGAAGCTGCCGACCTGCGCCGCCGTCAGCGTCACGGTCAGCGCCGCCGTGACCGCCGTCACGCCGCTGCCACTGGCCCGGATGGTCAGGTTGTAGGTGCCGGCCGTGACATTCGTCCCGGCCGCGATGTCGATGGTGCTGGTCGTCACATTCGATGCGAGCGTGGCCGGCGCCGGTGTGGCCGTCATTCCCGCGGGCAGCCCCTCGACCGTGATCGTGACCGATCCGGAGAATCCGCCGGCTCGCCCGATCGTCGCGGTGACGCTGCCGTTCGCGCCCTGCACGAAACTCAGCGAGGCGGAGGACAGCGTGATCGTGATCGTCGGATTCCCGCCCCCGCCGCCGTTCGGCGGACCGGTCCCGTCGCCGCCGGTCGAACAGGCCATGGTGATCAGAACCAGGACAGACAGAGGAAGGAGCTGCCAGCGCTGCATGCGATGCCTCCTGCGCGATTCGACGGGACCGACCGAGCCGACCGTCGGCGCACGGTGCGCCGGGCGTCGGTGCGGGCGGTATAGATATCCCCTAGAGCGCAGGAATGCGAGGGCGACCGCCAAACGCCGGGCGGCGGCGTTCGACGCCGCGACCTATTCGGCGCGCAGCGCGACGAGCGGGTCGAGCCGGCTGGCGTGGCGCGCGGGCAGCCATGCGGCGAGCAGCGCGATGCCGGCCATGACGACCAGGGCGGCAGCAAGCGTGGCGGGGTCGTTGCCGTCGATCTCGTAGAGCAGGCTGGTCATGAAGCGACCCGCGGCTACCGCGCCGGCCAGACCGATCAGCCCGCCGAGCAGAACCGGAACGAAGGCCTGACGCACGACCAGGCGCCGGACCGACGCCTGCTCGGCGCCGAGCGCGATGCGTACGCCGATCTCGCGCGTGCGCTGGCTCGCGGCATAGGCAACGACGCCGTAGATGCCGACGGCGGCAAGGACGAGTGCGAACGCGCCGAAGAGCGTGAGCAGCAGCGTCGAGATGCGCCGAGGCGCCTGCAGCGTCGCGAACGCTTCCTCGATCGTCTGAATCGCGTACACGGGCTGTTCCGGGTCGATCGAAGCGATGGCCTCGCGCACGGCCGGCAGCACGCTGCGCGCGTCGACCTCGGTCCGCACCAGCAGGAAGAGCTGATTGAACCAGCCGGCGGCCTGCAGCGAACTCACGTAGAGCTCGGGCTGCGGCTCCGCGTCCAGACCGTTGTTGCGCGCGGAACCGACCACGCCGACGATCTCCATCCACGGCGAGTCCTCGTCCTCCCGGATGCGCTGGCCCACGGCCCCGTCCGGGAAGTAGCGGCGCGCGGCGGCCTCGTTCGCGATGGTCACGAACGGCGCACCTTCGCGATCCGCCTCCGTGAAAGCGCGACCGCGCAGCACGGGCACGCCCATCGTCTCGAAATAGGCCGGACTCGCGATCGTCGTGTACGCCGTGGGCAGCGCCGCATCGCTCGCGGGCGCCTGGCCCTCGATGGCGAACCGGTTGCGCAGGAACGCGCGCGGCGGGAACTGCGACGCCGTGGCGACGGACACGACGCCCGGGATCACGCCGACCCGTTCGCGCACACGCATGAAGAACGGCTCGATCTGGTCCGGCGCGTAGCGCTCGTGCGCCAGCGTCATGCGCATGGTCAGCAGGTGATCCGCACGGAAGCCCGGATCCACACGCTGCAGCCGCACGAAGCTGTGCACGAGCAGCGCACTGCCGGACACGAGCAGCATGGCCAGCGCGACCTCGATGCCCACCATCACGCGCTGCAGCCGCAAGCGAGTGCCGCTGCCCAGCACGGACTGCCCCTCCGCCTGCAGCGTGCGCTGCGGTTCGAAGCGCGAGCCGTACAACGCGGGCGCCAGGCCGAAGATGATGGCCGCGAGCAGGGCCGCGAAAGCGGTATACGCCAGGACGCGCACGCTCACGCCCAATTCGATCGACACCGGAAGCGGCAACACGGCCAGGGCACCCGAGAGACCGCGCACACCGAACCAGCCCAGCAGCACGCCCGCCGCACCGCCGGCCAGCCCCAGCACGACGCTCTCCGTGAGCAGCTGGCGGATCAGACGGCGCCGCCCGGCGCCCAGCGCCATGCGCACCGCCATCTCACGCGCCCGGCCCGATGCGCGCGCCAGCAGCAGGCTGGCCACGTTGGCGCACACCAGCAGCAGCACGAAACCGACGGAGCCCATCAGCATCAGCGCGGCCGGCCGGAACTGCGCGACGTTGATGTCCGTCCACGTGGATGCGACCAGCCGCCAGTCCGCGTACTCCTCGAAGGCGCCGCCGTACTCCTGCTCGATGCGCCGCGCGATCGTCGCCAGCTCCGTGTTCGCCGACTCGAGCGTAGCGCCGTCGGCCAGACGGGCCAGGATCTGGAACTGACGCCGCCCGCGCGGAAACGTCGCCGGATCGCCCGGCATGGGCAGCCACAGGTCCATCCCGTACAGCAGCGTGCCCGGCGGCATGATCCCCACGACCGTGTACGGGTCCCCGTTCATCAGCACGGTGCCGCCCACCAGCGAGGGGTCCGCGCCGAAGCGCTGCTGCCACACGCGGTGACTCAGGATCGCGACCCGGTCGCCGCGCCGGACCTCCTGCTCGTCGAAGCCACGGCCCATGGCCGGCTGCACGCCCAGCGTGGGAAACACGTCGCCGTACCAGAAACCGCTGAACAGATTCTCCGTCACATCGCCGAACGTGATCTGCCGATTGCCCATGTCCCACGCGACGACACCCTCCAGCGTGCGACTGCCGTCCCGGATGTCGACGAACTCCGCCGGTGACATGTGCTCCACGAAAAGGACCTGGTCGCCCAGCCGCGGGAACTGCGTGCCCACACCGACCAGACGATCGCGATCCGGGAACGAGAACGGATTCAGCACCAGCCCGTCCACCACCGCGAACACCAGCGCGTTCGCCCCGATGCCCAGCGCCAGCGTCGCCACGGCGATCACCGCGAACACCGGGCTGCGCACGATCGAACGCACGCCGTATCGGATATCCTGCAGCAGCGTCTCCATCGTCCCCGCTCCTCCAGATCCTTTCTGCTCCTCACGACCCCGCAGCGCGCGCACCACGCCCGGCCGTACGAACGACAGCGCCTGGCCCCAGTACCACACCCGCGCCGACCACACCCCCGCCTCGCCGCAACGCGCCTCGAACTCCTCCGCCAGATCGCCCAGCACCGCGTCGCGCTCCGGCCCCCTCACAACCCGCGCCACCAGCCACGACGCCCAGCGCGGCGTCCGCTCCCCTCCGCCCGCGCTCACGCGCGCTCCGGCCCCGGATCCAGCTCCACGCCGTCCCACATGCGATCCAGCATCGCACGCGACGCCCGCAACGCCCGCGCTCCCGCCGGCCGCAGCCCGTAATGCCGCCGCGCCCGGCCGCCTCGCACGCTCGTCGCCTCACCCTCCCGCGACGCGATCAGCCCCTTCGCCTCCAGTCGCACCAGCGTCGCGTAGACCGCCCCCAGCGACGCGCGCCGCCCCGTCCGCTTCTCGATCTCCCGCCGGATCGTCACGCCGTACCCGTCCCCACCCAGCCGCACCACGGCCAGCATCACGACCTGCTCGAACTCGCCCAGCGTGTCCTTTCGTCCCATGAGCTATATGTTATACATTGTGCAACAAATGGCGCAAGAGGGACGCGGCCGGCCGTGCCGAGACGCCCACCGGCGGCCAGACCCCTCAGCGCATCAGGACTGCGGCGGTGTCTGCGCGAATTCGGCGAAGATGACGATGTTGCCGCCCGGTTCGCGGACGACGATCTCGTCGGCGCCGTAGAACGTCTTGCGCCGGGGGACGAGGTGCTCGAGGCCGGCGAGGGCGCGTTCGATGGCGTCTGCGCTGGCGACTTCGAGGAAGAGGAACGTGCCTTTCATGGGCGTGTCCGCGATGGCGGGCAGGTCCTCGGCGACGCTGGCGCGGGTCTGCATCATCAGCTCGGTACCATCCTTCGCGAGGATGACGAAGCCGAGGCGATCGCCGTGCGGGACTTCGGTGGTCTTCTCGAAGCCCAGGCGGTCGACCCAGAACGGCAGGCCGGGTTCGATGGCTTCGACGTAGAGGATCGGCGTGAGTCTTTTCACGGTGGTCATGGGTGTTTCCGTCTGCGGGGGTCGCGTCACGGGACCGTGCAGGAGCGCGATGATGGGCAGCACGGCGAACGCGGCTGGGCGCACGGTTACGCTCCGTCGTCAGGTGTCGAACCGCGAATCTACATTGCCGTGGCCGATTCGTCCTGGATGAATCCGACACCGTTCTCACGCAGCCACGCGGCGGGTGTGGTCCCGGTCGTCGGTGAGGCTGTGCGCCGGCACGCCGAAAACCGGCGATCTCCGTTTAGCGGATCACATCGGTCCGTCGAGCGGCGGGGGTTCGCGGACGCCGAACAGCTTGCCCACCTCCTGCTCGTACTGCTCGACCGTGATTTTCCCCTGCGCGAAGTCACGCTGCAGCTTCTCGAGCGGCGTCTCCGCGCGCGCCGGCGCAGCGATGGCGCCGCGCTCCCGGCCGAGCGGCCGCTTCGGCTGCAGCGCGTCGCGCACACCCTCACGGTCGAAACCATGCAGCGCCCAGCGACCCCGCGGCGCCGGACACGACAGCACGCCGATGAAGCGCGCGACCATCCAGATCACGCCCAACATGATCAGGAAAGAGATCATCGAGACCTCCCCGTGGGGACGCCTGCGCGTCCCGTGAAACCTCGCGTCGTCATGCCCCGCGCCGGCGGCCGGCCGCCTCCTCCATTTCGCGTGTGGCGCGGTCCAGAATCTCCTTCAGCCGCGCCATCGCGTCGGCGTTGCCCGCCTGCTTGACCGCCTCGTCAAAACTCACCTGCGCGAACCGGATGAAGGATTTCGTCAGATCCCGCATGCCCGCACCCGTGAACCGGTCCGTGAAATCAGACACGCGATCGAAGACATCGTCCACCCGCTCGCGGTTGTCCTCCAGAAACTGCCGACCCTCATCCGTGATGCTGTACACGCGCTTGCCGTCCTGCTCTTCCGAGACGACGTAGCCCTGATCCTCCAGCATCTGCAGCACCGGATAGACCGAGCCGGCGCTCGGCGCGTACAGGCCGCCCGACTCCTTCGCCAGCTCCTGCATCACCTCGTAGCCGTGCATGGGCCGGCCCGCAAGCAGGTTCAGGATCATGTAACGCAGGTCGCCTCGCCCGAACATCCGCCCGCGGCGCCGCCGTCCCCGCGTCCGGCCGCCCGGCTCGCAGAACTCGGCCCAGGCGCCGAACCCGAAATCGTTCCAGTTGCTTCTCATGTGGCCGCCCTCCGCTTCGATGTATCGGAACATATCGCGATATATCGCTTGAAGGAATTACGGGAGACGGAGAGGGAGAGTTTCGGGGGGAGGGGAAAGGGAGAAGGGGGAGGGAGAAGGGGGGCTGGCTTTGGTGGTGTCCGGATGATAGTGTCGAAATGACATTAAGGAGGCGGATGGGAACAGGCGAGACGGGGGAGCTGGGGGCGCTGCATCCGCTGGAATTCCGGATCCTGCTTGTCCTCTTGGCGGGGGTGAGCCATGGGTACCGGATCGTGAAGGAGATCGAGGAGCGAGAGGGTTCGCAGGTCTACCCGGCGAATCTGTACCGGCGCATCCGCGATCTCCTGGCGCGGGGCTGGATCGAGACGTGTGAACCGGAGGGGAGCGATGCGGCGGGTGACCGCCGTCGGACGTACGTCCGCCTGACGGATCTGGGGCGTGCGGTGGCGCGGGCGGAGGCGAGGCGGCTGGCGGCGCTGGTGTCGGACGCGCGGGCGGCGGAGCTGCTCGTCGAATCAGGGGGGATGAGTCCGCCGTGAGCGGCACCCCGACAGGAGGTCCCGGCGCGCCGTTCGTTTATCCCCGGTGATCCGCGCCGACTGACGCGCTTTCGTTCCAGGGTGCGGGTCACTCCCCCGCGGTGAACGGCTCCGCGTCTTCGATCCAGTGCTGGACGGTGTGACCGTGCCGGTCCCGCAGACTGTCGCGCCAGGCTTCGACGACGTCGGCGCGGTGGGTCCAGGGACTGGAACCACTGATCCCGCTCTCGATCCAGCGCCACGACAGGCGGACCAGCCGGCCTTCGGGCGCGATCTGTATCGTCATGCTCGTCCTCCGCTGTGTCGCGCGAGCGCGCTTGCGCGCGCGCGACGTCAATCGAACGGGAGGAATCGAGCGCGGCAATGGGGCAAAGCCCGTTGTGACCGGATCGTTACAGGGCGGGCGATGGGCGGG
>JBFFZF010000103.1:0-16318 GCA_041568755.1 Longimicrobiales bacterium | reverse complement strand
GGGATTGGGATGGGGATGGGGGTGGGGGTGGGGGTGGATTGTGGGGACCGGAATCGGGTGGCAACGGAGCGGCACGGTCAACGGGAGGCCACGATGAGGACATTCACAGGGGCGATGGGCGCGGGGGCGGTGGCCGCGACGCTGGTGCTGCCGGCGGGGGTCGGGGCGCAGAGCTACGCTTCGCTCGGGGCACAGGCCAGGCAGGTCGTGTCGGTCGCGGAGCCCGTGGCGGTGCTCACGAACGTTCGTGTGGTCGACGGCACGGGCGCGCCGGCGCGCGAGGGCCAGGCGATCGTAATCGACAACGGTCGCATCGCGGCGGTCGGGCCGGTCGCGTCGGTGCGCGTGCCGGCCGGCGCGCGCGTGCTCGATCTGCCGGGCCACACCGTGATCCCCGGCCTGATCGGGCTGCACAACCACACGTTCTACACGACGCGCGGCCGCAGCGTGCAGCTCCAGCACTCGGCGCCGCGGCTGTACCTGGGCAGCGGTGTGACGACGATCCGGACGACGGGCGGGACATCGCCGTACCACGAGATCAACATGAAGCGCATGATCGACGGCGGGCAGACGCCCGGGCCGCGCATGCATCTGACGGGCCCGTACATCACGGGCGTGGGCGGCGGCGAAACGATGGCGCAGGTCTCGACGCCGGAGGAAGCGCGTCGCCTGGTCGCGTACTGGGCCGAGGAGGGCGTGACCTGGTACAAGGCGTACACGCAGATCAGCCGGGAAGCATTGAAGGCCGCGATCGATGAGGCGCACCGCCGCGGCCTCAAGTTCACCGGCCACCTGTGCTCGGTCTCGTTCCGCGAGGCTGTCGCGCTCGGCATCGACAACCTCGAGCACGGCCTCTTCACCAACAGCGACTACGCGCCGGACAAGACGCCGGACCAGTGCCCGGCCGGTATGCGGAACAGCCTCCTGGGCGTGGACATGGGGGGCGAGGATGTGAAGCGCACGATCGCGGAGATGGTGCAGCATGGCGTCGGCCTGACCTCCACGCTGGCCGTCTACGAGCTGTCGTTTCCGGACCGCCCGCCGCTCGAGCAACGCGTGCTCGATGCACTCGCGCCAGAAGCGCGTGAGGAGTACATGGACGTGCGCAGGCAGATCTCTGCGAACGCGGCCGGCTCCACGCAGCCGGAGCTGTTCCGCAGGGCGCAGCGCTTCGAGAAGATGTTTGCGGAGGCCGGCGGTCTGCTCGCGGCCGGTGTCGACCCGACCGGCAACGGCGGCGCGCTGCCCGGTTTCGGCGACCAGCGCAACTACGAGCTGCTGCTCGAGGCCGGATTCACGCCGCCCGAAGCGATCCGCATCATGTCGCTCAACGGCGCGAAGGTCCTCGGCGTGGATCGCGAACTCGGATCGATCGAGACGGGAAAGCTGGCGGACCTCGTCGTGATCCGCGGCAACCCGGTCACGGAGCCGGCGCAGATCCGCAACGTGACGATCGTCTTCAAGGACGGCGTCGGCTACGATGCCGGCAGGCTGATCGATCAGGTGAAGGGACAGGTCGGCATCCGCTGATGCCGGCCGCAACGGAGAAGGCACGATGAATGCACTGCAACGCCGCGGCCCGATCCTGGCCGCCCTGACCGCCTGCCTGGCACTGACGGCCGCGTCCGCCGCCGGCCTCCAGCAGACGACGCCTTCCATGGCCGGGCAGGTCGTGCTGGTGACCGGCTCGACGGACGGGCTGGGCCACGAGGTCGCGCTGCGCATCGCCGCGCTGGGCGCCCACGTCATCGTGCACGGCCGCAACGTGGAGCGCGGGCAGGGCGTGGTCGCCGAGATCGAGCGCGATGGCCGGGGCAGCGCCCGCTTCTATCGAGCCGATCTGGCGTCGCTGGCCGAGGTGCGCGAGCTGGCGGCCGCGGTCCTGCGCGACTACGACCGGCTCGACATCCTGATCAACAACGCGGGAATCGGCTCGGCCAGCCCGAACGGGCGTGAAGTCAGCAGGGACGGCCACGAGCTGCGCTTCGCCGTGAACTACCTGTCCGGCTTCCTGCTCACACACCTGCTGATGGACCGTCTCGTGGCGAGCGCGCCGGCCCGCATCATCAACGTCTCTTCGCTCGCGCAGACGCCCATCGACTTCGACGATCCGATGCTCGAGCATGGCTACACGGGGGGACGCGCGTACGCGCAGAGCAAGCTCGCGCAGATCCTGTTCAGCTTCGACCTGGCCGAAGCGCTGGCCGACCGCAACGTGTTCGTCGGCGTCCTGCACCCGGCCACGTACATGAACACGACGATGGTCGCGCGCGCAGGCGTCGAGCCCCGCACCACCGTGGCCGAGGGCGCCGAGGCCGTGATGCAGCTCGTCACCTCGACCGACCTGGTTAGCGGGCAGTTCTTCAACGGCCTGCGCCCGGCGCGGGCCAACGCCCAGGCGTACGACGCCGAAGCGCGCGAGAAGCTGCGCACGCTGAGCCGCCTGCTGACCGGAATGAACTGAGGCCGTGCACCCGGCACCGGGAGATCTGATGATGCACATGCGTTCCGCCATCGTTTTCGTCGCGCTCCTGTGCCTGGCCCTGCCGGCCGGCGCGCAGACGCTGACCGTCGAGCCTTCGCCCGTCCGGCTCGAGGTCGATGCCACACGCACACTCCAGCTGCGCCCGGAGGCCGTCGTGCGCGGCGTGACCGTCCGTTGGGTCAGCCGCGACCCGGCGATTGCGTCGGTGGACGCGAACGGCACCGTGCGTGCCCTGCGACCCGGCACGGCACGCATCCTCGCCATCGCCGGCGAGCAACGCGCCGAGGCCGTCGTCATCGTCGCGCCGCTGCCGCCCGCACAGATCGAGGCGCAGGCGGGCGCGACCGAGCTGCTGGCCGGGACCGGCGCGCCGCTGCGCGTGACCGTGCGCGACCGGCTCGGCACCGCGCTGCCGGACGCCGAGCTCCGCTTCACCTCGAACGCGCCGCGCGTCGCGACGATCGATGCGACCGGCCGCATCCTCGCGCACGGGCCGGGCGAAGCGACGCTCGGGGTTCAGGCGGGCGAAGCGCGCACGGACATCCGCGTCCGCGTCGTGGCCAACCCGGTTTCGGCCTACCGGCTGAGCGGCGCCGCCGGCCGCGTGCGCACCGGCGATGTCGTGCGCTTCCGTCTGACCGGGACGGACGCGGCCGGCCGGGCCGCCGGCCCGCTGCTGCCGGCCTGGTCGGTCGAGGGTCCGGCCGGCCGGATCGAGGCCGAAGGCGAGGAGGGCGTGTTCGTGGCTGAACAGCCGGGCCGCTACACGGTGACGGCGTACCTGGGCGCGGCGCACGTCGAACGCACGGTCCTGAACATCGATCCGCGCACGCACGCGGGCGAGTTCGTGCGCGTCGGCCACGGCCTGACCGTCGGCCACCACGCCGGTGACACGTGGGCGTTCGAAGGCATCGACGGCCGCGACTACGCGATCATCGGCACGTTCATGCACGACTGGGCGAAGGTCTTCGACATCACGGACCCCGCCGGCCCGGTTCTGACGGATTCCGTGCAGCTCGACGCACGCCGCATCAACGACGTCAAGATCCACCCGAACAACCGGATCGGCGTGCTGACGCGCGAGGGGGCCTCGTCCCGCCGCAACGGCATCGTCATCCTCGACCTGAGCACACCGGCACACCCGCGCATCATCGCCGAGTTCACGGAGACGGTGACCGGCGGCGTGCACAACGTCTGGATCGATGGCGCGAACGACCTGGTCTACGCCTGCCACAACGGGACGCGGGATGTCCGCATCATCGACATCAGCGATCCGCGCAACCCGCGCGAGGTCGGGCGCTGGGGCCTGCCCAACGAGGACCGCAGCCTGCACGATGTCATCGTACAGGACGGCTACGCCTATCTGTCGTACTGGGATGACGGCCTGATCATGCTGGACGTCGGGGCCGGCACGCACGGCGGCTCACCGCGCAACCCCGTGTTCGTGAGCCAGTACAAGTATCCGGTCGGGCACACGCACACCGCATGGCGCTACGGCCGCTACCTGTTCGTCGGCGACGAGATCTTCCCCTCGGACTGGGACGCGGACCGGCCCATCGAAGCGCGCGGCTACATCCACGTCGTCGACTACTCGGACCCGGAACGGCCCGTCGAGGTCGCCCGCTACGAGGTGCCCGACGCGGGCGCCCACAATTTCTGGGTCGAGGATGACATCCTGTACGTCGGCTACTACCAGGCCGGGCTGCGCGTGGTCGACGTGTCCGGCGAACTGCGCGGCGATCTGCTCCGCCAGGGCCGCGAGATGGGCGCGCTCAAGACATCGAGTCCCGATGCGATCACGCCGAACTGGTCGATGACCTGGGGCGCCCAGCTGTTCAAGGGCCACATCATCACGTCCGACCTCAACTCGGGGCTCTGGCTGCTGCGCTATCGCCGGCGGGCCACGACGTTCTGATCGCCCTGTCCGGGCCCGGCTCGCAGGACCGGGCCCGGACCCGCCGCACCGCGCCCGGCTTTCGACTTGCAGACACGGCCGCATCGCCCGCACTTTGAGCCCGGCCGCGGGTCCGCCGCGACGTGCAGCACGCAGGCCCGCACAGAACGACCTCCCCACCGAACGAAGGACGGAATCGCCATGAAACGCCAGCAACTCCTGCCCGCCCTCGCCATGCTGCTCGCCATCGTGCCGGTGCCGGCCGTCGCGCAGGGCCCGGCCGCGCGAGCCCCGCAGATGGAATCCATCGATCCCGCGCTGTTCCGTGGCCTGTCGTTCCGTCTGGTCGGCCCGACGCAGGGCGGGCGCGTGACGACCGTGGCCGGCGTGCCGTCGCAGCCACGCACGTTCTACATGGGCGTGGCCAGCGGCGGCGTGTTCAAGACGACGGATGGCGGCGAATCGTGGGTCCCGATCACGGACGGCAAGGTCCCCGTCGGCTCGACGGGCTCGATCGTCGTCGCGGACTCGGACCCGAACATCGTCTGGCTCGGCACCGGCTCCGACGGCGTGCGCAGCAACGTCTCCACCGGACGCGGCGTGTACAAGTCGCTTGACGCGGGCGCGACCTGGCAGTTCGCCGGACTCTACGACACCGGCCAGATCGGCGCGGTACGCATCCACCCGACGAACCCGGACATCGTCTGGGTCGCCGCGTACGGCGACATCTTCAAGCCGAACCGCGAACGCGGCGTCTTCAAGACGACCGACGGCGGCCGGACCTGGAAGAAGACGCTGTTCGTGTCGGACAGCACCGGCGCGATGGACATCGAATTGCAGCCGGGCAACCCCAACGTCGTGTACGCGTGGATGAACCGCATCGAGCGGAAGCCGTGGTCGATCATCAGCGGCTCGCGCGAGGGCGGTTTCTACAAGAGCACGGACGGCGGCGAGACGTTCCGCAAGATCACGAACGGTCTGCCCAACCAGCTCATCGGCAAGGGTAACCTGGCCGTGACGGCGGCGAACCCGAACCGCGTGTACGCCCTCGTCGAGGCCAAACCGGGCGGCGGCTTCTACCGGTCGGATGACGCGGGCCAGACCTGGTCGCTCATCAACGAACAGGGCTCGCTCATCACGCGGCCGTTCTACTACACGACGCTGGGCGCCGACCCGACGAACGCCGACGTCGTGTACGCGGGCGCCGAGGGCTTCTTCAAGTCGACGGACGGCGGCAGCACCTTCGCCAGAATGAGCACGCCGCACGGCGACAACCACGACATCTGGGTGAATCCCAACAACGGCAACACCATGATCCAGGCCAACGACGGCGGCGCCAACGTGTCGTACGACGGCGGCCGGACCTGGTCGACGCAGTACAACCAGCCGACATCGGAGATCTACGGCGTCTGGGTCGACAACCGCTTCCCGTACAACCTGTACGGCGCACAGCAGGATGACGGCACGCACATTCTGTCGAGCGTCGCCGAAGGCGGCACGCGAGGCGAGGACTGGTTCCCGGGTCCGGGCTGCGAGACGGGGCCGATCATCCCGCACCCCACGAACGAGCACATCGTGTACGGCTCGTGCAAGGGCCAGTACGAATACCTGGACAAGCGCACGGGGCAGACGCGCAGCTACTGGATCGGCGCGCAGTCGCTGTACGGCAATCCGGCACGCGACCTGATCCTGCGCTTCCAGCGCGTCTCACCGATGGACGTCTCGCCGCACGACCCGGAGATCCTGTACTACGGCTCGCAGCACGTGCACCGGACGCGCGACCTGGGCGTGACATGGGAGACGATCTCGCCCGACCTGACCGCGAAGCCGGCATGCTGCCAGGGCATCAGCGGTGAGCCGATCACGCGCGACATCACCGGTGAGGAGTTCTACAGCACGCTCTACGCGATCCGTGAATCGCTCCACGAGCCCGGCGTGATCTGGGTGGGCTCGAACGACGGGCCGTTCCACATCACGCGCGACAACGGCAGGACCTGGACGAACATCACGCCGCGCGACCTGCCGCAGGGCGGACGCGTGCAGTTCATCGAGCCATCACCGCACCGGCCCGGCTCCGCGTACTACGCCGTGCACCGCTTCCTGCTGGGCGATTACACGCCCTACATCTACCGGACCGACGACTACGGCCGCACGTGGACGCGGCTCACCGACGGCAAGAACGGCATCCCGGCCGACTGGCCGACGCGCGTCGTGCGCGAGGACCCCGACCGCGAGGGCCTGCTCTACGCGGGCACCGAGTTCGGCCTCTTCATCTCGTTCGACAACGGCGCGAACTGGCAGTCGTTCGGGCTGAACATCCCGAACATCCCGATCGCCGACCTCAAGGTCTTCCGCAAGGACCTGGTCGTCGCGACCCAGGGCCGCGCCATGTGGATCCTCGACAACCTGTCGTCGCTCCACCAGATGAACCCGTCGATCGCGGCCGCGAGCATGCACCTCTATCGGCCGCGCGCCGGCTACCGGACGCGCGAGGCGCCGCACCTGCTCGGCCCCATGATCGAGTACTATCTGCCGTCTGCACCGGCCGGCGCCGTGACCGTCGAGATCGTCGATGCCGCGGGCCAGACGGTCAACCGCTACAGCAGCGACACACCGCCGCCCGTTGCCGGCGGCCGCGGACGTGGCGGCGACCCGGACGATCCCGACGCAGCGATGATGTTCGGCCGGACCGGCCGCGGCAGCGCTGCGATCGGCCGCGTCACCAGGGAGCCCGGGCTCAACCGCTTCGTGTGGGACGTGCGGCACAGCGCCGGCGTCACCGCCCCGCCCGGCCGCTACCAGGTCCGCGTCACGGCCGGCGGCACCACGCTCACCGAGTCGCTCGAAGTCCTGATCGACCCGCGCGTCGAGGCCGGCGGCGTCACCGTCGCCGATCTGCGCGAGCAGTACGAGCACAACATGCGCATGCGCGAGATGGTCGCCGAGGTCGGCGCCGTCGCCACCCGCATCCGGCGCGAACAGCAGCGGCTGCAGAACGCGACAGGCGCACTGGCCCGCACCGCGACGTCGCTGGAGACGATCGCTGCAAAGGTGCTGACCGAACCCGTCCGCTACGGCAAGCCGGGGATCCAGGCGCACATCGGCTACCTGGCCGGCATGACGAGCGGCGCGGACATGAAGATCGGCCGCGACGCGATCGAGCGGTACCAGGTGCTGCGCAAGGAGCTGGACGACATCAAGGCCGAACTCGACCGGCTGCTCGGCCCGGCCGGCTGACATACGGCGAGTTTTTCCGGGAGGAGGGCGGTGCGGCCCTCGTGCGGGTCGAGAGACTCGTGCGAGGGCCGGCTTTCGTTGTGGGGCGAACGAACGGATTTTACAGATCATTTCACCACGGAGAGCGCGGAGGGCGCGGAGAACGGATTGTGAGGCTGGGCTGCGGAGCGTGACCGGCCGCGGGGCCACCACGCACTCCTTGGCCAGATGGCCGGCCTGGCCGGATGTCCGGTGACGACCAGATTCGCGCCGTTGTACATGTGCACGCAGGCGAGAACAGGCATAGAAGAGAAGCAGCGGGACAGGCGAGCAAAGAAGGACGAAGAGAACGAAAGTGGAGAAACAAACAAGAAGTAACAAAGAAGAAAATACAAGAAGAATAGAAAGCAAATAGAAGAGCGAGGACCACAAGAAGCGAAACGAAGCGGAGAGCGAGGAAGGAAGACCATTCACCAATACACATTCCCTGAAACGGATGAACGGCCACCGAAGCCCGATGGTTCCGGCACCGCTCCTGTCGACCTGTGGTGCGGCCTCGGTCGCGGCGGGCACGTCCGTCACCGGGAACGACCCGCCCGATCCGTTCAATCATGTCATTCCCCTCCGCGCTCTCCGCGCTCTCCGCGGTTGAAGATGTCGTCTGCCGGGATCACCGCATGACACAGGCGTGGCACACCAACGGTGTCGCACCCTCGTCATGGAAAGGCTCGCCATGAGAATCGATGGCCATACCCACATCTTCACGCTGCAGACGGTGCTGACGCCGCATGCGATCAAGGTCATGACGGATCGGATCCGCGAGCGGAAGCTCCCGGATTTCGTGGCCGATGCGCTGGAGGGCATGATCGGCGAGCAGCTGGAACGGCCGGAATACCTGACCGAGGACGAGCTGCTGGGCCGGTTCCTGGACCGCATGGCCCGTACGAAAGCGTTCGGTCAGTTCCTGAAGAAGGCGCAGGGTCTGCCCATCGAGGTGCGCATGTTCGGCGAGGGCCTGCGTGTGGTCGAGCTGGCGGCGCTGCGCAGCGTGCTGGACCGGCTGTCCGCGTGGTTCGACGAGGGCGCCGAGTCGGGCACGACGATCGCCGACATCTACGACACGCTGCGCATCGGAATGCTGCCTGATCTGACGACCGTCGCCGATCGTGTCCTCGACACGATGGATCCGGACGACGCGGTCGTGGCGCTGATGATGGACATCACCTCCGAGAAGACGGCGAAGAAGGACCGCATGCGTTTCCTCACGCAGATGAAGGGCACGAGCGCCGCGGCCGTCGCGCGGCCCGGGCGGATCCTGCCGTTCGTCGCAGTCAATACTCGCCGCAGCGATCACTTCACGCTGATGCGGCAGGCCATCGAATCGCACGGCTTCGTCGGCGTCAAGCTCTATCCGTCGCTCGGCGCGCCGATCGATTCGCCGGCCATGCTGCGCGTGTACGACTACTGCGTCGACCAGGACGTGCCGGTTCTCCTGCATTGCTCGCAGGGCGGCTTCTACGAGAGCGAGGACACGCGCGACATGGGCGATCCGGCGCTGTGGGCCGACATCCTCGAGGCCCGGCCCGGGCTGCGCGTGTGCTTCGCGCACTCGGGCGGGCTCCCGCAGGGCATCCTGTCGCCGGGCGGACCGAAGCCGCCGCAGTGGCCGCACACGATCATGGAGCTGATGCTGGCCTTCGATCACGTCTACACGGACCTGGCGTTCCATGCCGATCAGATGGTCGGGCCGGAGCTCGAGCAGCACTACCTGAGCTGGCTGCGCGGTCTGCTCGGCGACCCGGTCCTGGGCCAGCGCGTGATCTGGGGCAGCGACTTCTGGCTGGTCCGCATGAGCATCGACCTGCTGCACTACCGCAACTGGTTCACGTCGCGGCTGAGCAAGACCGAGCTGACGCAGATCATGGACACGGCGCCTCGCCGGTTCCTCGGACTGCCGGACGATGACGGCGATGGGATGCGCGCGAACATCCGCCGGCTGGTCGATTTCCTGGTCACGCAGCCGGCCGTGGGCGATGAGCCGCCGGCCTGGCTGCGCGAGGCGTCCGGCGCGTCCTTCACGGTCCGGCGCACGAACCCGATGTGGTCGCCGAACAACCACGCGCACTTCCTGACCTGGCGGTTCTTCCAGCGTTTCATGACGCCGGCCCAGAAGCAGCTCGATTTCACGACGGCCGGTGCGCTGCGGCTCCGTCAGCTCTCGTACTGGAACAAGGAGCACGTGACGGCGGCCGTGTTCCGGCGCGACTGCCGCGCCGTCGCGCTCGCGCTCGGCTCGCTCGCCAAAGGCAGCGGCGGCATGCTCGAGGGCGACCACACGGACAGCAGTGTCGTCGACAAACTGGCCGAGACGGTCGCGGACGGCGAGAAGACAATCGCCAGTGCGGCATCGACCGTGGATGCCCTTTTCCGTTTTGCCACGGAGGTCGTATGAACGTCGCGCGTCGATCCGCCGGCCATCGGGACGCGCCGCGGCCGGCGCATGTGCGCCCGGTTGGCGCGGTCCTGCTGGCCGCGTGTCTGGCCGTCCTGACCGTGGCGTCGGCGCACGCGCAATCGTCGGCGCGCTGGATCAACGTGCGCCCGTCCCTCGTGGTCGGCGAGGACGGCGAGGTCGCGTTCGGCGCGCGCTGGCAGGGTGGCATCGAGCCGGGCGAGCGCAGCACGCTGGCGCTGTCCTTCCCGCGCGAGCTGTGGTGGGGTGCGCGCGGCGAGGGCGCCTGGGCCTCCAAGGCCGGGGCCACGCCGGAGCCGCTGGTGGACGGCGAGGCCGAGTTCGGGATGCAGGTGCTGCTGCTCCGGCAGCGTCCCTGTCTGCCCGACGACTGCCCGGAGGACCTGGTCGACTTCGACCTGGGCTACATCGCACTCGTCGCCCGCGCGCAGACGGAGATGGACCGGGACGTCGATGAGGCGCTGATCGCGGCCGGCGCGGCCGTGCACTACCGTCCGCAGTTCAACTGGAGCGCGTCCGGCGTCGGGTTCCTGGTGCCGACAGTGAACATCGGGTTCGGTGCAGCGTGGCCCGTGACGTCGGCATTGCGCGATTCGCTGCGGCTCGACAACGCGTCGTACACACGCTTCGACCTCGAGGCCGGCTGGACACTGCGCCTGGAGCGGGCGTGGGTGCCGGACGGATTGCGACCGCTCCGCCTGGACGCGCACTTCGCGCACTACACGCACGGCAACGTCGATGACGCGATCGTCGATGTCATCGGCACGAGCGGCAACTTCATGGCCTTCGACCTGGGTTACGAGCTGACCGGCCGCGTGCCGTACTTCCGCCACGTGTTCGTGCGCTGGTCCGATGGCGAGCACGCCACGCTGCCGGCCGGCCGCAAGGGCTGGCTGATCGGCGTGACGATCGGGCCGACCCGCAGCTGACGCGGACCCCATGACGACCCTGCGCACCGCCGGCGTGCTCGCGATCGTGGCCGTCGCGGCCGGCTTCGCCTGGACACGCGTCGAGCCGAGCAACGACCGGGCCTGGGTGCCCGAGCAGGTGCGTCTGCCGGTCGCACACATCGAGGGCAGTACGGTCGTGATCGAGAACGTGCGCAACTTCGACTGGGCCGGCGCGGAGCCGGTGGCGGCATGGGAGCGGCGCGCCTACGACCTGGACCGGTTGGCCTCGGTCTGGTACATCCTCACGCCGTTCGCGCGCGACCGGCGTGGACCGGCGCACGCCTTCCTGAGCTTCGGCTTCGATGATGGCACGTTCCTGGCCATCTCGGTCGAGGCACGCAAGGAGCTGGGCGAGACGTACGCCATCTGGAAAGGCCTGGTCAAGCGCTTCGAGATCACCTACATCGTCGGCGATGAACGCGATCTCATAGGGCTGCGCGTGCTGCGCTTCGACGACGACGTCTACGTGTACCCGGTGCGCGCGACGCGCGAGGCGGCGCGCGCGCTGCTGCTCGACATGCTCGGGGCCGTCAACGAGCTGGTCGACCAGCCGGCCTTCTACGGCACGCTGCGCGACAACTGCACCACGCGGATCCTGCGCCACGTGAACCGCATCGCGCCCGAGCCCATCCCGTACGGCTGGCGCATCCTGCTGCCCGGCTACTCGGACGCACTCGCGCACGAGCGCGGGCTGCTCGACACCGATCTCCCGCTCGAGGCCGCGCGCGCCCGATTCCTGGTCAACGAGCGCGCGCGTGAGCACAGCGGAGCGTCGGACTTCTCTCTGCGGATCCGGACATGAGAACGAGAACACGGGCCGCGCTCGCACTCGTCGCGGGCAGCCTGGTCGCAGGGCTGCCGGGGTTCGGAGCGGGCTCGGCCACGGCGCAGGAGGCGGCTGAACTGCGCTGCCCGTACGCCCAGCGCTCCGCGTGCACGACGGAGGGCTGTGACAGCACGTCGATCGAGCACGGCTACCTGCTCGTGCCGCCCATCGCGACGATGCAGCAGGCGATCGCCGACGGCTCCACGATCCGGGTCCGCCGCTGCGATGACCGCGAATGCATCCCGCTCACGATCGAGCGCGCGACCAGCGAAGGGTTCCTCACCCTGTCGGCGCGCGGTGGCGCGTTCCTGCTCAAGATCTTCGCGCGGCCGGACTCGCCCGAGCTGGGCCTGCGCACGGGCGACTTCACGGAAGTCGTCACGTCCATGATGATGACGTACGTCGGCTACGGCCGCTGCACCGCAGCGCCACCCGCACGAAGCTGAGCCATTCGGCCCGCCGTGGCGGGCCGGGCGGTCTTTCCGCGCTCTGCATCATGGAGGGGCCGTGCGCTGCCGCGCCCCGTATACCTGCGCGTGAAGGAGACTTCCATGCCCAACCGCAAGCTGCCCGCGCTGCTGCCCGTGCTCGTCGCGATCCTGACCGTGGCGACGGCCGCGTCCACGGCCTGCGCGCAGGACCGGCAGGCCGCCCCGGCGCTCTCCGTCGCGCTGCGCGCGGCGCTCGAGAAAGAAGCGCCGGCCGCCGTCGAGAAACGGTTCAAGGACGCGCTCACGGCCGATGCACGAGCGTACGAGGTCGATGCACAGGCCCTCAACGCGCTGGGCGCCGAGTACTTGCAGAAGGGCGAGATGGAAAAGGGCATGGCCGTGCTGGCGGTCACCGCGCACGCCATGCAGCTGAGCGTGGCGGGCCAGTTTCCCGCGGGCACGAACCCGGCCGGCCAGCGCGGGCGCGCGGACCGGAACGAAGCAGTCGGAGACGAGGCCCGTGCGCGGCAGCGGGCGCTGGAGTCGCGCGGCCCGGCACGCCCCGACCTCGAGCGGTTCCACGGCCTGTTCGCCCTGCCGGGCGCGGGTCCGGAGCGAGCCCTGTTCCTGGTGCGGAACTGCGACCGTCACCTCACCATGGGCCCCACCTGGGCCGACACCTCGCCCTGGATCCTGCGGTCGCGCGGTGATACGACCTTCGAGTACCCGGGCGACGATTTCCAGAAACCGATCCGCGTGAGCATCACGACCGACGCGGATGGCCGCGCCACGGCCATCAGCCACGATGTAGCGGATGTGCCGAGCCCGCTCGTGCGGTCCGGCGATCTGCCCGCGGGCTTCGCCCCGGTGTGCGGCGGCGGCTGAGCCGGTGCCGTCAACACCGTCGCGCCGCGGACGCGCACGGTCAGATGAGCTTCTCGCGGACGGCCTTGGCGACGGCGCCGCTGCGGTTGTTGACGTGCAGCTTCGTGTAGATGTTGCGCACGTGGCCGTCGATCGTGTGGGGACTCAGGAACAGCTGCTCGGCGATCTGGTTCTTGGTGCGCGCATCGACGAGCAGCTGCAGGATCTGGCGCTCCCGGTCGGACAGCCCGTAGTCGACCGCGGGCATCGCCATGCGACCGAACATCTCGAGGACGCGCCGGGCCGTCCGCGCGTCCATCGCGGCACCGCCGCCGAGCACATTCTCGAGACCGTGGACGATCTCGTCGTGGGACGATGACTTGAGCATGTAGCCGGAAGCGCCGGCGCAGATCGCCTCGAAGATCTGGTCATCGTTCTGGTGAATCGTGAGCATGACGACGGGAATCGATGGGAACCGTCTGCGGATGTGCAGCACACACTCGGTTCCGTTCATGCCGGGCAGGGCGAGGTCCATGAGGATCAGCCTGGGCAGTTCGCGGCCTTCGGCGAGGATGGCCAGGGCCGATTCGCCGTCCGCGAAGGTCCGCGTGCAGCGCAGCGCTTCGCTCCTGCCGAGCAGCCGGGCGAGCGTGTCCCGATACAGCTCGTTGTCCTCGACCAGCCAGACGGCCGCGCGGTGATCTCGCTTCGACTCGGTCATGTTCCTCGGCGGGGTGAATCGACGATCCGGCGCGCGCCGCCGGCTGCCGGGCCTCATGGTCCGGCTCCAGTTTAAGGCCGGCCCGTGGCGGCGGCACGACGCGTTCACGTCCTCCTGTGCAGGACGCGGATCCGGGTCCCTCCGCCCGGCCGGCTGGCGACTTCGAGTTGCCCGCCCAGCCTCGCCGCGCGCTCCCGCAGGCTCTTGAGGCCGGTGCCCGGGCGGGTGCTGTCCGGGTCGAAACCCACACCGTCGTCCTTCACCGTCAGTTCGATAGCCGTGCGGTGCAGCACGACGGCGATGTGCACGTCCGTCGCGCGGGCGTGTTTCGCGATGTTGTTCAGGATCTCCTTGTAGAGCAGCATCAGATCCCGCCGCTCGGCCATGCCTATGCGTGCGGCGAGTTCGTGGTCGGACGGTGCGTGGAACGTCAGTCGAATGCCTCCCAGCAGGTCTGTCGCGAGATCCTTCATCCGCGTGATCACGTCGTTCAACCGGTCGGCCTGCGGGTCGATCGTCCAGACGATCTCGCGCAGGTCCGCGACCATGGCCCGCGCCGAAGAGCCGATCCGACGGAGCTGGGACCGTTCCGCATCGTCCAGCGTCTCGGCGCGGGCGGAGGCATCCGAGAGCAGCGCGATGCCGCTGAGGCCTGCGCCCAGCTCGTCGTGGAGGTCCCGCGAGATGCGCAGCCGCAGGCGTTCGGCGGCCAGGGCGTTGCGCAACCGGAACCGGTGCGCGGCCCAGAGCAGGATCGCGATCGTGAGCAGCACGAGCGTCCGGAACCAGGCCGTCGCCCAGAAGGGCGGTAGCACGTCCAGGACCAGCGTCGCGCCGGGCGCAGACCACAGGCCGGCAGAACCCGCTGCCGTTTCGACGCGCAGTGTGTAGCGGCCCGGTCGCGGCGTCGGGTACGTCACCCGGCGCTCGGTCGATTCGATCCAGTCGGCGTTCAGCGGGTCGAGCCGGTACCGGTACCGGCGGCCGATCGCCGGGGCATAGCTGAGCGCCGCGAACTCGACCGTGAAGGCTCGATCGCCCGGCTCGATACGCACGGTGTCCGCCGTAACCGCAGCGTCGAGGGCGCCGCCCGGGGTGACTCTGCTCCAGCGCGTGAAGGCCACGACTGCGTCTGTGCGCGTATCGAGCAGCGCGCGCGGATCGAACTCGGTCAACCCCTCGACACCGCCGAACAGCAGCGTTCCTTGCCGGCGGTGCAATGCGGCACGACGATTCGCCTCGCCGCTCAGGAATCCGTCGGCGCGTGCGTACCGCCGGGACGAGCCCGTGTCGGGCGCGTACTCGACGAGCCCGTGCGCGGTGCCGAGCCACAGCCGGCCGGTCTCGTCCTCCGCGATCGAGAACACCGTCGACGCGCGCAGAGCGGACACCGGAACGGCCAGAAATGCGCCGGTCTTGCCGTCCAGCCGCTGGAGCCCGTTGTCCGTCGCCGCCCACAGATCGCCCCGGCGATCGCGGTGGAACGCGACCACGGTGGCGGGCCGGTCCCCGTCGGATGCGACCTTCTCCAGCGGACCGGTCGCACGCCCGCCATCGATGCTCAGACGGTACACGCCGGAGCCGCCGATCCAGAGCGTGCGGGCCGCCGGCTCGGCCAGGACGGCCAGCACCATCGACTCCGTGCTGGAGGCCCCGACAGCCGGCAGGACGTCCAGGAACCGGCCCGTTGCCGGATCGAACCTCGCCAGTCCGCCGCGGAACAGAGCCAGCCAGAACATGCCGGCCCCGTCCTTTGCGATATCCGCCACCGGGTTGTCCGCGTGCCTATGGCAGGCCACGGCCTCAGGCCGCACCCCGCAGATTCCCCCCGCGGTCGCGATCCACAGGTTGCCGTGCGCATCCTCTTCGAAGTCCCAGACCTCGTTGGACCCCAGCGTGCCCGCGACGCGCGGATCGTGGCGCAGACTCTGGACGACGCGCCAGTCCGATCCGAATGCGGACGCGCCTCCACGCAGGGTTCCGACCCATAGCGTTCCGTCGCGCCGCTCGTACAGCGCGGTGACGAAATCGCTGCCGAGCGGCAAGGGCGGGTTCGACGCGCTGCTCCGATGCTCGAAAACCGAGCCTCGCGTGTCCAGGCGAAGCAGCCCGAGCGTCGTGGTCCCCAGCCAGATGCCCGCTTCGCGGTCCGTCGCGATCGCCATCACGAGCGCGCCCACACCGAACACTTCGGCGGAGGTCCACCGGTCCGTGATGCGGCCCGTTGCATCGACGCGCGCCAGCCAGTCGTCCGTCGCGATCAGCAACCCGCCTCGATCGTCCGGCTGCGGACCCACCGTTCGCTGGCCGGCGAACGCATCCAGCACGGTGAAGCGGGGCGCACCCGGCTCGAGCACGGCCAGCCCGGACTCGGCGCTGAGCCACAATCTGCCGGCATCGTCTTCGGTCAGCGCGAGGGGTGCCCGCACGTCCGGAACATCCCAGGACCGGATCTGGC
>JBFFZF010000102.1:0-16718 GCA_041568755.1 Longimicrobiales bacterium | reverse complement strand
TCGCGACCCTCACAGCCTGCGCCGGCGACTCCGGCATGGCTGCGCCGCGCGAGGTCGCGCAGTACGACATCGCCGATTTCATGGGCAACACGACCCACACGGGTGCGAGCTTCTCGCCGGACGGCTCGAAGATCCTGCTGAGCCACGATGGGACCGGCGTGTTCAACGCGTATGCGGTTCCTGTCTCCGGTGGCGATCCGGTCGCGTTGACCACCTCCACGACGGATGCGGTGTTCGCCATGGGCTGGTTCGACGAGGACGAGCGCTTCCTCTACACGTCCGATCAGGGTGGCAACGAGCTGAATCATGTGTACGTGCGCGCGCCCGACGGCTCGGTGACCGACCTCACGCCCGGCCAGAACCTGAAGGCGCAGTTCGCCGGCTGGTCCGGGGATCGGCGCGCGTTCTACGTGCAGACCAACGAGCGGGATCCGCAGGCGTTCGACGTGTACCGCTACGAAGTTGCGGACGGCTATCCGCGACGCCTCATCTTCCGCAACGACGAGGCGCTGCAGCCGGGCGGCGTCTCGCCCGATGGCCGTCACATTGCGCTCGTGCGGGCCAACACGACCAGCGACAACGAACTGTACCTGCACGACCTGGAGCTGGGCGGACGCGTCGATGTCACGCCCCACGAGGGGAACGTGGCGTCGTTCCCGCAGGATTTCTCGCCGGACAGCCGCTGGCTGTACTACACGACCAATGAGGGAACGGAGTTCAGCCGGCTCATGCGCTTCGATGTGCAGACGGGCGCGAAGGAGGAGGTCCTCGCGCCCGAGTGGGATGTCATGTATGCCGGCTTTTCACGCGACGGCCGGTACCTCGTGGTGGGCATCAACGAGGACGCCCGCACGCGGGTGCGCGTGTTCGAGGTCGATGGCATGCGGCCCGTCCCGCTGCCCGACATGCCGGATGCGAGCGTCACGTCCGTCACGTTCTCGAAGGACGCGTCGCAGGTCGCGATATACGCATCCTCCAGCCGGTCGCCCGGCGACCTGTTCGTCATGCCGGTCAGCGGGGGCACGCCCACCCGGCTGACGCGGAGCCTCAACCCGGCGATCGACCCCGCGGACCTGGTCGAAGCGCAGGTCGTGCGCTTCGCTTCGTACGACGGCCTCGAGATCCCCGGCGTGCTGTACAAGCCGCACCAGGCCACCCCCGACGCGAAGGCGCCCGCGCTGGTCTGGGTGCACGGCGGCCCGGGCGGCCAGTCGCGCGTGGGCTACTCCGACCTGATGCAGTACCTGGTCAACCACGGTTACGTGGTCTACGCGATCAACAACCGCGGCAGCTCCGGCTACGGCAAGACGTTCTACGCCATGGACGACCGGAAACACGGCGAGGCGGATCTGGGGGACGTAGTGGCGAGCAAACAGATGCTGATCGAGACGGGCTACGTCGATCCGGAGCGCATCGGCATCATCGGCGGCAGCTACGGCGGCTACATGGTGGCGGCCGCGCTCGCCTTCGAGCCGGATGTGTTCGATGTCGGCGTCGACATCTTCGGCGTCACGAACTGGCTGCGAACCCTCGAGAGCATCCCGCCCTGGTGGGGCGCCATGCGCGATGCGCTGTACGCGGAGATGGGCGACCCGGCCACGGACCGCGAACGGCTGCACCGCATCTCGCCGCTGTTCCACGCCAGGAACATCACGAAGCCGCTCATCGTGCTGCAGGGCGCAAACGACCCGCGCGTATTGAAGATCGAGTCGGATGAGCTGGTCGAGGCAGTGCGGGCCAACGGCGTGCCGGTCGAGTACATCGTCTTCGACAACGAGGGCCACGGCTTCCTGCACAAGGAGAACGAGGTGCGCGGCTACGGCGCGATCCTGGCCTTCCTCGACGAGCACCTCAAGGGCCAGCGGCCGGTGCCGATGGAGGGCCCGGCCAACCGCTGATCGCCGGTCAGTTCGTCCGCTCGAGCACGTAGAGCCCGCCGCCGCTGTCCATGCGCACGACGGTGGCGGGGCCGGCGGCGCCGGCCCGCTCGAACGTGACGATCTGGCCGCCCAGCCTGAACGTCCAGCCCTCGACCCACACGAGCGGTGCGGGGTTGCCGCCCTCCGGTCCGATGGTCAGGCCATTGGCCGTCGCGGTCACGGTGACGGTCAGCGGGCGGCCGCGCGCCGGGCCGGTGTACGTCCCGACCAGCGGCGCGGGATCGCCCTCGAACGGGCGCGTCGTGACCGGCGGACGCGGCAGGATCACGTCGACGAGTTCGTTCGCGATCGCCGCGGGTGACAGGTTGCCCGTCGTGTTGACCAGCACCACGACGTACAGATCTTCGGCCGGGTAGTAGCGTGTCTCGGACACGAAGCCGAAGATGCCGCCACCGTGGTGGATCGCGGGCCGGCCGCGCGGATCGGGCGTGACGGACAGCCCCATCGCGTAGCGCACGGGCGTGCCGTCGCTGAGCCGGCCCGGCGTGATCATGTCGCGGTACGATGCCGCCGGCAGCACCTGCCCGCCGTGCAGCTTGCGCAGCCAGGTGATCAGGTCGCCGGTTGTCGAGCACAGCGAGCCGGCCGCGTACGGCCACTTGTGGTTGAGGTACGGCGCGCGCACGAGACCGCCCGGCGTCAGGTTGTAGCCGTGCGCGCGGCGCGGCACGACCTCGCTGTTCGAGCAGTAGCTCGAGCGCGTCATGCCCAGCGGCGCGAACAGGTTCTTCTCGACGTAATCCTCGTACGACATCCCGCTCACCTTCTCGATGATCCGGCCGAGCAGGAAGTACGCAGAGTTGTTGTAGATCAGCGCCTCGCCCGGCGCGAAGTCGAACGGCTCCGCCGCGAAGCGCGCGACCAGCGAATCCTGCGGCAGATCGCGCGTCGCGATCTCGCCGAACGACTCCATCTCGGTGTAGCCCTTGATGCCCGAGGTGTGGTCGAGCAGCCGGCGGACCGGGATGCGGTGGCCCTGTGCAGGGTAATCCGGCAGATAGGTCGTGATGTCGGCGTCCAGGTCGATCCGGCCCTCGTCGCGCAGCCTGAGGATGGCCGCCGCGGTGAACTGCTTCGTGACCGAGCCGATCTCGAAGACCGCGTCCGTCGTGAGCGGCACGTCCCACTCGAGGTCGCCCTTGCCGTAGCTCTTCAGCAGCAGCGTGTCGGGGCCGTGCACGACGGCCACCGCGATCCCGGCCACCCGCTTCTCGAGGACCGGCGAGTTGGCGATCGAGTCCATCACGCGGATGCTCTCCGTTCGCGACCGCTGCGCCTGTCCGGCGGCATCCGGTGGCAGCACCAGCCCGGGCGCGAGCAGGGACAAGGCGGTCACGGCGGACAGCGGACGGAGGAACGACGGGCGGCTGGACATCACGGCTCCCGGTTCGAGGGGGCGGGAACGCAGCAGTTCCGAGCCATCAAGATCCCTCGGATGCCTCCGACAGGCAAGGCTTCATGTCTGTGGCGAGCATGCGCCGGGACGCTTGCGGGACCGGACCTCATGCGCGATCCTGTAACCCTGCCGTCCCCCGTACAACCGGCGATGAAACATGCCTCTGGACCGCGGAATCATCGACCAGCAGCTGTATGCGCTCGGCGAAGGCCAGCGCTGGTGGGCCGTGCGCGAGTTCAGGGACCTGCCTGCCGTCCTCAGTCCCGATGAGCGCATCATGGCGCTCTCGCGCGGCAAACTGTTCCGGATGCGCTGGCTGCGCCGCAAGTGGCTCATCGTGGTGACGGACCGGCGGCTGCTGTGCATGCGTTCCTCGGCCAGTTCGAGCTGGCGGCAGCTGGAGGTCGGGACGGACCACATCGAACGCGTCCTGCTCCGCATCGGTCCGTGGAACGCGCGCCTGATCGTCGTCGCACCCGGCCACACGTACCGCCTCCTCGTGTCGCGTGCGGACGGCTACATGCTGTCGTCGACGCTCAGTTCACTCGTCCCGCCACTGCACGAGAAGCGCGCCGGCTTCCGGCCCGTGCTGATGGCCCGCCGCGTGATCGATCACGTGCTGGCCCTGCCGGCCGCGGCGTTCAGTCCGGAGGAGGTCAAGCCGCAGCAGCCCGCTGCACTGCCGCCCGAGACGACGGCCATGCAGGAGCGCATCGCGTCCATGGAGGACGAGATGGAGGAGCTGCGCCGGCAGGTGCGCTTCTTCGAGCAGCTGATGCAGGAGCAGCACGCGCTGCCGGGCGGCGCCGTCGGCGGATCGGACCCGCGTCCGTCGTGAAGGCTCGACACCGATCGCGGCCGGCCGGCCTCCCGCCGGAACCGACGCGCTGATGCGCTCAGCCATCCGTCCGCTGCTCGTTCTGGCCGGCGCGGCGATCTCTACCGGCGGCTGTTCGCGCTGCAGCACGGGAACACGGCGCTGTGGAACGCGGGCTGCGCGCATGATCAAGGTCCGGTACGTTCGCGCGTCCTCGGACGCGCGCTGACCGGAACGGTCGAGGTCGCGGGCTCACGGGCGCGCCGAGGCCGCCGTGCGGTGCGCTGCAGCGCGTCAGCGCCCGCGGGAGCCGCCGGATCCGTTCAGTCGTTCCCCTGCGCCTGGCCGGGCCGGCGCAGCGTGGCCGTCTGGCCCGGGGTGAATCCGTCCTCCCAGCGCAGCGTCAGGATGCCGTCGGCGATGCTGAAGGTCATGCGGACCACGTTGGCGCGCGTGTCCACGTTGAAGTCCGCCATGTAGTTCGGATCCTTGGCCATGTACGCTTCGTACGAGATCACGTTGCCGGTCACGCTGTAACGGCCGGAGTTTGCGACGAACGAGTCGTACGCGGCCAGCTTTTCGGCATCCGTCAGCGATTCGCCTTCGTAGCGCGGCCGCGGCGCGTCGCCCAGCACATACATCATGCTGTACTGGCCCGTGGCAGCGAAGACGAACAGGCCGCGCTGCGGGCTGTCGTTGCGCACGCCTTCAGGCGAGGTCCAGCTGGTGACGAGCCAGCCGCCGGCCAGCTCGGCCGGGATCTGGGCCTGCGTCTCGTGCGGCGCGACTGCGAGCGCGGTCAGGAGCGTGAGGCCGGCAATGACTGCGGACAGGATGCGCATCGTTGTTCTCCCGGATGAGAGATCGGGCCCCGGCCGCGTTACCGGGTTCGCCCGCGGGTGAAGCAGACATGCGTGGGATGGCTACAATATGAGGCGTACGCGTTCGTCGCCGCAATCGCGATGGGATAGCGGCGGCGTATGGCTGGCGGCTATGTTCTTTGGTTGGAACGAGTTGATGACGAGCATCCCCGTGGAGGCACGCATGCGTGTTCGGACTGCACCCCGGATCGCCCTTCTGACCCTTCTGTTCGGCGCACCCGTCGCGGCACAGGATGCGAAGCAGCAGATGGCCACGTTCATCGATGGTAACCACGCGAAGCTCGAGGCCGCCGCCATGCAGATCTGGCGTCTGGCCGAGGTCGGCTACCAGGAGGTCGAGAGCGCGGCGCTGCTGCAGGGCATGCTGCGCGACGCCGGCTTCGCCGTCACGACGGGCACGGCCGGCATCCCGACTGCGTTCGTCGCCTCGTACGGTTCAGGGAAGCCGGTCATCGGCATCCTGGCCGAGTACGATGCGTTGCCCGGCATCACGAACGACGCCGTGCCCGTGCGCAAGCCGCGCGACGACATGGGCGCGGGCCACGCCTGCGGGCATCACCTCTTCGGCGTCGGCTCCGTTGCCGCCGCGATTGCGGTCAAGGAGTGGATGGCGCGCAACCGGATCGCGGGCACGATCCGGCTGTACGGCACGCCCGCGGAAGAGGGTGGCTCCGGCAAGGTCTACATCGCGCGCTCGGGCGCGCTCGACGATGTCGATGCCGTGCTGCACTGGCACGCGTCGTCCGAGAACGACGCCAGCCCGCGCACCTCGCTGGCCAACGTCTCGGCCAAGTTCCGCTTCCACGGCGTCTCTGCGCACGCGGCCGGGGCGCCGGAGCGCGGCCGCTCCGCGCTCGACGGCGTCGAGGCGATGAACGACATGGTCAACCTGATGCGCGAGCACGTGCCGGAAGAGACGCGCATCCACTACGTCATCACACGCGGGGGCGAGGCGCCGAATGTGGTGCCGGACTTCGCGGAGGTCTACTACTACGTGCGCCATCCGGACGGCGCGGCCGTCAAGCAGATCTTCCAGCGTGTGGTGAAGGCCGCCGAGGGCGCGGCCATCGGCACCGAGACGACGATGGAGCACGAGATCATCGGCGGCGTCTACTCGCTGCTCCCCAACGATGTACTGGCCCGCGTCATGGACGCCAACCTGCGGCGCGTGGGCGGCGTGAAGTACGACGTCGTCGAGCAGGCGTTCGCCGAGGAGATCCGCAAGACGCTGCCGGCCGACGCGCCGCCGCTCGGCTCGCAGGCCGAGATCATGAGCTTCGAGCCCCGCCAGAACGGCGGCTCGACCGATGTCGGCGACATCAGCTGGCGTGTGCCCACGGCGGGCGCCCGCATCGCGACGTGGGTGCCCGGCACGGCCAGTCACTCGTGGCAGGCCATCGCCGCCGGCGGCACGAGCATCGGGACCAAGGGCATGATCGTGGCCGCGAAGACGCTGGCCATGACGGCGCACGACCTGTTCCTCCAGCCCGCCACGCTGGTCCAGGCCCGCGCCGAGTTCCAGCAGCGGCTGCCCCGCGATTTCGTGTACGCCGCGCTCGTCGGGGACCGCGATCCGCCGCTGGACTACAGGAAGTAGCTCGCCGTTCCGACGCCACCGGCCGGCGGCCCCCGGGCACGGGTCGCCGGCCGGCGCCATTTCCTCTTTTCCGCCGGTTCTCCGTAAACACTGGTGAGGACGTATTGCACCACCAGTCGCAACGGAGATCCGCATGGCCCGTCTACACTACGCCCACGCCCCGCTGCGCCGCGGCCCGGCGGGCCGACGCGCGGCGCCCTTGCTGATCGCAATCGCCCTGGGAGCCTGTCAGACGCCCAGCGACGTCGAGAACCAGCCGGAGTGCCGGGTGTCGGGCGTTGCCGTCGCGACGGCGGAAAGCCAGATCGATGTCGGCGCCACGACGACGGCGACGGCCACGGTCTCGCAGCAGAACTGCGGCACGGTCGCGCCGGTATGGAGTTCGGATCACCCCGCGATCGCGACGGTCTCCCCGGCCGGCCTGATCCTCGGCGTCGCCGCCGGGACGGCGACGATCCGCGCGACCGCCAGCGGCGTCGCCGGCACGGCGCAGGTCACGGTTCGAGCGTGCACCATCACCGACGTCACCGTCACACCACCCAACAGCACGATCGCCGTCGGCGGCCGGGTCACACTCACGGCGACGGTCACCCGGCAGGCCTGCACGAACGTGACGGTCGTCTGGGATTCGCAATCGCCGACGGTCGCGACTGTGGCCCCGAACGGGGACGTGATGGGTGTGGGGCCGGGCACGGCGACGATCCGCGCGACGGCGAACGGCGTCCGCACGGGCAGCGCACAAATCACGGTCCAGTCCGCATCGACGGGGGCGGCCTGGCGCGTCGACCGGCTCGTCGTCGCCGGTGCGGGCGACGTCCCGAGGGCGGACCTCGCCGGCGTCGTCGCCTTCGACGCCAGCAATGTCTTCGTGGCGGGCTGGTGGGGCGTGTTCCGGTGGGACGGCGCCACGTGGACGCGCATCCTGCCGACCGGCTTGTAGATCGAAGGCTTCTGGGGCAGCAGTCCCGCGAACCTGATCGTCGTCGGGCTGAGCGGGCTGGTCCGCCGCTGGGATGGCAGCACGTGGAGCAGCATGTCGGCGGGCACGAACGCAAACCTCGCGGCGGTCTGGGGCGCTGCGGCGAACGCGGTGTTCGCGGTGGGCGCGCAGGGCACGATCCGACGCTTCGATGGCACGAGCTGGACAGGCCAGAACGCACCGACCGCGGCGAACCTGCGCGCCGTGCACGGCTCGGGCGCCACGAACGTCATGGCCGTGGGAGAGAACGGAACGATTCTGCGCTACGACGGCACGACGTGGACGGCGCTCAGTTCGCCCACGGCGGCGACGATCTACGCCGTGCGCGTGATGAGCGCAAACGCGGCGTGGATCGCGGATGCCGACGGGCGTGTGTTCCGCTTCGATGGCTCGACGTGGACTGAGTCGATCCAGTTCAACGCCGTCCCGCGCAGCATGTGGGGCGACGCACCGAACAACCTGTTTCTGGTCGGCAACAACGGGTTCGCCGCGCACTTCGATGGCACCACCTGGAAGACGCTCGAGTCGAAGGCCGCCTACCACCTGCTCGGCGCCGGGGGGAGTGGCGGCACCGCGTACGCCGTGGGCTACGCCACCGTCGTCGCGCTCACGCCCAGCGCGACGACGCGACTGGCCTACGTGCCCGACGTGACGAGTGTGTGGATGATCGATGGCGCCAACGCGGTCGCGACCACGAGCGCCGGGATCATCTGGCGCTGGTCGAACGGCGCCTGGCAGTTCCACGATACCGGCACAGGCCACCGTTTCCTCGACGTATGGGCCAGCGGTCCGAACGACATCGTCGCGGTCGGCGGTACGTTCCCGTTCCGGTCCGGCGGTGTCATCGCCCGGTTCAACGGCACGTCGTGGAGCATGGCGACGCCGTTCGTCCCGTACCTGACCACGGTCTGGGGTTCAGGCCCGAACGACATCTGGGCGGCGGGCGGATTCGACGGGCTGGCCCACTGGGACGGCACCACCTGGACGGCGGTCTCCGCCGGTGCCTTCGGCACGATCGAGGCGATGTGGGGCACGTCGCCCAGCAACCTGGTCGGCGTGGGCCGCAACGGCGCCGGGATCCGCTACGATGGCACCAGCTGGACTTTCGTCCCGCTCGGCACGAACGCCACCGCGCTCGGCATCTGGGCGGCCGGACCCGCGCAGTACTACGCCGTTCTGACGAGCGGCAGGATCATGCGGTTCGACGGTGCGGCGTGGACGGAGGTGCTGAGCACGCAGCGGCTGTACAGCGGCATTGCGGGCGCCAGCGCCACCGAGATCCTCGTGCTGGATATCCTGGGCGGCATCACGAAGTTCGATGGCCAGTCGTGGACACGCGTGTTCGACGGGGTGGTGCAGGAGGACGTCCGCGCCATCCACGGCGCGGGCGGCCGATACATCGCGGTCGGGCTCGGCGGCCTCGCGATGATCTCGATGTAGACCATCCGCGTGCCCGGCAGCGGCCAGCGCGCGGTCGCGCCGCGACGCGGCGGACGGGACCGTGCGGCGGTCGCTGCCGGCGGCGCCCGGCCCTCCCTCAGGTCGCCGGGCTCAGCGCCTGACCCAGCCAGGCCCTGGCCTTGCGCCAGTCGTTCCGCACCGTGCGCGGCGTCACGCCCAGCACGTCGCCGATTTCTTCCTGGGTCATGCCGCCGAAGAAGCGGTACTCGACCACGCGCGCCAGCCGCTGGTCGAGCGATTCCAGCCGGCCGAGCGCCTCATCCAGTGCGAGCAGCATTTCGCCGCGGCCCTCGACGGGGACCTGTCCCTCTTCGAGGGGGCGTACCGTCACGCCGGCACCGCGCTTCAGGGCCGTGCCCGCCCGGAAATAGTCGACCAGAACCTGACGCATGACGCGGGCGGACAGCGCGAAGAAGTGCGAGCGGTCGCGCACGTCCAGCCGCTCGTGGTCGCACAGCTTGAGATAGGCTTCGTGGATGAGCGCCGTGGTCCCGAGCGTCCCGGTCTGAGCCTGCCGGCGCAGCTGGCCGTGGGCGATCTCGCGCAGCTCCGGGTAGAGCCGCTCGAACAGGGCCGCGACCGCCGCGTCCTCGCCCCGCCGGGCCTCCAGCAGCAACCGAGTGGTTTCCGACGCCATGCCCGCTCGACCTGGTGACGACGCACCACCGGCACCCCTTCGCCGGGGCGGCTCATCATACGTCTCGACCCACGATCCGTCGATCCGCCGGACGGAACCGGGCAGGAACCGGGCCAGACACGCTCCCGGCGCAAACGACCGCGGCACTGTGGCGCGTGACCGAGCGGTGTGGCCCCCGTGACACACCCGCCCAGCGGCTGTCGCCGGGCGGCGGCACCCGTGCGCGCCGCGCCGCAGCAGCGGGCATTTCCGCTTCTCACCGGATTCTCCGTGGACACGAGTGGAGGCCCATCGCACCCGATCGTCCTGGAGGATCGCATGCAACGAAGCTGTCTTTCCCTCGTGCTCGCGCTCGGCGTCCTGGCGGCCTGCAGCGAGGCGGCGACGGAGCGCCTGCTCGCGCCATTCGATGCGGCCTTCGCAGCCGTGCCCTGTGCCGGCGATTACACACTGACCAGCCAGACGGCAGTCGACGCCTTCGCCTGCTCGGACGTGTCCGGGAGCCTGACGATCGCGTCCGCCGACCCCGCTGACCCGATCGCGAACCTGGCCGGGCTGGCCGGTCTGGTCACGGTCCACGACGACCTCATCATCCGATTCAACGATGCGCTGTCCGATCTCGACGGGCTGTCCACGCTGGACACCATCGGAGGCCGGCTCGCGATCACCGGGAACCACGGTCTGGGCGACATCGATGGACTTTCGGGCGTCACGGTGATCAACGGCGCGATCGTGATCGACGACAATGCCGTGCTGGCCAGTGTGGATGGCCTTTCCGGCCTGACCACCATCCAGCACTCCCTGCACCTGCAATTCCTCCCGAGCCTGCCGAATGTGGCCGGGCTCAGTGGCGTGACGGCGGTGTACGGCCCGCTCACCATCGTGAAGACGGGCGTGTCGAACCTCGACGGCCTGTCGCTGCTGACCTTCGTCTACGGTGACCTGGATGTATCGGCCAACGCACAGCTGGCGAACGTCGATGGTCTGGCGAAGCTGGATACGATCGGCGGGAACTTCATCGTCGAGAGCAACGACAACCTCGCCCATGTCGATGGCTTCGCCGCGCTGCGCGTCGTGGGCGGCGACTTCACGCTTCAGAACAACCGTGTGCTCAGCGAGTGCGCGTGCGCGTTCTACCCGCTGTTCACCGTCGGCAGGATCGGCGGCGCGGTCACGATCCGGAACAACGCGCCGGGCTGCAACGGGCCCGCCGACATCAGTGCGCTCGCCTGTGTCCCGTGCGCGAGTGCGGATCTCGGCAGCACGATCACGGGCCTGCAGGGAACGGGCGCGCTCCGTGCCAGCCACGCCCGTGCGCTGACCAACAAGCTCAACTCGGCGCAGATGCAGGCCAGCCGGCAACTTCGTCGACGCTGCGGCCAAGATCGACGCCCTGATCACCCAGGTCACGTCCCTGGAGGCCAGCGGCGAAATCAGCGCGGGGACGGCGGCCGCGCTGCGCGCAGCCGCCACCGTCCTGCGCGACGCCTACGCGGCGCAGATTCCGTAAGACCGGCGTGGCCGGCGCCGAGACGGCCGTCGATCCCGGGACCGGACGATGGTCCGAAGCGTGGACCGTCGTTCGGTTTCCCGCGTACACCAGCGGCGCGGTTTCTCACACTCAGGGTAACCCGCCTCCCGGCGTTCCGATGGGACGGGCAAGGGGTATCCGTGCGCTCGACTCGGTCGCGCTAGCGCGCCAGGCGGACCGGGCCGCCGCGCAGATCGAACAGCGCGCCCGGCTCGCTCATGGTGAACTCGACGAAGACGTGCCACGTCCCGGCGTTCAGCGAGTCGCCGAGCATCTGCGCGTCGGTCAGCTCGTGACGCAATCCGATCGTCCCGCGTCCCACGAGCTGCGCGTTCCGCAGGACCGGCAGGCAGACGCCGGACTGTGTGCGCCAGCGCGACTCATCCCAGGCGGGCTGCCCCGTCGCGTCCGTCGACCGGTACAGACGCACCACGGGGTTGCAGTTCGCGGCGAACCGCACGAGCCGTTCAGTGGTTCGCGTGTTGTGGATCTCGAGGTTCACGACCAGCCGATCGGCGCGGTCCTCGACGCGCAGCGTGACACGCACGTCATCGACCGTCTGCGGCGGCGGGCTGAACGGCCCGTCGGGCTCGGCGCAGCCCGCCGGCACGAGCGTCGCCAGGAGCAGCAGGCAGAATCGACCACGGCACCAGGCTGCGCGGATCATTGCTCCGCCTCAGTCGCCGGCCGCGCGCGCAGCCCGCAGATCCCCTCGCCGGACCGCGTGCAGCAGCGACGCGGCTTCTTCCGCCGTGATCGGACGAGGGTGCAGGACGCCGGCTGCAGCGATCCGCTCCGCGGCCGGCGTGACGTCGGCGGCGCGCAGCCCGAGCGTCTCGAGCGAATCTGTAATGCCGATGGCGAGGTTGAGATCGTGCAGTGTGTGTGCGGCCGAGTCCGCATCCGTGTGTGGCGCGAACCCGCGCAAGCCGCGCGCGATCGCGGCCAGCGCCCCCGTTGCCGCGGCCGTGTTGAATGCCACGACGTGCGGCAGGACGATCGCGTGCGTGAGCGCGTGCGGCAGCCCGAACATCCCGCCCAGCACGTGACAGATCTTGTGGTGCAGCCCCATCGTCGTCATGTCCAGCGCGCGCCCGGCCAGGTGTGCGGCGTGCAGCGCGGCGGAGCGCGCCGGGACATCGGCGGGCGCGCGCACGACGCGTGGCAGACTGTCCGCCATGACGCGGATGCCTTGCTCCGCGATGAGGGAAGCGAGCGGGTGGGCATCCGGTGCCCAGAGCGCCTCGACGCAGTGCGCAACGGCGTTCATGCCGCTGGCCGCGCTCGTGAGAGGATCCAGGTCGAGCGTCAGCTCCGGATCGTAGATCACCAGCCGCGGTGCGACGCGCGCGTCCCGGCCCGTCCGTTTCGTGTCACCTTCCGTCACGCCCCAGATCGCCGTCATCTCGGAGCCGGAGTACGTCGTCGGCACAGCCACGATGGGCAGGTCGGTGCGAAGCGCCACGGCCTTGGCCACGCCGATGGCGGAGCCGCCGCCCACCGCGACCAGCGCATCGGCCTGGTGACCGGCAGCTCGAGCGAACGCCTGGTCGACGACCGCTACAGGCACGTGCAGGCGCGCGTCCGCGAAAAGTTCGCTCGACGCTACGGCGCTCGCGATCCGGCGGGCGAGCGGGGCCCGGCCCGCCGTCGTGATGAACAACGCACGCCGCACACCCAGCTGGTCCAGCTCGCCGGCCAGCAGGCCCGCTGCGCCGGTGCCGAGCACGACACGCAGCGCGCGCTGCTCGTACGTGTAGTGCAGCATGGCGCCGCTCACGACGGCGCCTTCGGCGCGTGCGCCAGCGCGGTGCGGCGACGCAGTTCGTGCAATGCGGTCTGCTCGCGCTCAGTGACGGGCGCCGTCGTGGCGAGCGGATCGGCGATGCGCAGCGGCCAGCCGGTCGCGTCCCGCACGGCCTCGAGCGTGACGCCAGGGTGCAGCGCGGTCAGCACGAGCTCGTGCGTGTCCGCATCGGGCTCCAGCACGCCGAGGTCCGTGATGACGCGTGTCGGGCCTGCGCCGGAAAGGCCGGCACGCCCGCGGGCATCGCGACCGTCGAGGAAACCCACCGAGGTCACGAAGTCCAGCTTCTCGACGAAGGCGCGCGCACTGTGGCGCATGACGACGATGACCTCGCGGGCGTGTGCCGCGATCTCCGGTGCGCCGCCCGCGCCCGGCAGGCGCACGCGCGGCGTGCGCCGGTCGCCGATCGCGGTGCTGTTCAGATTGCCGAACCGGTCGATCTGGGCGCCGCTGAGAAAACCCGTATCGATGCGGCCGGCCTGCAGCCAGTACGCGAAGATCTCCGGGATCGACACGACGGTGTCCGCCGTCTCCGCCAGCTCGCCGTCCCCGATGGACAGCGGCAGCACGTCCGGTTTCGCGCCGATCGTGCCCGACTCGTAAATCAGCACCAGGTCGGGCGCGTGCAGGCGGCGCGCCAGGTTGGCGGCGGCGCTGGGCAGGCCGATGCCGACGAAGCAGAGCGTCCGGTCCCGCAGCGCCCGTGCAGCCACGATCGTCATCACATCTTCGCCCGTGGCCGCGTGCGCGTCAGACATGAGCGATGCTCTCCAGGAAGCCGGCCATGTCATTCGTGCCGCGCACGTGCCGGTCGATCCAGGCCAGGAAGCGGTCGCGATCCCGTGAGATGGCGTCCCACGCGATGTAGAACGCGTTGTCGCGCTGCGAGTAGCCCTGCGCATACGACGGATGCGTTCCGCCGGGGACCGGACAGACGGCCGTGACGATCGCGGCGGGCAGAAGCACGGCGCCCGGGAGCGGTTCCAGCCGGCCGACGACCTCCTCGACGGTCACGAGGACACGATCGGCCGCGAGCGCGGCCTCCTTCTGCACGCCGGTGATGCCCCACAGCTGCACGTTGCCCGCCCGGTCCGCGCGCTGGGCGTGGATGACGGTCACGTCGGGCCGGTGCGCGGCGACGGCCAGGAGCGTGTCCCCGGTGAACGGGCAGGTCAGGGGGCGAATGGCGGGATTGTGCGCCGCCGTGTCGCTGTGCGTGGATCGCAGCGTGGCGAACGGCAGGCGCGCCGCGCCCGCGGCGTACGCGGCCGCCATCGTCCCGTGCGTGTGCTCCACCAGCTCGAGGGAGCGCGGCCAGCCGTTCTCGACCGCGTCGCGGAAACGGTGCAGCGAGCCGACGCCCGGGTTGCCGCCCCACGAGAAGATGAGTCTGCGGACGGCGCCGACACCGATCAGCTGGTCGTAGATGATGTCGGGCGTCATGCGCAGCAGCGTGAGATCGGTACGGCCCTGGCGGATGAGTTCGTGGCCGGCAGCGCACGGGATCAGATGGGTGAAACCCTCCATCGCCACGACGGCGCCGTCCGGGATGTGCTGCGCGATGGCCTCGCGCAGCGGCAGGACCGCGGTCACATCACGCCGGCGCGTCGGCCAGGATCGCGTCCATCATGCGCTGCGTCAGCCGGATCTCCTCGGCGTTGATCGTGTGTCCCATGCCGGCGTAGATCCTCTTGGTCACGGTGGCGCCCATGCGCGCGAACACGTCGGCGCTCTCGTCCACGCGTGCTTTCGGGACATGCGAGTCGACGTCGCTGCAGCCCAGCAGCACGGGCGTGCCGTCGAACGAGCCCGGCCACGTCCACGTGGTGCCCGGCGGACCGATCAGCCCGCCGCTGTACATGACGACGCCGCCGTACCGGCGCGCGTGGCGCACGGCGAACTCGCCGGCCAGGCAGGCGCCCTGCGAGAAGCCCAGCAGCATGATGTGTTCGGCCCGGATCCCGCGCGCCAGCGCATCCTGCACGAGTCCCTCGATCACGTGCAGTCCGGACGTCAGGCCCGGCTCGTTGCTCGCCGTCTCCGCCATGAAGCTGTGCCCGTACCACGTGTTGCTCGCAGCGGCGGGCGCGAGGTAGGTGAAATCCGGTCGGTCCAGCACCGAACACGTGTCCAGGATGTTGCGCGGCGCCGCATTGCGGCCGTGGACCATGATCATCAGGGCGTGACTCTCGCCGACGGGCTTGCCGGCATGTCCGACGGGCTGTCCTGCGTGCGGCTGCATGGCGCTCCAGGGTCAGAGTGAGATGGGCGGAAGCCCTGCCTCGATCTTCGGGCGGTGCGGTTCCTCCCAGGGTGGGAGCTTCAGGTCCTGGCCCAGGCAGTCGAGCGGCTCATCCGCGGTGAAGCCCGGTCCCAGCGTCGCGATCTCGTAAAGCACGCCGCCCGGCTCGCGGAAGTAGATGGACTTGAAGTACTGCCGGTCGCGAACCTCCGTGACCCGGCGGCCGATGCGCAGCAGCTCCTCGCGGATGCGCAGCTGCTCATCCGCGTCGGAGATGGCGAACGCCACGTGATGCACGGTGCCGAGTCCGTTGACGGCGTCCGGTGCCCCGGCGGCATCGATGATGTCCACGACCTTGCCCGGTGTGTCCGGGCCGATGCCCACGCGTGTGCGGCCCTCCGCCTCGTGGACGATCTCGAAGCCCAGCACATCGGTCAGAAATGCGAGCGTCGGGCCGGGCGCGCGGATCGACAGCCCCGCACTGTGCAGGCCGCGGATCGCCGCGTCCGGCCCGACCTCCGCCGTCACCCACGGCTCGCGCGTGTCTGCGGCCGCGCCGACGAGCCGGATGTTCAGCCCGGACGGGTCCACGATCTCGATCGTCTCCTCGCCGAACGGCGAGGCCGCGTCGCGGTACGCGACGCCCGTGGCGGCCAGACGGCGACGCCAGAAATCGAGCGAACCGGCGGGCACGGAGAACGACGTCACGGTCACCTGGCCGGCGCCGATCGTGCCGGCGGGAACGCCCCAGCCCTTGTACGGGAACGTCGTCATCAGCGTCGACGGCGCGCCGCGCTCGTTGCCGTAGTAGAAATGATACACGTTGTGGTTGTCGAAGTTGACCGTCTTCTTGGCCAGACGCAGACCCAGCAGCCGGACGTAGAAATCCAGGTCCTCCTGGGCGTCCGTGACGGTCGCCGTCACGTGATGTAATCCGAGAATCAGCTTCTCCATCTTCGTGTGCCTCTTTTCACGGGCAGCGCACGCGCGCGTAAGGGAACGGGACGCGCCGCGTCTGCCCATTCGCCTCGCCTTCGATCCACGCCTGCAGCGAATCCGGACCGATCCGCCGGTAGCCAATGCGTTGCGGGAAGTCGTGCGCCGGGTTCTCGAACACGACCTCATCGGTACCGGCGCGCAGCAGCGGGAACGCCGTTTCCGCCTGGCGCACCGGGTGTGCGATGTACATGACGCGGCCGTCGATGACCTCGATGCGGAGATACTCGAACTCCGTGAGCGTCCCACCGCGGACCGTGCGGCTCATGCCCAGCATGGCGTCGCCCTGCGGCGACATCCACTGCTCATCGATCGTGCGTTCGCCGGCCTCGCGCCGCCAGCAGCCGGCCAGCCAGGCCAGACCGGTCAGCGGACCGGCGTGGCTCGCCGTTTCGGCGCGCCGCGTGTACGTGGCCTGTGCGAAGAGGCGCATG
>JBFFZF010000101.1:0-17126 GCA_041568755.1 Longimicrobiales bacterium | reverse complement strand
GCAGTTCGAGCTGGCAACGCAGAGCGTGGCGGCGGCCGGTCTGTCCGATCGCGTGGCCGTGCTGCTGAGCGACTACCGCGACCTGAACGGCACGTACGACAAGCTGGTTTCGATCGAGATGATCGAGGCGGTCGGGCACGAGCACTTCGGCACGTTCTTCGAACAGTGCGCGGCGCTGCTCGCGCCGAGCGGCCGCGCCGTGATCCAGGCCATCACCATCGCGGACGAGCGCTACGAGTCCGCACGCCGCGAAGTCGATTTCATCAAGCGCCACATCTTCCCCGGCGCCTGCCTGCCGTCCCGTGCCGTGCTGCGCTCCGCCGCAGCGACGGCCGGCCTCGAGCTGGTCCAGGCCGACGAGATCGGGCTGCACTACGCGGAGACGCTGCGCCGCTGGCGCGACAATCTGCTCCCGCAGGCCGACCGCGTGGACGATCTGGGCTTCGATGCGCGGTTCCGCCGCCTGTGGGAGTTCTACTTCTGCTACTGCGAGGGCGGCTTCCTGGAGCGCGCGATCGGTGCAGGTCAGTTCGTGTTCGCGCGGCCGGGCGCCGCGTTGGCACTGCCCCTGCCCGTGCCGGCCGTGGCGGAGGCGGTGGCGGCATGAGTCCCGTGATCGGTGGACTCGCCGCCCTCGGCGTCGGCGTCATGATCGTGCTGTGGCTGATCCAGCTGCGCACGCGCGACGCCGGTACCGCGGACCTGGGCTGGACCATCCTGCTCACGGGCGGGGCCATCGCGACCGGCCTGCTCGTCGATGGCGATCCGGCGCGCCGCCTGCTCGTGGCCGGGCTGGCCGCCGTGTGGGCGGCCCGACTCGGATTCTACCTGCTGCGCGATCGTGTCCTGACCGAACGCGGCGAGGACGGCCGCTACCGCGCGCTGCGCGAGCACTGGGGCGCGGCGGCGCCCCGCAACTTCCTGTTCGTCTATCTGGCGCAGGCGGTCGTCGCCGCGCTCTTCATCGCACCGCTCGTCGGCGCCATGCGTGGCGGACCGCTCGACGGCTGGGCCGTGGCCGGGGCGCTGGTCTGGCTGATCGGCGTGGGCGGCGAGGCCCTGGCGGATGCACAGCTCGCGCGGTTCCGCGCCGATCCGGGCAACCGCGGCCGCGTGTGCGCCACCGGGCTGTGGAGGTACTCGCGCCACCCCAACTACTTCTTCGAGTGGGTGCACTGGTGGGCGTACGTGCTGATCGGTCACGGCGCGGCGCTCACGTGGATCGGGCCCGCGGCGATGCTGCTCTTCCTGTTCCGCATCACCGGCATCCCGTACACGGAGAAGCAGGCGCTCCGCTCGCGCGGCGATGCGTACCGCGAATACCAGCGCACGACGAGTGTGTTCGTGCCCTGGCCACCCGGGAGGAAGGAAGCATGATCTTCGGTTCCGGCATCGCCCTCGCCGAGCGCGGCCTCGTGCCCACGCCGCTGCTGCGCCGGGCCATCCGACGGCTGTGCGCGCAGCGACTCGCGCAGCTCGACGATGCGCAGACGCTGGACGCGTTCGTCGCCGCGATGGCCACGTGGCCAGTCGCGCCGGTCCCCGAAAAGGCGAACCAGCAGCACTACGAAGTGGCCAGCCCGTTCTTCGAGCTGGTGCTGGGCCGTCACCTCAAGTACTCGGCCGCGGTCTGGCCCGAAGGTGCAAGCACGCTCGACGACGCCGAGCATGCGATGCTCGCCCTGACGTGCGCCCGCGCCGACCTGCACGACGGGCAGGACATCCTCGAGCTGGGCTGCGGCTGGGGCTCGCTGTCCCTGTTCATGGCGCGCAACTACCCGCGCTCGCGCGTGCTCGCCGTCTCGAACTCGGCCACGCAGCGCGCGTTCATCGAGGCGCGCCGGCCGGAGAACCTCGAGATCGTGACCGCAGACATGAACGCGTTCGACCCCGGACGCCGCTTCGATCGCATCGTCAGCGTCGAGATGTTCGAACACATGCGTGCCTGGCCCGCGCTGCTCGAGCGACTGACCGGCTGGCTGGAGGACGATGGCAGGCTCTTCATCCACGTGTTCTGTCACAGACGTGCCGCGTATCCGTTCGAGACGGACGGCGATGACAACTGGATGGGGCGGCATTTCTTCACGGGCGGCATCATGCCCGCGTACGATCTGCTGCCGCGCGTGGCCGCGTCGCTGGCCGTGGAGGACCGCTGGTGGCTGGACGGAACGCACTACCAGCGCACCGCCGCGGCGTGGCGGCACAACCTCGAGACCCGGCGGGACGAGGTCATGCAGGTGCTGCGCGCGCACTACGGGCCGGACGCGCGCCGCTGGTACCACCGCTGGCGCATGTTCTTCATGGCGTGCGAGGAACTGTTCGGCTACGCCGGAGGCAGCGAGTGGGGCGTGGGCCATTACCGGCTGGCACCGGCCGCCGTTCCGGCGGAGGTGGCCTGATGTACCGACTGCACAGGACCCAGATCGTCGGCGGCACGCTGCCGGAGGTCTTCGCCTTCTTCAGGGACCCGGCCAACCTCGGCACGATCACGCCGCCGTGGCTGGGCTTCGAGATCGTGCACGCGACGGATACTCAGGTGCGTGTGGGCACGCGCATCCGCTACCGGCTGCGCATGTACGGCCTGCCGCTGCGCTGGGAGTCGCACATCGCGGAGTACGTCGAGAACGAACGGTTCGCCGACGAACAGGTCGTGGGGCCGTACCGTTTCTGGTACCACCGCCACCTCTTCCGTGCCGTCCCCGGTGGCGTCGCGATCGAGGATGTCGTGACGTACGCGCTGCCCCTCGGCCCGCTGGGTCGGATGGCGCACGCGCTGGCCGTGCGCCGCCAGCTCGATACGATCTTCGACTACCGCGCCCGCGCCATGGCGGCGCGGTTCCCATTGCCATCGGCCGTTCTCCAGAACGGCAGAGGATGACACGACGATGATGAGCTTTCTACGGCTGTACGGCTGGGGTGTGCTGGTCTGCTTCGCGGTCGATCTGGTCTGGCTCGGCCTGCTGGCCCGCAACTTCTACAGCACGCGGCTGGGGCACCTCATGCGGCCCGACGTGCAGTGGGTGCCCGCGGTGCTGTTCTACCTGATCTACGTGGCGGCGCTCGTCGTGTTCGTCGTGCAGCCCGGTCTCGAGCGTCAGTCGCTCGGGTGGGTCGTTCGCATGGGCGCGTTCTTCGGGCTGGCGGCCTACGCGGCCTTCGATCTCACCGGGCTCGCGCTGTTCCGCGATTTCCCGCTCTCCGCTGCCGTGGTCGACCTGATCTGGGGCGCGAGCCTGTCGGCGCTGGTGAGCAGTTCGGTCTACCTGATCGCACGCTGAAGCGCGCGGGCGGCACGGACATCCACTGTCCGTGCCGCCCGTTGCGCAGCCCGCGTCGGGATCGACGTCAGCTCATGCCGGCCTCGGTCGCGCCGCCGTGCGTCGGCACCGCCGTGCCGGCGAAGACGATCGCGCCCTGCTCGAGACTCGCCCCGCGCAGCGCACGCGCCAGCACCTCGCCCAGATCGGCCACGAGATGGAAGTTGATCTGCTTGCGCACATCCTCGGGCAGATCGTCGAGGTAGGCTTCGTTGTCCGCGGGCAGGATGATCTCGCGGATGCCGGCACGGAAGGCGCCGAGCACCTTTTCCTTGACGCCGCCGATGGGCAGCACGCGCCCGGTCAGCGTGATCTCGCCGGTCATGGCGACGTCGCTGCGCACGGGTCGGCCCGACAGGGCGGAGACGATGGCGGTGGCCATGGTCACGCCGGCGGAGGGCCCGTCCTTGGGGATCGCGCCGGCCGGCACGTGGATGTGCAACTCGATGTCGCGCGTGCTGTCTTCCGCGATGCCCAGCCGGTCGTGGTGTGTCTTGGCGTAGGTCAGCGCGGCACGCGCCGACTCCTTCATGACGTCGCCCAGCTGGCCGGTCAGGATGAGCGCGTCCTTGCCCTTCGCGACGCTGGCCTCGACGAACATGATGTCGCCGCCGACCGGTGTGAAGAACATGCCGGTGGCGACGCCGACGGCGTCTTCCGGCGCGGCGCGTTCCGGGCGCACGCGGGAGCGGCCGAGCAGGTCATCGACCAGGTCGCGGCCGATGGTGACTTCGCCGACCTCGGCGGAGGCGATGCGGCGGGCCGCCTTGCGCGCGATCTTGCCCAGTTCACGCTCCAGCTGGCGGACGCCGGCCTCGCGCGTGTACTCGCTGATCACCATCTCGAGCGCGGGCTCCTCGATGGTGATCTGGTCCTCGCGCAGGCCGTTCTCATCGCGCTGGCGCGGGATGAGGTAGCGGCGCGCGATCTCCTTCTTCTCGAGTTCGGTGTAGCCGGTGAACTCGACGGTCTCCATGCGATCGAGCAGCGGCGCCGGGATCTGATCGCGGTAGTTCGCCGTCGCGATGAACAGCACCTCGGACAGGTCGAACGCCACGCCCAGGTAGTGGTCGACGAACGAGTGGTTCTGCGCCGGGTCGAGCACCTCGAGCAGCGCGGCGGACGGATCGCCCTGCAGGCTGACGCCCAGCTTGTCGACCTCGTCGAGCAGGAACACGGGGTTCTTGGTGCCCGCCTGGCGGAGCCCCTGGATGATCCGCCCCGGCATGGCGCCGACGTACGTGCGGCGGTGGCCGCGGATGTCGGCCTCGTCGCGCGCGCCGCCCAGTGCGATGCGCACGTACTTGCGGCCGAGCGCGCGGCCGATCGACTTGGCGATCGAGGTCTTGCCCACGCCGGGCGGCCCCACGAACAGCAGGATGGGCCCGCGCCCCACGGCCCTGGCCCTGGCGCGCGCCTCGGTGCGGTGCGGGTCATCGGCGGGCGTCGGGTCGGCCGAGCCGTTGCCGGCCTGTCCGGCGGGCGAAGCGTCGCCGTCCGCGCGTTCCGCGCCGTTGTCATCGGACCGCTCCGCCCGGTCCGCTGCCGCGGTCTTCGCCTCGAGCGCGGCCTCGGCCGCGGCCTCCTCGGCGGCCCGCTCCATCTGCAGCTTGCGCACGGCCAGGAACTCGAGGATGCGGTCCTTGACGTCCTCGAGGCCGTAGTGATCCTCGTCCAGGATCTGCTCGGCGCGCGGCAGATCGATCTTGTCCTCGGTCCGCTCGTTCCACGGCAGCTCGGCCACGAGTTCGAGGTACGTCCGGATGACCTGGTACTCGGCCGACTGCGGGTTCGTCCGGCGCAAACGGGCCAGCTCGCGGTTGATCTCCGAGCGCGCCTCCGGCGGCACATCGATCTGCTCGATACGCTCCTGCAGCTCCTCGATGTCGGAGCTCTCCTCGTCTTCGCCCAGCTCCTTCTGAATCGCCTTGAGCTGCTCGCGCAGCACCATCTCGCGCTGCTTCTCGCCCAGCTCCTCCTGCACCTTCTGCTGGATCTCCTGCTGCGCCTCGAGGCGGAGCAGGTCACGCTCGACGCCCACGAGGACGCGGCGCATGCGCTCCACGACCGGGAACAGCTCGAGCAGTTCCTGCTTCTCCTGCGCGGTGACATCGAGGTAGAACGCGACCAGATCGGCGAACGCGCCCGGCTCCTCCACGCCCTGCACGATCTGGGCGAGCGCCTCGCGCGGCATGCCGCGGCGGCGGCCCAGCTCGACGGCCCGCTCGCGCAGCTCGCGGTCGAGCGCGATCAGCGCGGGCTCGTACGGCTTGGACGGCTCCTGCGAATCGATGACCCAGATGTCGGCCTCGATCATTGCATCGCCGTCCGTCGAGTACTGCAGCGCCTTGGCGCGCCGCTCGCCCTGAATGAGCAGCTGCAGGCCGCCCGTCGCGCGCTGAACCTGCATCACGCGCACGATCACGCCCATCTCGAAGAGCACTTCGGGCGTGGCCTCATCCACGTTCTCGCGCTGGCACACGGCGAAGAGCAGGCGATCGCCGTCCAGCACCCGCTCGATCGCCTCGAGGGTGCCGGGCCGGCCCGCGCTGATGGGCAGGGCCACGCCGGGGAATACGACCGTCTCCCGCATGGGGAGCACGGGCAACTTCAATCGTTCAGCCATCGCTCGCTCTACGGTTCATCGAGCCGCGGTCCCGCCCTTCCGGCAGGTCTCGCGCGGCTTTTCGTATCTGAGGCGCAGGAAGCTTGCCACCGGCCGCGCTGCCGCGCCACGAGCCGTTCCTGCAAGGAGGATCGGCCTCCGGGCCCGGTCCGGCCAGTGCCGGCGGGGCCAGATTGGCATGAAACGCCCGGCCGGCCTGTCCGGCCGACAGGCCCCGTCGAAGGAAGAATCCCGGATCGGGCGTGCCGGTGCCGCTCAGCGCAGCCGGTCGCCGATCCGGTTCCAGCGGATGTGGTTGAAGACGGGGACGGGCCCGAAGGCGTCGCGATCGTAGGAGAAATAGAGGATCAGCGCCTTCCCCTTGAGGGAGGCGGGGTCCACGAAGCCCCAGTAGCGCGAGTCCAGACTCTCATCCCGGTTGTCGCCCATCACGAAAACACGGCCCGCGGGCACGACCAGCGGGCCCCAGTCATCGCGCGTGGGCCGATAGGCGGCCAGATCGACCGTGTCCACCAGGAACTCGGTCTGCCAGGTCATCCAGGGGTGAGGCCCGTTGCTGGTCGGGTCCGAGTGCCGGGCGTACGACTCCTCGGCCGGAGCACCGTTCCGGTACAGCACGCCGGCCCTCATGGCCAGGGTGTCTCCGGGCAGCCCGACGAGCCGCTTGACGAGATCGATGGGTTCGTGGTGGCCCCGGAAGACGACGATGTCGCCGTGCTGCGGCGACGTGTAGCCGGGCAGGCGGACGCCGGTGCCGGGGATCTTGGCGCCGTACGCCGACTTGCTGAGCACGAGGAAATCGCCCACGAGGAGCGTGTCCTCCATGGACCCCGACGTGATCGTGAAGGTCTGGATCAGGAACGTGCGCAGGATCAGGAAGAGGACGAATCCCATGGCCAGGGATTTCGTCCAGTCCCAGACCACCGCGGTCACGGACTTCGCTGCCTGCGCCGGCGGTGGGGTCGCCGGGTTCGTCTGACTCGTCCGTTTCGCCATCGTCTCTGTCGTGGGTCCGTTCGCGCGGCGCAGCCGCGGTCCCGCCGCGCCTAGAGTACGCCTTCGCCGCCAGTCGTGTTTCAGGCGCGGGCGCGCCAAGATAGGCCGGCCCCGTGGCGCATGGCGAGCGCAGGCCGGAAAAAGCAGGAGGCGTCAGCGCATCCGCGCCGACGCCTCGCGACCCCACCCGGAGCCGCATTCCCTGCGGCGATCCCCTCCCACACCGGTCCGGATCGCACGGGGCGGCTTCATCACCGGCACAGTCGCGTGCGCCCTCGGGCGCCGCCGACCTGCCCTGCCCCCCTCGACCTCGAGGGGGAACGGCCCGTCACGATCGGATACCGCGACGCTCCTCCTACAAGTGCAGTGCCGCAGCGGTCGGGACCGGCGTTGCGCGCATCGCACAGCCACCGGCCGTCCTCGTAATTCGTTTCCAGTCATAGGCTTGACTTCACCGATCAGAGCAGGGACGCCCGTCCGGAACGCACCGGATGAGGCGGATCATGGATCGCAACCGGGGCCGCGGATCGCCTGCCCGTGTTGCACATTGCAACTTGAGAAACGGTCCGGCGCGAGGCATTGTGCGTCCGAAGGAACCCGGAGGGAGAACGGATGGAGACGCTGGAAGCACGGGTTGTCCGCGCGCCGCGCGGGCCCGTCCGCACGTGCAGGGGGTGGGCGCAGGAGGCTGCGCTGCGCATGCTCATGAACAACCTCGATCCCGACGTCGCGGAGCGGCCGGAAGCGCTCGTCGTGTACGGCGGGACGGGTAAGGCCGCCCGCGACTGGGCCGCGTACGACGCCATTGTCCGGGCGCTCGAGTCGCTCGAAAACGACGAGACGCTGCTCGTCCAGTCGGGCAAGCCGGTGGGCGTCTTCCGCACGCACGCGGGCGCACCCCGCGTCCTCATCGCCAACGCCAATCTGGTCGGCGACTGGGCCGACTGGGACACGTTCCGCGCGCTCGAGCGGCTGGGCCTCACGATGTACGGCCAGATGACCGCGGGCTCGTGGATCTACATCGGCACGCAGGGCATCCTGCAGGGCACCTACGAGACGTTCGGCGCCGTGGCGCGCCGGCATTTCGGCGGCACCCTGCGAGGGCGGTGGGTGCTGACCGGCGGCATGGGCGGCATGGGCGGTGCGCAGCCGCTGGCCGCGACCATGAACGAGGGCGCGATCCTGGTCGTCGAAGTCGATGCGAAGCGCATCGAACGCCGCATCCAGACCGGCTACTGCGATCGCCTGACGCGCGACCTGGACCAGGCCATCGAGTGGGTGATGGGGGCCACGCGGCGGGGCGAGGCCCTGTCCGTGGGTCTGGTGGGCAACTGCGCGGAGGTCCTGCCCACGCTCGTGCTGCGCGGCATCATTCCGGACGTGCTGACCGACCAGACTTCCGCGCACGACGCGCTGCACGGCTACGTCCCGGCCGGGCTGGACGTCGAGGCCGCGGATGCGCTGCGTGAACACGATCCGGACGAGTACGTGCGCCGCTCGATGGACTCGATGCGCGTGCACTGCGCGGCGATGGTCGCGATGATGCGCCAGGGCGCGATCACGTTCGACTACGGCAACAATCTGCGCGGCCAGGCGTTCGCCGCCGGCTGCGAGAACGCGTTCGACTTCCCCGGCTTCGTGCCCGCCTGGGTCCGGCCCCTCTTCTGCGAAGGAAAGGGCCCGTTCCGCTGGGTCGCGCTGTCCGGTGACCCGCAGGACATCTACCGGACCGACGAACTCGTGCTGCGGCTGTTCCCGCGCGACGAACATCTGGCGCGCTGGATCCGGCTGGCCCGCGAGAAGGTCCAGTTCCAGGGCCTGCCCGCGCGCATCTGCTGGCTGGGCCAGGGCGATCGCGCGCGCTTCGGCGTCGCGCTCAACGACCTCGTTGCCAATGGTGTAGTCAGCGCGCCGATCGTCATCGGCCGTGACCACCTCGACACCGGCTCCGTCGCGTCCCCGTACCGCGAGACCGAGGCGATGGCGGACGGCAGCGACGCGATCGCGGACTGGCCGATCCTGAACGCGCTGCTGAACACGGCGAGCGGCGCGAGCTGGGTCTCCTTCCACCACGGCGGCGGCGTCGGCATTGGCCGGTCCCTGCACGCCGGCCAGGTCCTGGTCGCGGACGGGACGCCGGAGATGCGTGAGCGCATCGAGCGCGTGCTCACGAACGACCCGGGCATCGGCGTCGCACGCCACGCGGATGCCGGCTATCCGCTGGCCATCGAGACGGCGCAGCGCGAAGGTATCCGCCTGCCCATGCTGGATTGAGAGGCGGCGCTTGCTCACGCTGATCCCGGACCTGCTGTACCAGGACGGCGAGTTCCGTCGCGGGCTCGCCGTTTCCTTTTCGCCGCGGACCGGCCGGATCACGGCGGTGCAGCCGGCGGAGCGGGCCCGCGAGGCGGCCGTGGCCGGCGCGGATGGGCCGGTCGTGACGCTGCGCGATCGCGCGCTCGTGCCGGGCTTCGTCAACACGCACTCGCACGCGTTCCAGCGGCTGCTGCGCGGCCGCGGGCAGTGGCGCTCCGGCGACCCGGCGCGCGCGGACTTCTGGTCGTGGCGCGAGGCGATGTATCAGGTCGTGCTGGGCATCACGCCCGAACAGCTGTTCGACGTCTCGCGCTTCTGTTTCATCGAGATGCTCGCGGCCGGCATCACCAGCGTGGGCGAGTTCCATTACGTGCACCGCGATCCGGCGGGTGCTGCCTACGCCGACCCGGCCGAACTGGCCCACCGCGTCATCGCGGCCGCGGAGGACGCCGGCATCCGCATCTGCCTGCTCAACGTGGCCTACGCGTGCGGTGGTGTCGGCGCGCCGCTGCGACCGGAACAGCGCCGTTTCGCGACGCCCGATCTGGACGATTACCTGCGCGAGACGATGGACCTGGCACACGCGATCCAGGACCGGCCGCTGGTCAGCTTCGGTATCGCGCCGCACAGCCTGCGCGCCGTGCCGCGCGCGTGGCTCAGGCCCATGCACGCGCTCGCGTTCGGCTACGCGGCGCCGTTCCACATCCACGTCGCCGAGCAGCCGGCCGAAGTCACCGCGTGCCTCGAGGCGTTCGGCCGGCGGCCCGTCGAGATCCTGGCCGACGAGGGCGTCATCGACGAGCACCTCACCGCCGTGCATGCCACGCACCTCACGTTCCGCGAAGTCGCGCTGCTGGGCGCGCCCGGCCCGACCGTGTGCGCGTGCCCGACGACGGAGCGCGATCTGGGCGATGGATTCCTGCCCGCGCTCGAGCTGGTCGCCGCAGGCGCACGCCTCGCGCTGGGCACCGACAGTCAGACCGTGATCGATCCTCTCGAGGACATGCGTCTGCTCGAGTACCACGAACGGCTGCGCCGGCTGCGCCGCATCGTGCTGGCACCGGAGCAGCCCGACGAACGCAACCGCGTCGCACCTCAGCTCATCGCGGCGGGCACGTCCGCGGGCGCGCAGGCGCTGCGCCTCCCGGCCGGCCGCATCGAGGTCGATGCCCTGGCCGACCTGACGGCGATCGACCTGCACCACCGCGCCCTGGCCGGCTGGAGCGACGAGACCCTGGACGCGTGTCTGACGCTGGCCGCGCCGGCCGCGGTCGTGAGCGATGTGTGGGTCGGCGGTGTACAGCGCATCACCGGAGGCAGGCACCGGCTTGATGAGGAGAGCACGGCCGCGTTCCACGCGGCGGCGCAGGGGTTCATGGCATGAACGGCTTCAAACTGACGCGCGTCCTGGGCTTCGAGATCAGCATCGACTTCAGCTGGTTCATCATCTTCTTCCTCGTACTGTGGTCCCTGGGCAATTACGTCTTCCCGACCACGGTGCCGGGCCTGGACGGCTCGACGTACGTCGTCATGGGGCTGGCCGGTTCCGTGCTGTTCTTCGCCTCGCTGCTCGCGCACGAGCTGGCGCACTCCGTGGTGGCGCGTCGCAAGGGCATCGAAGTCGAGGGCATCACGCTGTTCATCTTCGGCGGGGTCGCTCGCACGAAATCGGAGGCGAAACGACCCGGCGACGAATTCCTCATCGCCGGCGCCGGTCCCCTGGCCAGCGTGGTGATCGCGGCGCTGCTCTGGGGGCTGTCTCTGCTCACGACGTCGATCGGACTGGGCGCGGGTCTGGCCGCTGTCCTCGCCATCATCGCGTGGTTCAACCTGCTGCTGGCCGTGTTCAACGTCCTGCCCGGGTTTCCGCTCGACGGCGGGCGCATGCTGCGCGCCGCGCTGTGGCGCTGGACCGGCAGTCTGAAGAAGGCCACGCGCGTGGCGACGACGCTGGGCCGGTGGCTGGGTTACGCGCTCGTCGGGCTGGGCATCTGGCAGGCGTTCAACGGACTGCTCGTGAACGGGCTGTGGCTGATCCTGATCGGCTGGTTCCTGCGCAACGCCGCCGTGGCCAGCTATCAGCAGCAGGTCGTGAGCGACATGCTGAGTGGCGTGCTCGCCGCGCACACCATGACGCCCTCGCCGGAAACCGTCGGCCCGGACCTGACCGTGGACCGGCTCTTCGAGCACTTCCTGCACAGCCGGTTCGTAGCGTTCCCGGTCGTCGAAGGCGGTGAACCGCTCGGCCTGGTCGCGTTGCACCAGGTGCGCACCACGCCACGCGAGCAGTGGAGCGGCCTGACCGTGCGCGACGTCATGGTTCCGCTCTCGAACGACATCACGGTGACGCCCGACGAGAACATGATCACGGTGATGGAACGGCTGCGCGCATCGCCGGTACGCCGCGTGCTCGTCCTGGACGGCGGGCGCCTGGCCGGCATCATCAGCGCGCACGACGTGACGCACTGGCTGGCCCGGGCGCAGCAACTGGAGGGCATGGGATGAAGCCGCCCGAGCACGTGATCCCGTGGGACCGGCTGCCACGGGGTTTCGCCGAGCGCGTGGACACGCCACCGGCCGAGCCGGTCGAAGCGAAGCCGGCCGCGACCGTCGTGCTGCTGCGCGAGCAGGACGCGCGCGTCGAGGCCCTCCTGCTGCGCCGTCACGCCCGCTCGGGCTTCGTGCCGGGCGCAGGGGTGTTCCCGGGCGGACGCCTGGATCCCGGCGACGCGCTGCCGGCGTACTGGGAAGGCGACAGCGTGCGACCCGCGGTCCCGGACGCGCCGTTCTGGGTCGCGGCCGTCCGCGAAGCTTTCGAGGAGACCGGCGTGCTGCTGGCGGGGCCCGGCGAGCCGGCCGATCCGGCTCGCCTCACGCACTGGCGCGAACGGCTGCTGGCCGACGAGGCCACGCTCGTCGACGTGCTGAACGATGTGCGGCTCCGTCTGAGCCTGTCGGACGTGGTCCACATCGCCCACTGGATCACGCCCGTGATCGAGCCGCGCCGCTACGACACGCATTTCTTCATGGCGGCTCTGCCGCCCGGTCGGGTGATCGAGCCGGACGCGCGCGAGATGACCGATGCGCTCTGGCTGCCGCCCGCCGCAGCGCTCGAGCGCCACGCGCGCGGTGCGCTGCCCATGGTGTTCCCGACCGTGAAAGTTCTCGAGCAGCTGGCCGGGTTCGACGGCCTCCGCGAGATGTTCGCCACGTTGCGCGGACGGCGCGTCGACCCGATCATGCCCAGACTGGTCCGCACGCCCGAGGGCCTGGGCTTCGTCCTGGAAAGTGAAGGAACGACATGATGGTGAAGGCAAGGCCCGCAACGCTGGGAGCCTTGAGGGAGAGCGGATACGAGTCGCGCTCCGTGAAGGATGAGGTGCGTACGAACCTGCTGTGCGGACTGCAGAAGAACGAGCCGCTCTTCCCGGGCATCGTCGGCTACGACGATTCGGTCATCCCGCAGATCGTCAACGCGCTGCTCGCACGGCAGAACTTCATTCTGCTGGGACTGCGCGGGCAGGCCAAGAGCCGCGTCATCCGCATGCTCGCTGAACTGCTGGATCCGCTGGTGCCCATCCTGGCCGGCAGCGAGATCAACGACGATCCGCTCCGCCCGATCTCGAAGTACGGGCGCTCGCTGGTCGAAGAGATGGGCGATGAGGCGCCCGTCGAATGGATCGGCCGCGACGCCCGCTTCGTCGAGAAGCTGGCCACGCCGGACGTGACCATTGCAGACATCATCGGCGACGTGGATCCGATCCGCGCCGCGCGCGGCGGACACGTGCTGGCCGACGAGCTGACCATCCACTACGGTCTGCTGCCGCGCGCGAACCGCGGCATCTTCGCGCTCAACGAGCTGCCCGACCTGGCCGGCAAGATCCAGGTCGGCCTGTTCAACATCATGCAGGAAGGCGATATCCAGATCAAAGGATACCCGGTCCGCCTGCCCCTCGATGTGCTGCTCGTGTTCACGGCGAATCCGGAGGACTACACGGCGCGCGGCAAGATCATCACGCCACTCAAGGACCGCATCGGTGCGGAGGTCCTGACCCACTATCCCGAGTCGATCGAGCAGGGCGTGCGCATCACCGTGCAGGAGGCCTGGCTCGACCGCGGGGCCCTGGGCGGGCGCCCGCTCGACGTCCCCGAGTTCCTGCTCGAGACGATCGAGCGCGTCGCGTTCCTGGCGCGGTCCGACAAGCGCATCGATCAGCGCAGCGGCGTCAGTCAGCGGTTGCCCATCTCCGTGCTCGAGAACGCCGTCTCCAACGCGGAGCGGCGCGCGCTCATGAACGGCGAGGACGAGGTCGTGCCGCGGCCCACGGACCTGTACGCCGCGCTGCCGTCCATCACCGGCAAGCTGGAGCTCGAGTACGAAGGCGAGCTCGTCGGCGCGGATCGCATCGCGCGCGAACTGGTCGCCGCCGCGGCCGGCGAGACGTTCCACGCCTGGGGCGGCGAGTCCGTCACCAACGAGCTGGACGAGATCGTCGACTACTTCGAGCGGGGCGGGATGCTGCAGGTCGGCGACACGGCGGCAGGCGTCGCCTCGCTGGAGGGATTCCGCACCGTGCCCGGCCTGGTCGAGGCCGTCTCCTCGATGGGCCTGGCCCGGGACGATTCCGCAGGCCACACGGCCGCCGCGTGCGAGCTCGTGCTCGAGGCGCTCGTCGCCGAGCGCCGCCTGTCCCGCTCCGATGTGGGCGGCTACGGCCGCGCACCCCGGCGCGCCGGCCCGTCCGGCCCGGGTAAACCCACGTTCGAGGTCTGATTCCACGGAGGAGCCCCGGCCCATGGCGGAGCACCCGAACGCGCGGATCATGCGCCGTGCGGCGGAAGCCGTGAGCGCCGGCGATCTCGCGACGCTCGCCGTCCTCATCCACGAGGACGGCGAGTGGCACGTTCCCGGGCGCAGCCTGCTCGCCGGACAGCACCGCGGGCGCGATGCGATCTTCACCATGTTCGACCGCGTCATGCGCGAGAGCGAGGGCACGTTCCGCACGGCGCTGCAGGAGGTCCTGGCCGGCGGCGACGCCGTCGTTCACGTCGACCGCATCACCGCGCGGCGGGCCGGCCGCCGGCTCGACATGCGGCGCGTCGTGCTCGCGCACATCCGGGACGGACGCATCATCGAGGCGTGGGACCATTTCGAGGATCCGTACGGCTGGGACGCGTTCTGGGCATGAAGCCGCGACCGGAGACGAGACCATGAATGTCAGGACGATCCGACCGCTGCCGGGCGAGTACGCGGCGTTCTACGCCGGGTACGTCGCCCGGGTGCCGGACGGCGACATCATCGCCACGCTGCGCACGCAGGTCGAGGACACGTGCAGGCTGCTGGAATCGATCGGCGAGGCGGGCGCAGGATACGCGTACGCGGCGGACAAGTGGACGGTCCGCGACATCGTCGGACACCTGTGCGACAGCGAACGCATCTTCGCGGTGCGCGCGCTGCGCTTTGCGCGCGCCGACGCGGCGCCGCTGCCCGGCTTCGATGAGAAGCTCTACGTGCCGGCCGGCGAGTTCGCCGAGCGCACGCTCGCCAGCCTCATCGCGGAACTGCGCGCGGTGCGTGCCGCGACCGTGACGCTGCTCGAGGGGCTGCCCGCCGCCGCCTGGACCCGTTCGGGCCTCGCCAACGAGACGCACGTGTCCGTCCGGGCGCTGGCCTGGATCACGGCCGGCCACGAGCGCCACCACGGCGCCATCCTCGAGGAGCGCTACCTGTCCGGGGCGTCCGGGTGAGCCTCATCGACGTGCGCGTCGCCGATCACCTGACCGCGCTCGTGCCGCCGCGCCACCCGGTGCTCGAGGTGATGGAAAAGCGCGCCGAGGAGTCCAATTTCCCGATCGTCGGTCCCGCGGCCGGGCAGTTCTGCTACCTCATCGCGCGGCTGCTCGGCGCACGCCGCATCTTCGAGCTGGGCTCGGGCTTCGGCTACTCGACCGCCTGGTTCGCGCGCGCCGTGCGCGAGAACGGCGGCGGCGAGGTGCATCACGCGGTGTGGGACGAGGCGCTCAGCGCGGAGGCGCGCGGACACCTCGACGCGCTCGGCGTCGGCGATCTCATCCGCTACCACGTGGGCGAGGCCGTGGCTGCGCTGCGCGCGACGCCGGGGCCGTTCGACCTGATCTTCAACGACATCGACAAGGCCGGGTACCCGGCCTCGCTTCCCGTCATTGCCGACAGACTGCGCGCGGGTGGCGTGCTCATCGTCGACAACGCGCTCTGGCACGGCCGCATCTTCGACGGTGATGACGACACCGAGGCCACGGCCGCCGTGCGCGAGCTGACCCGCATGCTGCGCGACGACGAGGCCTGGCTCACGTCGCTCGTGCCCATTCGCGATGGACTGCTCGTAGCGGTTCGCGACCCTGCATCCCCGACCGGCACCGGCAGGACGACATGAAAGAACTCCCGCACCTCTTCGAGCAGAATCGAGCCTGGGCCGCAGGCATCAAGCGCGAACAGCCCGACTTCTTCGCGCGACTCGCCGCCCAGCAGGCGCCGGAGCTGCTGTGGATCGGTTGCGCGGACAGCCGCGTGCCCGCCAACCAGATCATCGGGCTGCTGCCCGGCGATGTGTTCGTGCACCGCAACGTGGCCAACGTCGTCGTGCACACCGACCTGAACTGCCTGTCCGTCCTCCAGTACGCCGTGGAAGTGCTGCACGTGCGTCACATCATCGTGTGCGGTCACTACGGGTGTGGCGGTGTGGCGGCTGCGCTGCACGGCGATCCGCTCGGCCTGATCGACAACTGGCTGCGTCACATCCAGGACGTGGGGGAGAAGCACCGCGCCATCCTGGATGCCGCGCCGGCGGAGCAGCGTGTGAACCGGTTGTGCGCGCTCAACGTGATCGAGCAGGCGGACAACGTGTGCCGCACGTCGATCGTGCAGGACGCGTGGCGGCGCGGCCAGCCGCTCACCGTGCACGGCTGGATCTACGCGCTGCAGGACGGCCTGCTGGCCGACCTCGACTGCACGGTCAACGGCCCGGCGGTCGCCGGGCAGGTCAAGCTGGAAGCGGTCGCGCGCATCGCGGCCCGCTGAACCCACCCGGCCCCGGCCTCCCGGCCTGCGCGGAGGCGCGCCTGCTCACGCGCGCGCGCGCAGACCCCCACCCGCGCCCGCAAAAACACTTGCGTTATGGGTGGCGCCATCGCATCCGTTGACCAGCACGCCGGCCAGGCCGGAGCAGGAAGCTCCCGATCGGTGTCTCCGGTCGCCCCCACCGCCGGACGGACCGTACAACCCGTACATCGTCGGACGCGACGCTGCGGTCGTGTGTGGTCACGTGTGGTCTGCGTGCCGTTCCCCGGACGCAAGGCTTCTTTCAGCGAGGTGACCGATGCGACCGACAGACTTCTCGAGGACCCGGATCGGGTTCGGGGTGGTGGCGACCGTGGCGGTCCTGCTGGCGTGCAACGACTCGCCGGCCGCACCCGCCGATCAGGTCCGGCCGACGGACGCGGCGTTCGCGCAGGCCGAGAAGAAGGAAAAGGCCAAGACGATGCACTTCGCCCGGGTGCGCAGCGATGGTGTGCTGGTGGACGGGACCGCCACATCCGCCTCGCGGGCCGCGGCCGGCGTCTACCACGTCCGATTCGATGCCCCCATCGACGGCTGCGCCGCCACGGCCGGCGCGGCGTTCTTCCCGGGCGCGGACACCTCACTGAACTCCATCATCCCGAACCTCGGCATCGGGATCGGACCGGGTGGGCAGGACGCCCGCTCCGTCGCGGTGCTCCTGTTGCGACCGGATGGGAACACCTACGACTCGTCGTTCGTGCTCGCGCTCGTGTGCCCGTGACGGTCTTCCGCAGTTGAATCGGGTCCGACCGGAGCCCGGCGCAGCCGTCGCCGG
>JBFFZF010000100.1:0-17166 GCA_041568755.1 Longimicrobiales bacterium | reverse complement strand
GAGCAGATGCTGGTCATTCTGCTCGGCATCTTCGGCATCGTGGCGCTGGTCCTCGCGACCGTCGGCGTCTATGCGGTGACGGCCCAGGCCGCGAAGAAACGCACCCAGGAGATCGGCATTCGCATGGCGCTGGGCGCGGCCGCGCCGCAGGTGCTGGGGCTCATGCTGCGACAGGGTCTCGCCGTGATCGGGGCCGGGCTGCTCGTCGGCCTGCTGGGCGCGCTCCTGCTTTCACGCACCGTAGCGTCCATCGTGTTCGGTGTCGAGCCGACGGATCCCGTCACACTCGGCTCGGTGGCGGTGTTCCTGGGCGGCGTCGCAACGCTGGCCTGCTGGCTGCCCGCGTGGCGCGCGACGCGGACGGATCCGCTCAGCTCACTGCGCTCCGACTAGTCCTCTGCGCGGTGCGGCGGCGGTCAGCGCGGCAGGGTGCCGCGCAGCCTGGCGGTGCGTATGCCCCCCGCCGTTTCCCAGAGCAGCCAGATATCGCCTGGCCCGGCACGCGGAGCAGCGCGCAGCGCGTGGCGCTCATCGACGTACTCGTCCGGCGCGACGGTGAACGTGAGGGGTGCGACCAGGTCGCGCTGCGTGCCATCCGGTTCGGTCACGACGATGCGCCGCCGTCCGATGACCTGCGTGTCGGAGCCGTTGGCGATGCGCGTCGTGACGACCACCGGGCCCATCGGATCCGGGATCTGCACGCAGCAGATGATGTCGATTTCGACCGCAGCCGCGGCCATGGCGGGCAGTCCGCAATACACGAAGCTGGCGCCCATCTTGTCTTTGCCGCCCACGTCCCGGTTGGGCGCGCCGACCACCGCGCAGTCGCCGGAGACCGAGACGGCGGCGCCGTAGCCATCGCCGTAGACGCCGGTGGGCAGGAACCGTTTCTCCGTGAAGCTCCAGCCGCCGCGTCCGCCGGTGTACAGGTACGTCGCGCCGGTCGTGCCGGTATCGCCGTCGGCCAGCCAGGCGCCTGCGAGAATACGCGGGACGTCGATCGAGGCGGCGTAGCCGAACTCGTTTCCCGCCTGGGCATCCGGCGCGACGAGCTTGTCGGTGAGCGTCCACGCATCACCAACCCGGTGGAAGACGTACGCGGCCCCGTCGTCCATGCTCCCCGCGTCGTGGTGTTTCGCGCCGACGACGATCACATTGCCATCGATCGCCACGCTGACGCCGAAGCGGTCGTGGTACGCGGCATCGAGCGCGGTGAGCTTGGCTTCCTCGATCCAGTCGTCGCCCACCCTGCGGAACACGTAGGCGGCCCCGCCGACGATGTTGCCCGGCGCGATGCCTTTCTCGGCGCCCACGACGATGACCAGACTGTCGATGGCGACGGCGCTGCCGAACTCGATGTAATCGATCGCGTCGCTCGCGACGAGCGTCACGTCGTGCAGCCACTGGCCGGCCGCGTTGCGGCGGTAGACGAAGGCGCGGCCCGGTCCCGTGAAGAACGGCGGCGGCGCGAACGGCGCGCCCACGACCAGCCAGTCGCCATCGATGGCGACGCTCTTGCCGAACCCGCTCTCGGTCGAATCCCCGTGCACGCGCGCGGCCTGGGTCCACACGGTGTCGTTGGACTCGAAGACGTACGCCGCGCCGGTGATCCAGCCGACCGTGGCGTCGAGGAACGCGCCGACGGCCGCGCGGTTGCCCGCGATATCGACGGCCCAGCCGAACTGCGCGTTCAGCCCGGGCGTCGCGGACGCGATCGTCCAGCGCAGCGGCCAGGTGTTGCCGCTTCGCCGGTAGACCAGCGCCTTGCCGGCGTTGCTGTCGAGGCTGTCGCTCTTCGGGACACCGACGATGACCTGGTCCCCGTCGATGGCGACGGCGAAGCCGGTCTGGTCGAAGGCCTCCCCGCCCGGGTGGGAGAGCTGCGGCGACGGCGAGCAGGCGGCCAGCGTGAGCACGACCAGCGAACCGGCGCCGCGGAGGGCGGGCCTGCTGCGGCGAGCCGACATGGGTTCCAATGTGCCCGCGCCGCCATGTCGCCGCAACCGTCGCGTCGGCCCGGGTCGCCAGACCGGCCGCGTCGATCTAGCTTTGCGGCATGCCCATGCTCGCGATCTCGGGTGCGCAGGTGCGCACGCTGCTGCCCATGGCCCGCTGCATCGAGGTCATGCGTGAGGCGCTCATGGCCCTCGCGCGCGATGAGGCCGTCGTCCCGCTGCGCCACCTCCTGTGGCTGCCCGACCGGAGCGGCCTGCTGGGCATGATGCCGGCGCACTACGGACCTGCGGGTGTGATGGGCATCAAGGTCGTGAGCGTGATGCCCGGCAACCACGGCACCGCGTGGGACGCGCACCAGGGCGCAGTGCTGCTCTTCGAGACACGGCATGGCGAGCCCATCGCGCTCGTCGACGCCAGCGAGATCACCGCAATGCGCACCGCCGCCGTGAGCGGCGTTGCCACGCAGGCCCTGGCGCGTCGCGATGCGCACGATCTGGCCATCCTGGGCAGCGGCATCCAGGCGACGACGCACCTCGAAGCCATGCTCGCGGTGCGCCCGGTCCGGCGCGTGCGCGTGTGGAGCCGCCGGCCCGAGCGGGCCGCCGCGTTCGCGACGCGCGCAGCGGCACGACACGGCATCGCGATCGAAAGCGTCCCGGACGCTCGTGCCGCGATCGACGGCGCCGACCTGATCTGCACGACGACCTCCGCGAAGGAGCCCGTGCTGCTGGGCGAATGGCTCGCATCCGGGGCGCACGTGAACGCGGTCGGCTCCAGTGTGCGCAGTGCGCGCGAACTCGACGCCGCGGCCGTCGCGCGTGCGCGCCTGTTCGTCGACCGTCGCGAATCGACGCTGAACGAGGCCGGCGATTTCCTGCTGGCCCGCGCCGAGGGCGCCGTGACGGACGAGCACATCGTGGCCGAGCTGGGCGAGGTCCTGACGGGGACTGCCGAGGGGCGGATCAACGCGGACGACATCACGCTCTTCGAGTCGCTCGGTCTCGCCGTCGAGGACGTCGCCGCCGCGTACGAGATCTGGCAGCAGGCGCAGGCGACGGGCACGGGCACGCCGTTGACGTTCGGCGGCCCGCAGTCGTGATTCGCCCGCCGATCCAGCCGCCCACTCTGGCGGCGCTGCGCGCGGCCGCCACGCGCATCACCCGCCTTGCCGTGCGCACGCCGCTCGTCCGGCTGCCCCTCGACGACTCGCCTGCCGAGATCTGGCTCAAGCTCGAGAACCTGCAACCGATCGGCTCGTTCAAGATCCGCGGCGCGAGCAACGCCCTGAGCAGCGTCTCGCCCGACCGGCTGCGTCACGGCGTGTTCACCGCGAGCGCGGGCAACATGGCGCAGGGCGTGGGCTGGATGGCGCGGGCCATGGGTGTGCCATGGAGCGTGGTCGTGCCGGACCACGCGCCCGAGACCAAGCTGGCGGCGATCCGCAGACTGGGCGGCCGCATTGTCGCAATCCCGTTCGATCGGTGGTGGCGCGTGATCGAAGAGCACCGCTACGAAGGTCTGGACGGCTATTTCATCCATCCGGTGTGTGACGAGGCGGTCATCGCCGGCAACGGCACGATCGGCCTCGAAATCATCGAGGATCTTCCCGATGTCGACGCGGTCGTCGTCCCCTTCGGCGGCGGCGGGTTGAGTTGCGGCATCGCCGCCGCGCTGCGCGCGCTCCGTCCCGAGGCGAAGGTCTGGGCGGCCGAAGTCGAGACCGCGGCCCCGCTGGCCGGCGCCCTCGCCGCAGGCGGGCCGACGACGGTCCCCTACACGGCCACGTTCATCGATGGCATCGGCAGCCGCTCCGTGCTGCCGGCGATGTGGCCGCTCGCCCGCGATCTGCTGGCGGGCTCGCTGGTCTCGTCCGTGGCCGACATCGCCGCGGCCGTCCGACTGCTCCTCGAGCGCAGCCGCGTGGTGGCCGAAGGCGCGGGTGCGGCCGGGCTCGCCGCCGCGCTGGACGGCAAAGCCGGGACCGGCCGCGTGGTCTGCGTCGTCTCCGGGGGCAACATCGACGCCGCCCGCCTGATCGCGATCCTGGAAGGCCGCGTTCCCTGAAGCCGGCTCAAGCCGGCTCGCGCACGACCGACAATCTAAGACAGGCACGGTTGCCGACGCGCGCGACGCTGTCCCGCCCGTCCCTGACCGCCGAGGCTGCCGACACCCGTGACCGAAGGTCGTTCCACGCTGCGCTGTCCGCGCGGTGTGCGTCGAACGTCGGCTCGGACGGAAAGGGTGACACGGCCATGCAGCGCACGGGTGTGGGGCGGTTCCTCCGCAGGTCTTCCGAACTTCTCGTGATCACGACTCTGGTGGCCGGCTGCGCTGCCGCGCCGCGCCGGCCGGCCCCGGCGTCCGAAGCCCGAGCGCCGCTGCGCGTGGTCGTCGAGAACGGCACTTCGTTCGAGATGAGTCTGTTCGCGCACCCGGAGGCCGGTGGCCGTTTCCGCATCGGCACGATCGGCGCGAACGAGACGCGCATGTTCATCGTGCGGCACGGCATGCTCGGAGCGGGCTCGTTCCGCATCGTCGGCGATCCGGTCGGCAGCGTGGCGCTGCGCGCGAGCGAGCCAATGCACATGATGGGCGGGATGACTGCGTACTGGCGGATCGGCGTGTCGGCGGCCAGCTCCTCGACCATGGTGCGCTGACGGCGCTAACCTCGCGATGTGCCGCGGTCGCCGAACAGCTCCAGAAAACGGTTCTCGGCCTCGACCGTCCCGATGAGCACGATCTCCGCGTCGGCAGGCAGGACCTGCGCCGGGTCGGGAATCACCTTCATGCCCTGTCCGGTGCGGATGGCGACGACGCTGCACCCGGTGCGTTCACGGATGGCCGACTCGGCGATCGACAGCCCGGCCAGATCCTCCGGCGTCGGCAACTCGAACACGTCCAGCCCTTCGGCCACCATCAGGATCTTGCTGCGCTGCAGCAGGTTCATCACCGCGCTCGCGCCCATGGAGGCGTAGGAAAGAACGCTGTCCGAACCGGCCCGGTGCAGATTGGCCACGTTCCGATCGTGCGTCGCACGGGCCAGGATCTGGATGTCGGGGCGCAGCTGCCGGCAGTAGATCGTGAGGTACACGTTCAGGTCGTCGTCGTGCGTCGTGATGATCACGGTCGACGTCTCGCGGATGCCGGCGCGCTCGAGGACGGCGAGATCGGCCGCGCTCCCCAGCACGTACTTGTCGTGATCGCGAATGCGCTCGGGCAGCAGCTCGACGATGCGGTAATCCATGTCGCGGCGGGCCAGCGCGCGTGATGTGGCGCGCCCGACCCGGCCGCCGCCCAGGATGACGACGGGCGCGTCCGACAGGTTGTAGATGCAGAACAGTTCGTCGTAGCGGACCAGGTGCTCCTTCGACCCGGCCAGCACGAGCACGGTGTTCTCCTGAATGGCGGTCTCGGGTCGGGCCGGCTCGAAGCGGCCTCGTTCCCAGACGCCGACGACGCTCACACCGACGTTTTCGCGCAGCCCGCTCTCGCGCAGCGTCTTGCCGACCAGCGGCGTGCGGTGGGCCGTGGCTTCCGCGATCAGCAGGTTGTCGAAGGCGCCGATGACGTGCGACATGGCGTCCCCGCCCAGCGTGCGTGCGGCGAAGGATTGTCCGATCATCTCCTCGGGCCGCAGCACGAAGCTGCTGCCGGCCAGTTCGAGGATGTCCACGGAGGTCTCCTCGGTCGCCGTGGTGATGATCGGGAGGTCGGCCGCCAGCTCGCGCACGGTGAATGCGACGTTGGTGTTCGTCACGTCGGTGGCGGTACTGGCCACGAGCGCGGCCTGCTCGACACGCACGCGCCGCCACGTGTCCGGGTCGTTGAGGTCGCCGACGACGACCTCCAGCCCGAGATCGCGCAGGCGGAGCGCCTCCTCGATCTCGGCCACGATCAGTGCGTAGGAGACCTGGTACTGCTCGAGCCGGCGCACGAGCGCACTCGTCACCGCATCGTGGTGCGTCAGCAGCACGTGCCCCCGCGTGTCCGCGGGCAGTTCGCGGGGCGCCCGCGCCTGCGCCTGGGCGGCCATCCAGGGTGCGTAGAAGAATTCGATGAACGTGAACGGGAAGAGCACGAGCAGGAACATCATGCCGGACAGCAGCACCGCGATCGAGAAGAGTCGGCCCAGATCCGTGTGGAACGTGATGTCGCCGAAACCCAGCGTGGACATCACGGTGAGCGTCCAGTAGAAACCCGTGAGCCAGGTGTGGTCCTGGCCCTCGCGCAGCATGAGAATGTGGAAGCCGATGGTGAACAGCGTGATCAGCGCGGCCAGCGCCAGGAGAAAGCGGACCACCACACGGAGGTTGCGCCGCCCGCGGTGGCTGCGGACGACCGAGGCCAGCTCGGCCGGAAACGTCTTGAGCATCGTCTCTCGAAGCGGTGAGCGCGGGCCCGGACCCGCGGCGGGTCACGACCCGTCCGGGGTCGCCCGCCCGGCATGGAGATACGCAACTTCGGCGGCCCGCGCGAATCCGGGGCGGCTCCGCCGGCCGACACCCAATCGGAGGGTCGGACGGAGGACCGAAGCGGACCCTCGCGGCGGGTCGGGCTCAGGCCGTGCCGCGCACCTACGGACAAACGATGCCGTACACGCTGTGGTGCCTGTACCGGAAGTCCACCGTGAGTTGGATCGTCTGCGGCATGTTGGCCCACTCGTCGAAGGGACGTTTGCTGAAGCTCCTGACGGTGAGCGTGGCTGTGAGCGACCCCTCGACGTAGGACACGCTCGTCGGCAAGTTTCCGCCCATCCCCTGGGCCGGTCGGATAGCGAAGGTGGCCGGTCCGTGGCGTCTCGAGTCGAACTCGTACCACTGCGTGACCGCTTCATGGTCGGCCGCGTCGAATACGGCGTGGATCTCGTGCACTCGGTACGCACCCATCGGAGGAGGATCCCGAAGGCCGTTCATCAATGAACCACCGGCCCCGTCACTGATGCGAACGGTATACCCGAAGGTCCGGCCCGAGCCGCTGAGCGCGCTCACGGCTGGTTGCCTCCCGGACGAGACCGGGGAAAAGTCCGTCACGTACTCCGCTCCATTCGCGCCGTTGCCTGTCCACGTCACGTCCAGATAGCAATCCGGGATTCCATCCGGCTGCACCTGATCCGGACCGTCGCGCTCCAGCGGAATCGCGGCCGTCGCGTTCGCGATGACGCTCGCCTCGGCCCCGGCAGGCGTCACGTTCGCCTGCAGGTCCTCGAAGGGCCCGAGGTACGGGGAGAGGACCAGGGCCGCGCACACCAGCAGGGCCGGTGCGGGGCGCGTCAGGATATGCCAACCCGTCGGGTCGTCGCTCATGGCATCCTCGCTCGATTTCGCGGTCGGTTCCGGCGGCGCCGCGCCGCCGCTCACCGACAAGAGCGTCGATGCTCCGGGAACCCCGCCATGGCCAGCCCCTGGCGGGCCCGCCGGGGACCCGGCTCAGAGCACGAACACCGGGGTGAGCGACGTCATCCAGGCCAGACCTGCGGCGTTCACGGCCCACCAGAAGAGCTGGAGCGTGTCCGCGCGCGTGCGCGCCCAGTCGACCGTACAACCGTAGTCGAACACCAGGTTCTGGCCCGAACCGGACAGCGCGGGACTCGTAACGGCGCACAGCCGGCGGACGTTGCCATCGCTGCCCACCGCGAACAGGTAGGCGCCGGTGAACGGCTGTGGCGTCGCCAGCGGCGTGGTGGCCCGCAGCGTGTGCGTGCTGGTGGTCTCCAGACCCGTGCACGACGTGGCCACGCCGCCGCACACCGTGTTCGGGCTGACGCCCTGCGCCAGGTTCGAGACGTTCGTGATGGGCGGTGGTGCTGCGGGCAGGCTGCTGAGCGCCGTCTTCATCACGGCGCCGCGGTTCAGCGCTTCGTCCACGGCCTGCGCATAGACGTGCGTGACGGCGAACGGTGACCCGGATGGCGGCTCGCCGTTCGAGCCGATCGGGATGACGTGGGTCACGAAGGGCGCGCTCGCCGTTCCGCTCAGCGCGGGCTGCACCAGACCGCCGACGCCATCGCCCCGGTGCACGCCCACGGGCGCATGCACGCGGCCCTCAGCGAAGCCGCTCACGGCGAATCCATCGACGTAGAAACCGACGGTCGACTCGAGCAGACTCGTGTTATCCGCGGCCTGTACGGGCCAGGCGTGGCTGGCCCCGCCGCTCAGCGCCGGGGGCACGGGCGGGACGGGCGTCGTGGGCGGCGTGTAATCCCAGAGATACCAGAACTGATCCGTCGTGAATCCGGCAGCCAGGTTGCCTGCCCGGTCGCGCACGCCCAGTGCGCCCGTGTACACGCCCTGCGCATCGCCGCTCACCCGCCCGCGCACGGTCGAGAAGGCGAGCGAACTGCCCGATGGCGTGCCGGCGATGACTTCCGGCTGCGCGCAGCCGTTGCCCGTGCCGTACACGCAGGTGCCGGTCCGGGCAAGGCGCAGGAACGCCGGGTTGCTGGCGAAGCCGGCGCCGACGTCGGCGTACGTCGCGGACAGCGTGATGCCGGGCACGGGGCTCGTGAAGGCGATGAACCCGGTGATCGTGCCGTTGTACGCCAGCGTGGGCCGGTGCTGGTCGCTGCCCAGCACGGCGCGCGTGCCATCGCCCGGCGTCGGGTCGACGCCCGTGAGCGACATCGCATTCGCCACGGATGTGGACAGCGGCACGTCGGTCCGGTTGCCCAGCGCGTCGAACAGGGATACGCCCGCCACGAGCGAAAGGCTGTTCGGCGTCGTGGCGATGTTGGGTACGGCCGGCACCTCGTACGGCGAGGTGTACAGGTCGTCGAGGCTGACATGCGATGGCGCCACGTAGAAGCGCGCGGCCGGCGCACCCGCCAGGCCGGCCCCCGCGTCCGAGACGGCCGAGACGTCCAGGCCCCAGCGCAGATCGTAGTCGATGCCGATCCAGTTGTCGCGGCAGCAGTAGGTCGATGCCGCAGCGAGCGCCGGGGCGCCCGGGGTGTACGGCGCGTCGACCAGGCGGAACGCGTGCGCCGCGGCGGCGGGCCCCTGGTTGTCCCAGTGGAAGACCTGGTCCGCCGGGATCCGGCCTGCGCCCGGGTCGAGCACCGCCGTGAGGCGAGGCAGCTGCACGAAACGCGTGCAGCCGGCGGGCAGCGGCTGGCCCGGCGTGCGGGACGCGTCCGCGAAGCCGTCGCCATCCAGATCAAAACAGCGGCCCGCGAAGGTCTGCACGCTCGACTGCGGATCGACGATCGTCGATCCGTACGCGATCCGGTCGATCCAGACGCGTGTGCCGGCTGCGGGACTCGTGTAGGGCAGGGCAGCCGCCGCGAGCGTCGCGTTCTGCAGCACGGCCCCGTTGCGCGTCGCCACCAGTACGCCTCGCCCGACCGTCGCCGGCGTGAACGACGCCGGCCGGTCATCGAGCAGGTAGCGGATCTCGGTGACGAGCGCGCTCGAGAACGGCACGACCACCGGGACCACCGTGAGGTCGCCCGCCCGCCACGTGGTGCCGCCGGCCGCGATCGTGTTGCCGCGCGCGACGAGCAGGGCGGTGTGCGCGTCCGGCTGCTGAACGCCGATCGAGGTGCGGTGCTCCCCGCTGACGTTGCGACCGCGCGCCGTGCCGTCGACGCGAATCACCACGTCATGCGTGCCGTTGACGAGGAACGGCACGGCCTCGATGCGCTCACCGACGAACGTGGCCGAGTAGCGGGCCAGGTCGACGGTCACAGCGCGCGGCGCGTCACCCGCCGATGCACCGGTCGTGGCCCCGGCCGCGCCTGCGGTTGCCTGCGCGCCCAGCGTCTCGCGCGTCATTTCACGCCCGCCGATCGTGACCGTGAGCGCACCCGCGAAACCGGACGGCGTGGAAACGTCGAGGTTGAACACGACGACGCCGCCCGCATCGGTCGGGTTGACCGTCGAGCCGTCGGGCGCCGTGATCGAGACGAGCGACAGGGCCGCATCCGCGGGCCCATCGTCCGGACCTGCCCCGTCCGAACTGCACGCCACGACGGCCACCATGAGTCCGAGGGCCAGGAGACCGCGCGCAGGAACGTGCAGGCGGCGCGCGCATGCGACTTCGCGAGTGGCCGTGCGAAGGGCGTGGGATCGAGGCCCGGCCTGTGCGTGGCCGGGTCGGGCTGCCGTGTTCATGCGATGTCTCTCGCCGTGATGGGTCGGGTCCGGGGCCGGGACGAACGGGGCGGGTCCGTTCCCGTGGTATCGACACCCGTCCGCCGCGACTTTCGGGCCGGCCATCGGACCGTCACGGCCTCGCCCCTGCCCGCCGGCCCGGGCCGCCATGATCCCCGCCCGGCCGTTCCTGCGTAGCCCCGGACGAGGCGGGCCGCTCAGACGGGCCGGACGGTGCCGGTGCCGCGCCCGCCCGACGGAGGCCGGACGGAGGCGGGTATGCGGTTTCGGGTAGCCAGTGGGGTGGGACTCGTCGCCGGCGTGGTGGCGCTGGCGGGCTGCGGGGGCGACGACGCCCTGGCGCCGCCGGTTCCAACGACGCTGGAGATCGTCCCGGCGCAGGTCGAGCTGAAGGTCGGAGCCACGGAGCAGTTGCGCGCACGCGTTCTGGATCAGCGCGGCGCGGAGATGACCGGCGCCGGGCCCGGCCCGGTCGTATGGGCAAGCTCGGACACGACGCGCGTGACGATCGACGCGACAGGTCTCGCCCGCGGCATGCGGCCCGGCGCCGCGACGCTGTCCGCGACAGCCGGCGCGCTGCGCGCGAACGCGCAGGCCAGTGTGCCCGGGCCGCAACTCAACGTCGAGTCGGCGCGCGCCGTGCGCAGGCGGCTGGGTCCGGCCGGCGGCGTCATCGATGCCGAGAGCAGCGCCGGCGTACGCTTCTCACTCGATGTCCCGCCCGGTGCGTTGTTGGACACGATTTCCATCACGCTCACACCGGTCGGCTCGATCGGCAACTCCCCGTTCGAGAACGTGCTCGGCGCCGTACGCATGGAACCGGATGGCCTGGTGCTTCTCGAGCCGGCGCGCCTGCGCATTGCGACGTCCGGCATCGCCGAACCCGGGAAGGTCTACGGGATCCACCTGTCGAACGATGGCGCGCAATACTCGTACACGCCGGTCCGGGTGAACGGGGCCGTGGTCACGGTGCCGGTCCCGCATTTCAGTGCCGCGGCCGCCGCGTCCGCTACGGCCAGCCTGCCGCCGCCCAGCGGCCGGCCCGAGGATCAGTTCCTCGTCATGATCGCGAATGAACTGGTGCTGGCTGCAGTGCTGAACCAGCCACCCGACATCAACTACATCGCGAGCCTGTTCCGCCAGTGGCACGGCGCGTACGTGGTGCCGGCGCTCTCCGCGGCAATCAGCAACATCACGTTCCCGCAGCGGGTGCTGTCCTTCTCCACCTGGCGGTTCTGGCTCCAGGCCATCACCGGGACCGGTCTCGGCACGCCGCTGTTCTCGCTGCTCGCCACCGAGATGGCCGCAGCGGAAGGTCTCGCCGCCACTGCCTTGCGTGCCTGGGTCGATCAGATGTTCACCGATTGCAGACAGACACGCTTCATGACCTTCGCCTCCTACGCCTTCGTCGTGCAGTACGACGCCGCTCAATGGGGTCTGGACACGGTGGCGAACGGGCTCGATGCGGCGTCCGTCCTGAACCGCGCCTGCGTCAGCGTCGACATCGATGCAGTCCTGCCACCCTCGCTGCCCAGCGGGCAGAACGCCGACCTCACCATCCAGGGCGGTGTGAAGTTCGGGAATCAGCCACCCGTGGATCCGGGGATCGAGGTGACGTACGTCCTGCTCCAGACCGGCACGACGAACGACGGTACGCACAGGCCACCCTGGCAGGGCCCGGCGACGAGGGTGCCGTTCGTACCTCAGGGTGATGTCGAGGTCTATTTCTACGTCGTGGGCTGCATCAAGGACCGCGTCAACCCGCCGTACATGCTCGATGTCGACCAGATCTGCGACGAGGCGGAGAGCCAGCAGGATGTCGATCCCTACTACGAGCACGATTTCGAGAGCGCGGTCGGCACGGAATGGACGCGCGCCTCGCGCACCACGGCCCCCAGCGGCGCCAAATACCTGGGCAGCTTCCAGAACGAGGTCGTGAACCTGGTGCTGAACAACCTTCCCGACCATTCGCAGGTCCGCATCTCGTTCAAGTTCCACACCATGGGTGACTGGGAGGGCAGCGAGCCCGTGCAGCAGGGCGGGCAGGACATCATGGTCTTCGCGCTCGATGGCGCACCCCTGAAGCAGACGACCTTCTCGACGAAGCCCGGCTTCAAACAGGCCTATCCGGGCAACCACCCGGGCGGGACCAACGGGCCCATGACCGGTGCGATCGCGATCAGCTCCCTCGGCTACCCCAACGGCTCCGGCCACACCGGCGATGCGACGTACGTCGTCACCCTCACCGCCCAGCACACGGGCTCGCGCCTGGTGTTCGCGATCTCCGGGGATCTGGACGACGACGACCCCATCAACGGCGAGCGCTGGGGCATCGATGACATCACGGTCGTGCTGATCCGCTAGATCCCGGGCACACCGGGCCGCCCCCGCCGGCCCGGTGTGCGCCGTCCAGCCCCGCGCCGACGCCGGCCGTAGGAAAACACCCTACCGGCTGTCGCCGGTGTTCCCACCCCTCGGCGGCAAACCCCGGACAGCTTCGCATACACATGCGTTGCAGACTTGACGTGTCCGAACGCTGCGGCTCCCCGGCTGCGGGCACTGAACCGCGACTCGTCCGGCCACGGGCGGGTCTGGCAAGGATTCTGTGCGGCGGCCAGTCGGACCGCGTGACGGACATGGGCTCGTGCCAGACGGGCGCGGCCCGGACCCCGGCCGAAACGCGGGACCATGGCGAGCGCAACGCAATCCGCCGGCAGCGCCACCGTCGCTGCGACCGTCACACCGACCCGGCTCACCCAGCACACCGTCGAGATCGTATCCGACTCCGGGGAAGGCGCGCAGAAGTGCGGCCAGATCTTCGGCACGGTGTCCGCCAAGATGGGCAACGGCGTGTGGACGGTCGACATCATTCCTGCCGAGATCCAGCCGCCGCCGCGCAACGCGGCGGGCGCGAGCGGCATCCGCATCCGCATCGGCGCGGGACCGGTCACCAACTGGGGCGACGAGACCGACCTGATCATCGCGTTCAACGAGCAGGCGCTGCTGGGCCGGCACCGGCTGGACGCGATCGCGGAGGGCGCCCTGATCCTGGTCGAGGACATGTGGGCCACGCATGCGGACGAGTCCATCCGCCAGGCCTGGTCCGAGGCGATGACCGAGATGTCGGGCCGCGGCTACCGCTTCATCGGTGTGCCGATGGAGCGCGAGTGCCTGGAGGTCGTCGACAACGCGCGCAAGGGCAAGAACATGTTCGCGCTGGGCGTCCTGGCGTGGATCTACGACCGCGACATCGCGCGTGCCGAGGAGGAGATCGCCTACCAGTTCCGCAAGAAGAGCGAAGAGGTCTACGAGAAGAACGTCGCGCTGCTGCATCGCGGCTGGGCGTGGGCCGGGCAGAACCTCGACTTCCGCATCGATGTGCCACCGCGCGCGACGGACGCGAAGCAGGTCGTGCTGAACGGCAACCAGGCGGTCGCACTGGGCGCCGTGGCGGCCGGGATGGAGCTGGCCGCGATGTACCCGATCACGCCGGCCACGTCGGTCTCGCACTACCTGGGCGAGATGTTCGAGCGGTTCGGCGGGCTCGTGCACCAGGCGGAGGACGAGATCGCGGCGATCGGCGTCGCGGTCGGCGCCTCGTACGCGGGCAAGGTCGCGTTCACGATCACTTCGGGGCCCGGTCTCGCGCTCAAGACGGAGTTCCTCGGTCTGGCGGTGATGACGGAGACGCCGCTCGTGCTCGTCGACGTGCAGCGCGGCGGTCCGAGCACGGGGCTGCCCACCAAGGTCGAGCAGTCCGACCTGCTCGCCGCGATCTTCGGGCAGCCGGGCGATGCGCCGCACGTCGTGATGGCGCCGGCCACGATCGAGGAGTGCTTCCACGCCATGATCACCGCGCGGCGCATCGCGGAGACGTTCCGCACCGTCGTGATGGTGCTGTCTGACGCGAATCTGTCGACCGGCGTGCAGCCGTTCCGCATGCCCGAACCGCGCGCGGAATGGCTGGCGCGCTCGCCGGACATGGGCCCGGTCCCGGCCGGGCTGCGCCCGTACGACTGGGACGACCGTACGGGTCTGTCCCGCCGCATCGTGCCCGGCCAGCCGGGCGGCATGTTCACGGCGACGGGTCTCGCGCACGACGAGGCGAGCAAGGTCGCGTACCGTTCGGACATCAACCAGCGCGGCTCGCGCATGCGCAGCCGCAAGATCGCGGTCTTCCAGCAGACGCTCCGTCCGCCGGTCGTGAACGGCGATACGACGGGCGATCTGCTCGTCGTGGGCTGGGGCAGCACGAAGGGCGCGATCGAGGAGGCGGTCGAGCGGGCCCGCGCCGAGGGCCTGTCCGTTTCCTCGCTGCACATCCGCTTCCTGGCCCCGCTCGAACCGGGCCTCGAGCCGATCTTCCGGCGCTTCCGGAAGGTCATGACCGTCGAGATCAACTACAGCGACGATCCCGGTGATCCGTCGATCACCGAGGAGAATCGACGCAGGGGCCAGCTGTGCTGGCTGCTGCGTGCCCACACGCTCGTGGACGTGGACTGCTGGACGCGCGTTCTCGGGGAGCCGCTCCGGCCGGGCGCGATCCTGCGAGCGATCAGGGACCGACTGCACCCGGAAGGAGGGATGTCATGATCACCGCAGCCTGCTCACTGCTCGACTGCGCGATCGATGACGAGCGCGTCTTCGACATGGGCGACTACGAGGGTGCCATAGCCCGCTGGTGTCCGGGCTGCGGTGATCACTCGGTCCTGTCCGCCGTGCAGCGGCTCCTGACGGCCGAACAGCTCGCGCCCGAGAAGACCGTGTTCGTGTCCGGCATCGGCTGCTCGAGCCGCTTCCCGCACTATCTCAAGACCTATGGTTTCCACGGGCTGCACGGCCGGGCGCTGCCCGTCGCGACAGGCATCAAGCTGCACCGCCCCGACCTGAACGTCTTCGTCGTCATGGGCGACGGCGACTGCACGTCGATCGGTGCCGGGCACTGGCTGCATGCCACGCGCTACAACATGGACATGACCGCGCTGATGCTGGACAACAACATCTACGGCATGACCAAGATGCAGACGTCGCCGACGACGCCGCAGGGCTTCTCCACCAACACGCAGCCGCGCGGCAGCTACCTGCCGGCTCTCGATCCGATCGAGGCCACGCTGGGCATCACGAACGCCTCGTTCGTGGCGCAGACCGCCGAGTGGATCCCGAGCCATCTGTTCGCCACGCTGCAGGCGGCGTACAGGCACCGCGGCTTCGCGTTCGTCCGAATCCTGCAGCGCTGTCCGATCTACACGCCACTCGTGTTCATGGGCGCGGTGCGCGATCCGGATCTCGTCGAGCTGCTCGTGCACGAGAACGGCGTCCACGTGCCCGAGCTGGAGAAGACGTACAAGGCGATCCTGCGCCACGATCCCGGCGACATCAACGAGGCGCGCCGCCTGGCCGGTGACGCCGGCAAGCTGCGCCTCGGCGTGTTCTTCCGGGACGAGTCGCGGCCGCGCTACGACGAGCTGCGCCGCGTGCCCCACTTCACGGTCGAGCAGCGCCTGGATCTGCTCGAGCAGGAGCTGGCCAACTATGCCATCTGACGAGCACACCGCAGCCATCGACCGGGCACTCGCGCCGGCACGTGACGCGTACCGCGGCGCCGTGGCGCTGGCCGTCGAAGAGGTGCGCGCCGCCATCGAGCGGGAACAACCGGTCACCGAAACGGACCGGTCGGCCCGGGTCGCGACCGAGCTGGGCGCGTTCGCGAGCGACCACATCGATCCGGCGCGGTTCGCCGCACTGCTCGCCAGCGGCGAGCGTCTCGATGCCGGCGCACTGGCTCTGCTGGAACGTGCGCGTGCCACGCTGCAGGAGATCGCACACGCCGGCGAAGGTCTGTTCGAGGTCCACATTGCGCCGGACAGCGATCTGTGCGGTGAGGTCGCGCATGCCCTGGCCCGCTGCGGCCGCGCGTTCGGCGCTGCACGTGTGGCCGCCCTCGTGCGCAGCGGCCGCGCCGCCCTCGCCGCCAGCCAGGACCCGGCTGCGCTGTTCCCGCCCGCACTGTGGACGCGCGCCGAGCGCGCCATCGCGCCGCCGCTGCTGGTGCATGTGGCTGGCACAGATGCGCAGGTGGGCGGACTGGACCGCTACCTGGACGGCACACAGAAGCTCGTGCTGATCGTGCGTGCGCCCGCACCGCCGGCTGCGCTCAGCGCGCTCATCACGCCTGGCGTGTTCGTCATGCAGACCTGCGATGGCGGGGGTTTCGACCGGTTCGCCGGCTTCGCCGGGCCCGGCATCGCGGCGCTCGTGCCGGAGGGCTGCGTGACGTTCGTCCACGACCCGCGCGCGACGCCCGCGCTCACGGTCGGTGACCTGCCCGCACCACCGCGCCGGCCGGTCGGCACGCACGGCGTGTTCCAGCAGACGGAAGCGCTGCGCCATCTCGAAGGCCTGGCGCAGGCACACGCGCCGGCCGCGCACGCCAACGGCGCGGCGGGCGCGCAGGAACTGACTGGCGCGACGGCGCCCGCCCCCGCGCAGGCCACCGTGCCGGCGGGCACGGTGCCGCCGCCCGCGACACCGGCCGCGCCACAGCCGGCGGATCGACTGGCCGCCTGGCTGCTCGCGCAGGCCGGGTTCACGGAGGGCTGAGGCGATCATGGATGCGGCGAGCTTCCTGATTCCGGTCGCGATCCTGGGCGGCGTCGGCCTGACGTTCGGCGCGCTGATCGCACTCGCGCACAGGCGCTTCCAGGTGTGGGAAGACCCGCGCATCGAGGAGGTCACGGGGATGCTGCCCGGCGCCAACTGCGGCGCCTGCGGCTTCGCAGGCTGCCGGGCGTTCGCGGAAGCCGTGATCGGCGGCGAGACGCCGCCCGCGACCTGCACGGTGATGGGACAGGACGAGCGCGCTGATGTCGCGCAGTTCCTGGGCGTGGACGCCGGACAGGTCGACAAGGTCGTGGCCCGGCTGCTGTGCGCGGGCGGCTCCGATGTCGCGCACCGCAAGGCCGACTACTACGGCGTGTCGAGCTGCGCCGCCGCGCTCGCGGTCGGGGGCGGCGGCAAGGCGTGCGCATGGGGCTGCATTGGACTGGCCGACTGCGTCGTGTCCTGCGACTTCGACGCGATCACGATGAGCCCGACGGACCTG
>JBFFZF010000099.1:0-17190 GCA_041568755.1 Longimicrobiales bacterium | reverse complement strand
CGTCGCGATCTGGTGGTACAACCGCGTCCGGCGGCCGGCCGTCGATGTCACGACCGTGCGTCACCCGTGGGTCGATGCCGTGCGGGAATACTACGCTCGCCTCGGCCGCAGCCTGTGGCTGCTCGACCTCACGACGGACCTGGGCATCCCGTGCTTCGCCGCGCTGTCGGCCCTCGAGAACGCACAACGACAGGACATCATCTTCGGGTTCGGCGCGCACCTCGACGCGCGCATCGCCCTGTTCCGCGCGCTGACCGAAGTGAACCAGATGCTGCCCACGATCCTGCGCACGCCGGCCGAACGGCGGCGCCAGCTGCTGCCCGACTTCGAAAGCGCGATCCGCTGGTGGGACACGGCCACGCTCGACGCGCACCCGTACCTCCTGCCCGATCCCGCGGCAGCGGCACGTCGCATCGACGAGTTTGCCACACCGGACAGCACCGATCTGCTGGACGATGTGCGCACGTGCGTCGCACGGGCGGTTGCCGCCGGTACCGACGTGCTCGTCCACGATCTCACACGACCGGAAATCCCGTTCACCGTCGCGCGCGTCATCGTCCCGGGACTGAGGCATTTCTGGCGTCGCCTCGCGCCGGGCCGGCTGTACGACGTCCCGGCCCGGCTGGGCTGGCTCGGCGAGCCCCTTTCCGAGGCGGAACTGAACCCGATCCCGATGTTCGTCTGAGAACATCGTTGCTCGCGTTTCATAACACGCGTAGATTCGGGAGATACGACGTCCCGTGGCGTGTGCGCGGGATGAAATATCCCGCGTTTGCGTGACTGCCTCGCCAGGCGGCCTGCGCTAGCTTCGATCCAGGCACCCCCGCAACTCGCTCCGGCAGCGTTGTGTCACGGCTTCTGCCGGCGGCGACCCCCGAGGATGCGCCATGGAGGGCGAATGCAGCCAGAAGCGCAGTCTCCCGTCGATCCGACGACGGTCTGGATCGTCGAGGATAACCCGGACTATCGCGAGACCGTCCAGGAGCTGGTCGGGTCCGCGGCCGACCTGTCCTGCCCGCAGGCCTTCGCCAGCGCAGAGGACTGCCTCGAGTTCCTCAACGAGCACCTCGCGCCCGATGTCATGCTCGTCGACATCGGATTGCCCGGCCTGAGCGGCGTGGATCTGGTTCAGCGCGTGCGCGGCTTCTCGCCCGCCACGCAGCTCGTCATCCTGACCATCCACGAGGACAGCGACCGCATCTTCGACGCCATCTGCGCGGGCGCGAGCGGCTACCTGCTGAAGACGGCGACACCCGACGAGATCCTCGACGCGGTGCGCGAAGTCCTGCGCGGCGGCGCGCCCATGACGCCGCAGATCGCGCGCCGCGTCCTCAACCTGTTCACCCAGATGAACGCCCCGAAATGGGACTACCAGCTCACGGCCCGCGAACTGGAAGTCCTGGCCGAGATGATCGAAGGCAAGACCAAGAAGCAGATCGGAGCCGCGCTGTTCGTCACCCACCATACGGTCGACACGCACATGCGGAACATCTACGCCAAGCTGCACGTGCACACGCGCACCGGCGCCGTCGCGAAGGCGCTCAACGAGCGGCTCGTGCCCCCGAACGGCGCGGTCTGACCGTCCACACGAAAGGAAGGATCCTCATGTCAGATTCGAACGGCTGCAGCGACTGCGGTGACCGCCGTGAAAAGGAAATCACGCGCGGGCAGTTCCTGGCGACCGGTGCCGCCGCCGCGGCGTCGCTGGGCGCAGCACCGGCCAGCGCCTATACGGCGGCCGCCGGGATGGCGCGGGCGCAGCAGCCGTGTGCGCTTGGCTGCAACAACCCGACCGAACGTTGGAGGATTCCTGCGACCGTGCTCAACGCGTTGTGGAGTGACTGTATGCCGCGCCTCGTTGCCAGGTGGTGGAAGCCAGAGCCGGTGCTGAGCCTGGAGGCTGCCACGGCGTGGACGAGCAATACGGGGCCCTCCGCGGCGTTTCTCGCGCAACTCGCGGACGACATCGAGAATCTGCCGGATGCCCCGCCGCTCGTTCCCGGCACTACGCCAAAACTGGACATACGCAGGGATATGGTGGTCGAGTACCTGAGGAGTGCCGCCGATCCGATTCCGATCCGGATCATCCCGAACTCGGGTTTCGACTACGTGCTGAGCGACTGGGGTCTGGACATGTTCCTCCCATGGCCGCCGCTCGACAACGCAGACTGGATCCGCTACTACACGTACCGCAGGACCGGCCGGCCCGCGATCGGGCTGCCCACGTACATGGCGGGTGCGGGTTCTGCCGACATCGATTCGCCCACGGGTCCGAGCCAGGCCTGGATCGATCCCACACTGATCGTCAACATGATCACGAGCGCGGTCAACAACGGACAGACCGCCCAGCTTTGCGCCGTACAGGCGGAGAGTTTCATACAGATGACGGCGGCCCCGCCCTCTCCGGCAGATCTGCAGACCATGCAGAACGTGCTCGAACGGAGAGGAGCTCGTCCGGGGGCACCGCCAGGGCTCGGATTCCCCTTGCGTGAGCCCGGGATTCCGCCGCGCACGATCAACGCCGATACGGTGCAGTGCGTGCTCGAACCGTTGCGCTGCTGGCAGGTCTCCGGGTCCGTGTTCCGAGGGATCCAGACCGAGCTGCCGCGCGTCGTCGCGACGAACTGGCTCGAGCAGCTGACCTCGCCCGTAACCCCGAACGCATCTTCGTACAACAGCCGGAAAGACACGCCGAACGGGCTGCGCAAGATCTTCATGGAGCGGCTCGAATCGCTGCTGCACAGCATGCCGCCCATGGCGATGGCGTTCCAGCCACAGAACACGCCAGCCAACTGGGACGCCGACGACATCATGGTCACGAACCAGGGCTTCCATTTCCCGCGCATCCCGCAGATTCCGCCGACCGCTGATGCGATCATGACGCAGATCGTCAACGGCGAGGCGGGCAACCCGGTGTTCACCGACAGCATGCGGACGACGTGAGACGTGCGGCCGCCCGGCTGACGTGCTGGCGTGGCCCGGCCCGCCGTGCTACGGCCGTCCCGTCTCTGCGCGGGGCGGCCGTGCGGGTTTTCCTGTGCGCGCTCGGCGCCGCCGTTTGTGCGGTGCCCGCGCACGCGCAGGCGTTCGTGCCCGACGAGCCGGTGTTCACGTCGTACGGCATGCAGGACGGCCTGTCGCACGGCACGATCAACGCGCTGCTGCAGGATGCGGCCGGCTTCCTCTGGGTCGCTACGAACACGGGCCTCAACCGGTTCGACGGATCCAGGTTCGACGCGTTCGTGCACGTGGCCCAGGACGAGCGCTCGCTCGGCGACAACTTCATCCGGTCGCTCGCGCTGGCCGGGGATGGCAGGCTGTGGGTGGGCATGGAGCGGATGGGGCTGAACCGGTTCGACCCGCTCACGGGCACGGCCGAGCGGTTCCCGCTGTTCGAACTGGGCCCGTGGCTGACGGACGCGCTCGGACCCGACGAGCGGCGGGAAGGACGCACCGTGTCCGCGATCGCGACGCTGCCCGATGGCACACTGCTCCTGGCCACGGATCTGGGCGTGGTGCACTTCGATCCGGCGACGGAGGCGGCGACGCCGATCGACGCGGGCTCGAGGTGGGAGCTCGCAACGCAGAACGCCCTCTGCGCGCTGCCCGCCGGCCGCGTCCTGGCCGGCTTCACGGATGGCACGATCACGGTCGTCGCGCCGGCACGCGAACGGGCTCGCCCGGTCGTCCGCCTGCCGGCGGCGATCAGCACACTGCGCTGTGTCGGTGCAGGCGGCGTGTTCGCGGGCACGGGCGACGGGGAGGTCTACGAGATCGATGCCGAGGCGGGTGCGTCACCGCGTCGTGTCGCGCGCCTCGAGCCGGACGCGATCGGTCCTCTGGCCGTGGTCGATGTCATGCCGGGCGCCCGCGGGGAGCTGTGGATCGCGACCGAGCGGGGGCTCTACCGGGCCAGGCCCGGTGTGGCCACGCCTCGCCGCGTCGGGCAGTCCGGACCGCGCGCGCTGCCGGCGCCCGAAATCACCGCGCTCGTGACCGACGCGACGGGCATGGTGTGGATCGGCACGTGGAACGGCCTGGCCGGGCTGCATCCGCTCGCGGCGAGCATCGCCCGTGTACCGACCAGCGACGACGGACAGGGCCTGCTCGGCGGTGGCGTGATCGCCATCGAGCCCATTGCAGATGACGCCTTCGTGCTCGGTACGTACGCCAACGGCGTGCACGTGCTGCGCACGGACGGGGCGGACGGGACCTGGTCGTTGCGGCGCGAGGATGCGCTCGCACCCTCGGACTCCGCGACGGTTTTCGATCTTGCACGGGCGCCCGATGGCACGCTGTGGATCGCGGCGTTCCAGAAAGGACTGCTCCGACTGGACCCCGGCGGCCGATCGGCGCGCGCCGTGCCCGTGGTCACGCGTGCGGGCGATGCCGTCGAGGCCATCGCGTACAGCGTGTTCGTCGATCACCGCGGCGACGTGTGGGCCGGCACGCGGCCGCATGGCCTGCTCCGGTTCGATGCCGGCAGAGACCGGTTCGTCGAGTACCGCGGGCCGGACGGCGACTGGGATTTCGGCAGCCGATGGGTCTGGCCGATCGCCGAAGACACGGACGGCATCCTGTGGATCGGCGCGTTCAACGGCGGCCTGTCCGCGATCGAGGTCGACCGGCAATCGTTACGCCATTACCGCGCCGGCGCGGGCGGCATGAGCGATGACCGGATCCTGACGGTCTTCCCGGACCCGAGTGGCTTCGTGTGGATCGGGACGCAGGGCGGCGGGATGAGCCGGTTCGAGCCCGCGACGGGCCGTTTCAGGAGCTACACGACCGCGGACGGGCTGCCGCACGCCAACGTCGAAGCGTTCGCGCGGGACCCGGCCGGATACCTGTGGATCTCGACGAACGACGGCATCGCTCGGCTGGATCCGAAGACCGACGAGTTCCGCGTCCTGCGCGCGCGGGCAGGACTGGCCGGCGACCGGTTCTTCGCCAACAGCGTGCACACGCGTGCAGATGGCAGGATCTTCTTCGGCGGGCCCGGGGGTGTATCGGTCATCGACGCGGCCGGTATCGCCATCCCCTCGCACCGCACGCCCGTCGCGCTGACGCGCTTCCGCATCAACGGCGAGGACGCGGCGGTCGCGCGCGCGCTGGCTGCGGGCGGACTCGAACTCGAGCCCGACCAGAACTTCTTCACGTTCGAGTTTGCCGCCCTCGATTTCCGTGATCCGTCGCTCACGCGTTACCGCTACCGGCTCGAAGGCCTGGACCCCGAGTGGGTCGAGGCCGGGCCGGCCAGCATCGCGAACTACACGTCCGTCCCGCCGCGCCGGTACAGGTTCCGCGTGCAGGCCAGGAACAGCGACGGCGTGTGGAACGAGAGCGCGTTCCTGATCCCCATCCGCGTGCAGCCGCACTTCTACGTGACGTGGTGGTTCCGCTCGCTGATCGCGGCCATCGTCGTTGCGCTGATCTCGGGCTTCTGGGCGTACCGCATCCGCGAGCTGCACAAGCGACAGAACCTCAGGCTGGGCATCGCGGGCAAGCTCCACGACGACATCGGCGCCAACCTCTCGGCGATCGCGCTCAAGGCCGACATGGTCCGGCGTGCCGAGACGCTCGACGACCGGCGCCGCCTCCAGCTGGGCGATGTCGGTCAGCTGGCCCGCGACGCGGCGCTCAAGGTGCGCGAGACCGTGTGGGTCGTGAACACGCAGTACGACACCGTGGCCGGACTCGTATCCAAGCTGCGCGACACGGCCGGGACGATCCTCGACGGCCAGGTCCGGCACCACTTCTCGGCGCCCGAACCGCTTCCGGAGCGCGACATCCGGATGGAACTGCGTCAGGACATCTACCTGCTGTACAAGGAAGCGCTGCACAATGTGCTCAAGCATGCCGGCGCCCTGAACGTGTGGATCGAGATCGGCTTCGAGGCGCGCGACCTGCTGCTCACGGTCCGCGACGACGGGTCGGGTTTCGATGCGGGCGGGCGGCACGACGGCAGCGGCATGGCGCTGATGCGCCGGAGAGCCGAGCGGCACGCGGGCCGGCTGTCGATCGAGGCGCGCGATGGGGCCGGGACCACGCTCTCGTTGCGCGTGCCCGTGAAGTAGGCGTGGACGGCGCGGCCGCCAGCCGCGCCGCCTCACACGCACAGCCATGCCACCGCCGCGATCGCGCCGAGCAGCACCAGCATCACGATCACGATCTCCCCGACACACACGCGCTGACGGCCCTTTTCACCGTGGTACCACGCGACCGTCGACGCGATGAACAGCCCGAACCCGAGCAGCAGCGAAACGGCGCGCTGCAGCGGGAGCGGCACCTCCCAGATCCCGCCCACGGTCTGCGTCAGTTCCAGAAGGAACCACGCGCTCGCCACATAGCCGACTACCCACTGCACGAGTTTGCGCTGACGGAGCTTGTAGAGAAGCGCCTGGGCCTGCCGCAGCCCGCCGGCCCGCGTCGCGCCGCTCCCTCCCTGCGCGCTCAACGAGACCGTGAACAGCGGACCCTCCGTCCCGTCCTCGACCGCCTTCGCGCCCCGGGCGCCCCATGGCCCGCGCTTCGTGCCGGACTGCCCGGTCCACGTGCGGGTCTCCGATTCGTACCACATGCTCGATCCCTCCTGCTCAACCCGTCCAGCCATCACCTTCGAAGATGATCCGGGCCGGGCAGAAGTGCCCTCACGCGTTGGCGTGAAAACGGTCCCGCATCCCCGCGAAATCCGGCGTGCGCGTGGCGGGCTCTCGAAGCTGTCTGGCGGAGGAAAGGGGTCGGCTGCCCGCGATCGGCCGCGTGACGATCAGCCGCGTGCCGCCGCGATCTCGCGCAACCGGCGCTGCGCGGCCTCGACACGCGGACGCAAAGCAGGATCGGCACCGGCCCACAACTCGACGAACCGGGCGTAGTACGCGCTCGCCTGCGCGGTGTCGCCCCGCGCGTCGTACAGCTCGGCGAGCCGCTCGAGCGCGCTGGCCAGGAAGTAGCGGTCGCCCCACGGCACCGCGAAGTAGCCGGACACGCCCATGCGCATCGTGTTGCGCGCGAAGAACGCCTCGTACGCGGCGATGGCGGAGTCGGGCTGGCCGGCGCGGTCGAAGGCGGCGGCCAGGCCGGGCAGGGAGCAGATCTCGCACTGGCCCGTGTCACCGCGGCGGAACGCGGCGATCGCGTCGGACCAGCGTGACTCGGCGAGCGCGATCGCGCCGTGCGTCCGGTCGATGCTGGCGCCGCCATCGCGCGCGCTGGCGCGGAAGCGCGGCTCGACCAGCCGCTCGAACTCGGCGAGCAGCGCACGCGCGCGGTCGGCGGCGCCGCTCCACGCGTACGCGGACGCCAGGTCGAGGTAGGGCCGCTCCTCGACATCGAGTCCCGCGAGCGGCACGCGGGCCAGCGCTGCGTCGAGTTGTGCGCGGCCCTGGGCCGGATCGCGCAGCACGAGCGTCGCGAGCAGTGCGATCTCGGCGTCGACACGCAGATGCGCGTGCGCGTCGCGCGACGGGTCCAGCGAGGCCCGAACCTCATCGAGCAGCCGGACGGCCTCCGCGTACCGGCCTCGGGCGGCGGCGATGTCGGCCTGCGCCGAGAGCGCGATCCCGCTCCACACGGCCGAGCCGCGCTGCGCCCGTGCGAACGCATCGGCGGCGCGTTGGAACGCGTAATGATCGCGCTCGTAGGCCGCCACGAACTGGCGCGCGAACATGAACAGCGGATTGTCCGGGAAACGCGCCTCGGCCGTGGCCAGCAGCGACTTCGCCGAGTCGACCCGGCCCATTGCAAGCAGGTTGGCGCCCGTGTTGAACAGCGCCAGCGCGCTCGTCGAGTCGACGCGCAGGGACGCGGTCGAGTACTGCAACGAGCGTTCGTGATCGCGCAGGTAGCTGTAGATCACGCCCATGTTGATGAGCGCCGTCGTGTTCAGCGAGTCGCGCGCCAGCAGGTTGCGGTACGCGGCGATCGCGCGCTCCGGCTCGTTCACGTACGTCGAGTGGTACGTGCCCTCCGTGAGGTAGCGCTCGGCGGGCGGCAGCCGGTCGCGGTATTCGAACGCGCGCCGGATTGCCCGCGCCGCATCACCTCGCCGCAGGTTCCGGTTGGACAGCTCGGTGCCCAGCTTGCGGTACGCCATCGCGAACATCGTGTCGCGCGCGATGGCCTCCTCCAGCAGTGCGAGCCCGCGATCGGTCGCGGCCTCCCGCTCGATGGCACGCAGGGCCTGCGAGTACAGGCGCAGCGCCTCGAGGTCCGGCGTCGTCACGCGCGCGAGCGGCGGGTCCGCGCGCAGACTCGCGAGCGGCTCGCCAATGCGCTCGCGAAGATGCTTCGACAGCGCGTCGATCGCGTCGAGCAGCCGCGTCGAGTCCTCCGCCACCTGCCGCCCCGACACCAGCACCTCGCCCGTCGCCGCGGCCGCGAGCTGTGCGGTCAGCAGCCAGCCGCCCGCCGCGCCCTGGATCTCGACGCCCAGCACCGCCGGGATGCCCTCGCGCTGCGCAAGCTCGCGCGCCAGCGCGAAGTCGAGCGGGGCGTCACGCGCACGGCCCATGCGCTCGAGCGCGTCCGCGATCGCGGCCTGCGGCACGAGCCGCACACTCGGCGAGCCGGCCAGATCGATGCGCAGCGCCTCCGTCGCGACGCGCGCCATGCTCTCATCGTCGGCCGCGACTTCGGCCAGCAGCAGCTGCGCACGCGCCTCCAGCGCGCCCTTCGCCAGCAGCGTGCCGGCCGGACCGATGCCGAGCGTGCGCATCGCCGCGAACACCGCCGTGCCGACACCCAGAAGCGTGAAGGCGGCGACACCACCCACGAGCGCGTTCCGCCAGCGGAACCAGCGACGCACGCCGGACGCGGGCGCGGCGGCGCGGCGGGAACGCAATCCATGCTGCAGCGCCGCCGTCGTCAGTACGATGGGCAGACCGATGAGCAGCAGCACGATCGCGCCGCGGAACACCCAGTCCGGCAGCACGAAATGCTGCACCAGCGGGTCGATGACCTGGAGGATCGCCCAGCCCGCGCCGACGTACAGCGCGAGCACCTGCCACAACGAGCGCCGGTGAATCTCGTCCAGCCAGCGGCCCAGCGCGCTGCTCTCCGGCGCCGCGGCGCTCGCGGACTGCGGGCGCGAACGGGCGGACGCGTCGCCGGCACCCGGCGGCGTGCCCGGAGCCTCACGCTTTTCCGGAGCCTGCGCGTCGTCCCGCTCGCTCAAACTGACTCGCCTCCATCCATTCGGTGCGGCGCGCGACCGTCCGGCCGCGCGAAAGCCAAACTAGGCCGGCCCGGCGAACGGCGCGAGCAATCCGTGCCCGGCTTCTCGTGGATTGGAACGGCTGCACGCCGGCGAGGCGCGCCGCTGCACGTGAACTCGAGGCCAGCGGATCGACCCATCCGCCATGGCGTGCCCGACCGGCACGGCACCCTTGGCGCGTCGGCGCCGGCATGCCGCGGGTACGTAATCTTGACGGCTCTGGCGGCACATGTACATTGAAATGTACATATGACGGACAGGGCGGAATCGATCGGGATCGCGGAGGCGAGGGCGAGGTTGCCGGAGCTGGCGGGGCGGGTGGCGGCCCGGCCGGGCGACGTCGTGGTGATCGAGAACCGCAGGCGGGGGGAGCGGGTCGTGCTGACGGCGGAGTCGTACCTGAACACCCTGGAGGCGGTCGTGGCAGCGGCGCAGCGGCAGGGCGGGGAGCCGTTCGAGCTGGAGGGCAGCATCGTATCGCACCTCGATGCGGACGAGCTGGACGCGGCGATGGCGGCGTTGCGGGCGGCGCGGGACGCGGCGGATCTCGCGCGGCTCGAGGATCTGCTGCCCGGCTGACCGTGTGGTGACGGAGCTGGCGGTCACGGACACGCACGCGCTGGTGTGGTGGGCGCGGGGCGAGAAGCGGCGGCTGGGCGCGCGTGCGCGGCGCGTGTTCGAGCGCCTGGCTGAGGGCCGCGCGGCGCTGTACGTGCCCACGCTCGTGCTCGTCGAATTGGGCGATCTGGCGCAACGCGGGATCCTCGTGCTGGCCGGCGGCCCGGCCGCGTGGTCGCGCGGGCTGTTCGGCACCGGCCGGTTCTTCCCGGCGGAGCTGACCGTCGACATCGTGCTGCGCGCGGACGGGCTGCGCGGCATCCCCGAGCGCACGGACCGGCTGATCGCGGCAACGGCGGCGCAGCTGGGTTACCCGCTGATCACGCGCGACCGGCGGCTGCGCGACGCGGGCGTGTCCGTGATCTGGTGAAGTGGCGGGCGACGTGGGCGTGGTCCGCTACGGGCCGGGAAGGTTGTCGATCCGCATGCGGTAGTCGCGGGCCAGCGCCTCCAGGCCCAGGGCTTCCGCCGCTTCGAGACGCAGCCGGAGACTGGCGGGGAGGTACCAGAGGTAGGCCATGGGAGCGGGCGAGTCGAACACGTCCGCGACGGTGAGCGCGTCCTCGTACCGTCCCTGCCGGAGCAGCAGCGTGGCGAGCGTGAGCTGATCGAGGCCGAGCGGCTCGAAGAAGTGCCAGCTCAACAGTTCCGCGGGCGCGTCCGGCACGAGGCCCTCGAGGATCTCGAGCGCCGCGGTCGAATCGCCGCGTGCGAGGGCCAGGTGGCCGCGCACCGATGCGTCGATCAGGCGGAGCCTGCGCAGCGTCTGGCCGGCCCCCTCGACATCCTCGCCGCGCGCCGCCAGCGCGTCGCGTTCCAGCGTGGCGGACGCGATCATGCGCTGGACCGCCTCGGCGAGCAGCCGCACCGCATCGACCCGCCCGTTCCTCGCCTCCCACATCGCGAGCGTCCACAGGTTGTTGGCGTTGGGCGTGCCCGCAGCAACCTCGTCGCGATAGACGCGGGCCGCGTCTTCGGCCACGGCGGCGGGCACGTCCGAGACGAGCGCGCCGATGATGTGGAAGCGGCGTGCGGCCCAGGCCAGATCGGTGTCCGTCCGGATCACGTCATCGAGGAAGGCCGTCGCGTCGGTGGTGCGGCCGCGCGCGAGCAGCGTGGCATGCAGACCCTTGACGGCGCTCCAGCGGTTGCTGACGTCGTCCGGCGTGCCATCGTACAGCGTGCGGTAACCCACCTCCGCGCAGCCCAGGTTCATTGCCGCAGCGGCCAGCGTCTTCGCGGCCAGGAACACCTGACTGGCATCGGCCCGGGCCTCGGTGTTCCACCGCACGGGATCGGGTCCGTCGCGAACGCAATCGTGCATGAGTTCGACGCGCCGGCGCAGCGGCTCGTCGATGTCATCCGCGCGGAAGCGCGCGAGCAGGGGTTCGGCCGCGGCGAGGTCGCCGGCGTGCAGCGCTGCTTCCAGCAGGTGGAAGTACGACTCGAACCCGCCGGGTGCGAGCCTCGCGGCCTCCCGGAACGCGGCGACCGCGACGGAGTCCGGGCGGCGCGCGCGCGGCAGGAGGTGTCGGTACACTTCGCCGATCTGCATCCAGGCGATCGGCATCGCAGGGTCGTCGGCGATCACGCGCTCGAAATGCTGCAGTGCCACGGCCGCCTGCCCGACGTGGTAGGCGACGAACCCGCGCACCAGTTCGGCGAAACGCGGCGGCATGGGCTGACGCAGCGTGAGACGCGCGTAGTGCGATGCGCGCTCCGGATCGACGGTCCAGGCTGCGCCCTGCGCGGCGCGCAGCGCGGCGAGCGCGAACGTCGAGTCCGCTGCGATCGCCTGGTCGTAGGAGCGCAACGCATCCTCGAAGCGCGCGCGCCGGAAGTGCTGCTCGCCGCGCAGGAAGCTGGCGACGGCGGCCGGCGGCCGGCGGTCCCAGCCCGTGCCCAGGTGCGTCGAACCGGCGGGCAGGATCTCCGGCAGGACCTGTGTCGCGGCGTTCAACCCGAGCTGCCACACCTCCGCCTCATTGCCGCGTGACGCCCGGCTCGGGAAGATCGACCGGGCCATCACGTCCTCGAGCTGCACGACGACTTCGACCTCCCCGGAGAGCACGACGATCTGGCCGGTGAGCGCGTAGCGGCAGCCGCGCGATCGTGCCAGTTCGCGCACGCGCGCATCGGTGAGCAGCCGGATGTCGGTCCGTTCCTCCGGCGTCATCACGCTCCAGCCGTCGAAGGAACGCAGGTCGCCCGCGCCATCGAGCGCGTGCGCGATGAGCGTCGAGATGTCTTCGCCGAGCAGCGGTTCGAGCGCGGACGACGTGCGGAACGGGAAGACCATGACCCGGTTGTCGGCGATGGCGATCTCGGCTGTGCCCGGATCGCCGGGCGAGGTCTGACTGCGCATCTGCACGAGGAGAAAGAGCGGCACGGCCAGCCCGACGACGGCCGCGGCGGTGAGCAGCACGGCCTGGCTCATGCGCACGTGCCGGGCCGGGACGCCGGCATCGGCTGCGTCGATGCGCAGCCCCGCGGGTGTGATGTCGAACACCCATGCCAGGACGAGTGCGACGGGGAACCCGGCCGCGACGATCGCGAAGACCACGCGTGCGGCCCATTCGGGCGCGCCCATGAGCGGGAGCACGGTGGTCGTGACTTCCACGGTGCCCCACGCCGCGACGAGGTACACGCCCGCGACACGGAACACGCGACGCCGTTTCAGCTCACCGAACAACGCGAGCAGCCGCTCGATGCGCCTCCCCGACGGGCTCACGGGCCCTGGATCCGACCGCGCAGCGGTTCAGCGGGGCGGCAGGTCGGACGAATGCCCGACGACGACCTGCCAGCGGCCATCGCGCTCGACGAACACGTTGGTGAACTGGCCGCGGTCCTGCTGCACGGCGCCGTCGACCGTCCAGAAGCTCGCTCCGATGCCCGTGATCACCGGCGTCGAGCCGTACCAGCGCAGCTCCAGGGACTCGATGCGGACCGAGTCGTAGTCGATCGGGTCCTGCTCCGCCAGTGCGATGAACGACGTCTTGTCGTGCACCGTCCCGTCGGGGATCGTGTAGATGAAGTCCTCCGCAAAGATGCGGTCCAGCGCGGCGAAATCGCCCGACTCGTAGGCGCCTACCCAATCGTACTCCATCTGGCGGAGCTGGTCCTCGATCGCGGCCCTCTCGGCATCGGTCAACCCGGGGTCCGGGTCGGCGGGCGGCGCGCACGCCAGCGTGACGGCTGCAAGGATCGCGAGTGCGGACCGTGACGGAGCCGGCATCGGGGGCCTCCTGCAGCGGGTGGAACGGGGGCGTTGTGGCGATCGGTTTACGGCGGAGCGCCATCCCATTACTGTCACCCGGTGGGCGGAACGGTCAAGGTCCGCGTGGTGCGCGGCCATGGCCCCGTCTGCGACACCGGGACGGAACGGCGGTCGTCCATGGGCAGAGAACAGCGGCCCTCCCTGATCGCGGCGGCGGTGGCGGACATCGGTCTTGCCGTTCGAGGCTTTGCGCGCAGACCGCTGCTCACCGCCGTGATCCTGCTCATGCTCGGGCTCGGCATCGGCAGCAACGTCGCAATCTTCAGCGTGGCCAACGCCGTGCTGTTCCGTCCGCTGCCGTACGCGGAGCCCGAGCGGCTGGCGCTCGTCTGGTCACGCCTGCCCGCGACGGATGTCGAGCGTTCGCTCGTGTCCGGCCCCGATTTCCAGGATTACATCAGCGAGACGACGCGATTCGAGGGGTTCGCGGGCGCGGCGGCACTGCAGGGCACGCTCACCGGTGATGGTCCTCCCGAGCAGGTGATGAACGGCTACGTCACGTGGAACATGTTCCGTCTGCTGGGCGTCACGCCGGCCGTGGGGCGTGACTTCGTCGAGGACGATGCCTTCGTGATCGATCCGCAGGCGTTCGGCAATCCCAACCCCGATCTGCCGCCCGGCAAGGTCATGCTGAGTTGGGGCCTGTGGCAGCGTCGTTTCGGCGGCGACCGGTCGATCATCGGGCAGACCGTCCTGATGGACGGCTGGGGTTCCGAGGTGGTGGGCGTGCTGCCCGCAGATTTCCGCATCCATCTGCCCGCCGATGCGGGCATGCCCACGAACATCGACGCGTGGGCCGTGCTGCCGTCGAACATCGGCGAGTACCTGCGCGACGCGGCCTGGCTCACGGTCGTGACCCGGCTGAAGCCGGGCGTGACGCTCGAGCAGGCGCAGCAGGAGATGGACGCGCTGGCGGCGCGGTTGCGGGAGGTCCACCCGTTCCACGCGCGCCAGAACCTGCACATCCGGGTGGCCGGCATGCATCGCGATGTCGTGTCTCACGCGCGGCCGACGCTGCTCGCGCTGCTGGGCGCCGTCGGGCTGGTGCTGCTCATCGCGTGCGCGAACGTGGCGAACCTGCTGCTCGTGCGCGCGACGAGCCGCGGCCGGGAGATCGCGGTGCGTGCGGCCATCGGCAGCGGACGGGGCCGCATCATCGCGCAGATGCTGACGGAGAGCATGGTGCTCGCCGTGGCCGGCGGCCTGCTCGGGCTGCTGCTGGCCTGGCAGAGTCTGGCCGTGATCAGGGTGCTGAGCCCGGCCGATCTGCCGCGCATCGGGGACGTCACGCTCGACGGCCGGGCCCTGGGTTTTACCGCGGCCGTCGCACTGCTCGCCGCTCTGCTGGCCGGTCTCGCGCCCGCGTTGCGCGCGGCGGGCCGCAGCCTTGCCGACGGGCTGCGCGATCGGGGCGCGGACAGCGGCGGCGTGCGCGGCAACCGACTGCGCACGGCCCTGGTCGTCACCGAAGTCGCGTTCTCGCTGATGCTGCTGATCGGCGCGGGCCTGCTCGTGCGCACGTTCGCGGGCATGCAGCGGGTCGACCCCGGCTTCGATGCGGAGAACGCCGTGACCTTCGCTGCGCCGGTCCCGTTCGTGAAATACGTGACCTCGGAGGCGCGCGCCGACTTCGCTACCGAGCTGGGCGATCGACTCGCCGCGATCCCCGGCGTGGAAGGCGTGGGCGGCGTCGCGCCGCTGCCGCTCGCCGGCGGCGACCAGTATGCCGTTGGATCGTACGGCAGGCCGGGCGAGGCCGAGGAGCAGTACCAGGCGAACAAGGCCGACTTCAAGACGGTGCTGCCCGGTTATTTCGAGGCGATGAAGATCCGGCTGGTGGCCGGGCGCACGTTCGAGCGGCTGGACAACCGGCCGGCCGGGCAGTTCGTGGCCATCATCGACGAGAAGCTGGCCCGACAGCGGTTCAGGGACGAGGATCCGATCGGTGCGCAGCTCCAGATCGATCATTTCAACGAGCAGACGTTCACCGTCGAGCGCGTCTCCGTGCAGATCGTCGGCGTTGTGGCCGATGTCCGGGCATCGTCTCTCGCCGTCGAGAGCCGCGAGACGATCTACCTGCCGTACGTCTTCAGCTCGTTCCTGCCGCTCGTCTACGTCGTGCGGACCAGGGCCGATCCCGCGACCCTGCTCGCCCCGATCCGTGCCGCGGCGCAGGAACTCGATCCGGATGTCCCGATCGCGAGCCTGGCGCCGCTCGAGACGTTCGTGAGCGCCGCGCGCGCGCCGACCCGCTTCCTGCTCGCGCTCATCGGCAGCTTCGCCGGGCTGGCGCTCGTGCTGGCCTCGCTGGGGCTGTACGGCGTGATCGCGTACTCCGTCCGCCAGCGGACGCGCGAGATCGGCGTGCGCGTGGCGTTCGGCGCCGCCGAGCGCGATGTCGTCAAATTGATCGTCGGCAACGGCATGGTCGTCGCCCTGGCCGGCATCGCGCTGGGCCTGGGCGCAGCGGCCGCGCTCGGGCGCGTCGCGCGCAGTTTCGTGGTGGGCGTGAGCGCGCTGGACCCGCTCACCTTCGTGACCGTGCCCGCGCTCCTGCTGGCTGTCGCACTCGTCGCGTCGTACGTTCCCGCCCGCCGCGCCGGCCGGATCGATCCGGTCGAAGCACTGCGGGACGACTAGCCCGCGGCGCCACCGCACGCGGCGCGCGACACGGAGTCACCATGGCCTCGGATCCCGATTTCGTGCAGTTCGTCGCCGACCAGATCGACACCGACTGCGCCGTCACGTACCGGAAGATGTTCGGCGAGTACGGGCTGTACAGCCACGGCAAGCTGTTCGGCCTGATCTGCGACGACCGTCTCTTCATCAAGCCGACGGACGGCGGCCGTGCGTTCATCGGCAGGCCCGTCGAGGCGCCGCCGTACCCGGGCGCGAAGCCGCAGTTCGTGATCGAGGACCGCATCGACGACGCCGAATGGCTGAGCGAGCTGGTCCGCATCACGGCGCGTGAGCTGCCCGTGCCGAAGCCGAAGAAGCCGAAGACGTCCAGGAAGACGACCCGCCGGAAGCGCTGAACCGCCCGCACGGCGGCGGCAGCATCCGGACCTGGCTGCGCCGCTGATCCCGGCAGACCGAAGCCTGGCCGAGACCCTGCCGCGTGAAATGCCTCCCGCACGTGCCCCCGCCGATCGTCAGCCTCCTTCAGCTGGAATCGGCTGCTTCTGCGAAATCGAGCTCCGAACAAGGGTCAGGGAAGAGGGAGGGCAGAGCCCGGGAAGACCGGAGCGCCATAATCGGCGTACGAGAGAAGCGGACGGCTTGATGGATCGTCTCCCGCTATTGGCTGTGGCGGAACCGGGTCCTCCGGACCATCTCGACTCGCAACAGGGAGGACTGCTTTGATGGCTCACCCGCTGGCCCTGCGGCGCGCCCGCGCCATGCTCATCCCCGTCCTGCTGATGGTTGGAGGAGCCTGCAAGGACTGGGCAAAGCCCGTCGCCCCGTCGCAGGACACCCGCCCGGTGACGACAGCCGCGACACAATCAGGCCCTTCTGTATTCAAGGACGGGGTCCACATCCTCGATCCCGCGCAGATCGAGATCCTGAGCGGGCCCGAGGAGCGCAGGGACGGGATCTGGCGGCTGCGCTCGCGCACGGGCGAGGCACTGCAGATCGGGGCCGGGGACTTCCTGGTTGCCTGGACGCCCGAGCAGGGGATCGTTCTTCGCGAGGTCACAGCTGCCGCGACCCCGCTGGCCGAGATCGAGCTGAGGACCGTCGAAGCGTTCTGGCCGCAGATCCTCAACGGCGGCACCTACCGGGTATCCATACCACTCGCCCCTGCCCCCGTTGCCGGAGGCGGCGATAAGGCGAACATCCCGCTTAACCCAGCAGGCACCGTGATTCCCATCGACATCGATTTCTGCAAGCCGCGCTGGTGGCAGTTGTTCCCGGCATTCATGCACAACACGGACATATGTAATCTAGGGCAGCATGCGTCAGTCAGCTACGGATGGCTGAGCCTGGGCGGGAACATCGATTCACTCAAAGTGACCGGTTCACTGACATGGGGCGGCGAGATCGATGTCGATATCACCATCGATCCCGGCCGCTATGATCCGGG
>JBFFZF010000098.1:0-17259 GCA_041568755.1 Longimicrobiales bacterium | reverse complement strand
GCGGTGGCGCCGGAGAGCGCCGAGTCGAGCAGCTGCGCGGCCGTCAGCAGGTCCTGGGCGATGCTGGCCGGTCGCGCCGCCGTAGTTGCTGAAGCCCGTGATATGACCGGCGATGGTCCGGCCGGCCAGGTTGACCGGCTCGCCCTCCACAGGGGTCCACCCGTTCGCCGTGCGCTTGTGCAGCCACACGTACTGCGCCTTCTCGGCCATGGCTGCAGGGATGGAGTCGAAACGGATCACGAGCCGGGCGGGCACGGCGAAGCGCAGCCCGTCCGGCTCGAAGATGTACTCCGTGCCGGGCACGAGTCGGCCGTCCGCCGTGACGGGCGCCTGCCGGATCGTGATCGCCGTGGCCTGCGCCAGCGCGCCCGCCGGGATCGTCAGCGTGGCCTTTCCGTCGGCGCTCACGACGGTGCCGCCTTCCGTGGAGATCTTGACGACCGGCGCCACGCCGTCGTCATCGCCGCAGCCCACCAGCGCCGGCAGCAGGATCAGGACCGCCCATGCGATGCGCTTCATCACGGCACCTCCGATTCGGACCCGGCCGGCCCGGCGGACACGGATCGTTGCGGTGAACGAGCCCGTGCGTGGCTCCAGCGTCGTGACCCGCCCGGCGGACCTTCGCCGGCCTCGCGACGGCGCCACGCGCCTGCGGAACGGTTTACGACAACCGCGCGCCGGCCGGATCATGAAGGGAGAGGGAGAGGGAGAGTTGAGGGGGGAGGGACAAGGATGAGAGTGAAAGGTATGAGGACCCCCTTCCCCTTTTTCCTGCTCCTCCCCTCCCGCCGCGTTGCGTCCCGCCGTGATCCGTCCCGCCGTGATCCGTCCCGCCGTGATCCGTCCCGCCGTGATCCGTCCCGCCGTGATCCGTCCCCATCCCCATCCCCAAATCCCATCCCCATTCCCGCCGTTCTGAATCTTTTCCCCCGTTGTCACGTAATCACCCCCATAATCGTTCCCCCACGCGTACCACGACCAACGGCACGAAGCTGAAGGCAATGTTGAACGAGACCATCGCAGCGATCGCCCACTGGAGCCCGGACGGGGCGGCGCACGACTACGCGCGCCGTAACGGCCCGATGCCGGCTTTCCGTGGGCGTATTGCGTCCATCGACTTCCACGAGAGGCGAAGACCCCGCTAGGTCTCATCACCATCAGCACGTGATCCACCGGCCTTCCGGGTGCTCCGCCGAGCGACCCGGGAGGCCGTTTCGTTCGACTCGAACTCAGGATCACGAGCCATGCATAGAGAACTACAGACCCTCGACCAGCAGATCATCGACCGTTACACGGACCAGCCCGCGCGGCTGCCCGCGGACGTGCGCGCGCGCATCGAGCGCGCGTGGGGCTGCGGGCCCGTGCAGCTCTACGCACTGGCCGACCTCGACCATGCCCTGCGCATCGACGCGACGTGGGTCGCGCTGGGCGCTGCGCACGTCGCGATCGCGCACGCACGCGAACACGAACCGGGATCGTCGGTCCGTGAAGAGCCAGCCGCGGCCCGGGACCCGGACATCGTCCTGATCGAGCGGGCCCGCATCACGGACGTGCACGAGGCGCCGGGCCTCAGCGCGACGACGCTGCGCCTGCTCGGTGTGCCCGGCGCGCCGGCCCTGGCGGAGCTGCGCTACACGCACCGGCAGCGGCGCGCGTTCGAGAACCTGCGCTTCGTGCTCGAGGAACGGATCGAGGGCCGTGACGTGCCCATCGAGGACGGCACCGCGGACGACGTGTACGCGGACAGCGTGGCCCGGCCCATCCGCGAGGCGCAGGCCCTGGTCAGCGGACGGCGAGGTGCGCTGCTGCTGCGCCTGGTGGGCTACCTGCTGCCGTACCGTCGCGCGCTCGCGCTCGGCATGACGGCGGCCGCGGTGATCACGCTGGTCAGCATCGCGCCGCCCTGGATCGCCGGGTACCTGATCGACTCCGTCGTCCGGCCCGCGCGGGACGGCGCGATCCCGCACGACCGTGCCATGCTCGTCGCGTGGCTGGCCGTGGCGGCGATGGCGCTCGTGTTCGTCATCCGCGAGGCCGCCGGCTGGGTACGCCTGCGCCTGATGTCCGTGCTCGGTGAGTGGGTCGCGCGCGACCTGCGGGCGGAACTCTACGAGCACCTGCAGCGACTGTCGTTGTCGTTCTTCTCGCGCAAGCGGACAGGCAGCCTGATCACGCGCGTGTCGGCCGATACCGACCGGCTCTGGGAGTTCCTGGCCTTCGGCATCGTCGATGTCTCGCTGTCGATCGTCATGCTCATCGGCCTGGGTGCCGTGCTGCTCTCACTCGACTGGCGGCTGGGCCTGGCCATGACCGTACCCGTGCCGCTGCTCGTGTGGATGATCTACCGGCACGGCGAGCAGATGAACCGGCTGTTCCTGCGGGCGTGGCGGAAGTGGTCGCGCGTGACGGACGTGCTGTCCGACACGATCCCCGGGATCCGTGTGGTCAAGGCGTTCGACCAGGAGGCGTGGGAGGTCGAGCGGTTCGCCGAGCGCAACGATGATGTCACGCTCGAGTTCAATCGCATCCACCGGGTGTGGACGATGTTCTGGCCCGCGCTGATGCTGGCCGTGCACGGCACCACGGTGCTGGTCTGGGCCCTGGCCGTGCCGCGGCTGCTCGGCGAGGGCGCCGCGTTGTCGACAGGGACGTTCGTTTCGTTCCTGCTCTACACGACGATGTTCGTCGGCCCGATCGAGATCATCGGCCAGATGGCCCGGACGATGAACCGCGCGACGTCGTCCGCGCACCGCGTCTTCGAGGTGCTCGACACGCAACCGGAAGTCCGTGACGATGTCGATGCGATCCGGCTCGAGCCCGTACGCGGTCGTGTCACGTTCGACAACGTCAGCTTCGGCTACGATGGCGTACGCCAGGTCATCCGCGGCGTGAGCTTCGACGTTCAGCCCGGCGAGCTCATCGGGCTCGTCGGCCCGTCGGGCGGCGGCAAGTCGACGCTCGTCAATCTGATCGCGCGCTTCTGGGACGTGACCGGCGGCACGATCTCGATCGATGGCGTCGACGTGCGCCGACTCGACACCGGTCACTACCGGCGCCAGATCGGCATGGTGCTCCAGGACCCGTACCTGTTCCACGGCACGGTGCTGGACAACATCCGCTACGGCCTGCAGAACGCGACGCCGGACCAGGTCGTCGCGGCGGCCCGCGCGGCCAACGCGCACGACTTCATCGTGCGCCTGACGCACGGCTACGACACCGTCGTCGGCGAACGTGGCCAGACCCTGTCGGGCGGCGAGCGCCAGCGCGTGTCGATCGCACGCGCGGTGCTGCACGACCCGCGCATCCTGATCCTGGATGAGGCGACGAGCGCAGTGGACACGGAGACCGAGCGCGAGATCCAGGAGGCGCTCGAGCGACTCATCGCCGGACGCACCGTGTTCGCGATCGCGCACCGGCTGTCCACACTGCGCCGCGCTTCGCGACTGCTCGTAGTCGAAGACGGCCGCGTCGTCGAGGCGGGCACGCACGAGGAACTGCTGGCCATTCCGGACGGCCGCTATCGACGACTGCATGAACTGCAACTGCAGCTCCAGTGAGAGAGGAGAGGAGAACATGACGACAGGAACCGCAGCGCCCACCCGGGGCGCCAGACAGCGGGACAGCGTTCCCGCGGACACGACCGTGCCCGTGCGTCTGGAGCACCGCGACGACGGACGGCTCTGGGCCGTGCGCGGCGCCACGGCGACCCCGGTGCACGTGCGCCCGTGTTTCCCGTGGTCGGAGCCGTCGAAATACCTGTCGCTGCGCGATGACGAGGACGACGAGATCGTTCTGGTCCGCGACCCGAGCGAGCTGGATGCCGCGTCACGTCAGGCGCTCGAAGGAGCGCTCGTCGAGACGGGTTTCCTGTTCAGGCTCACGCACGTGCTCGAGATCGAGGAGGAAGTCGAGCTGCGCCGCTGGCATGTGCGGACGGAGCAGGGAGACCGTACGTTCCAGACTCGCCTCGACGAGTGGCCTCGCCGTTTGCCCGACGACGGCCTGCTCATCCGCGACGTCAACGGCGACCTCTACCACCTCGCCGAGCCGGGCACGCTCGACGCGCACAGCCGCAGCGTGCTCTGGGCGTTCGTCGACTCGTGAGTCCCGCGCGCGGGCCCGGGCCACCGGGCCCGCGCGTTCGGCACAATTCAGCCGTGGCATTCAATAACCGGACTTCGCAAACAGCAGCGTCGCGCGGGGGCCTCGCCACGCTGCTGGTGATCTGCGGTGAGGGACCGTATCATCGGCGGCCCGCGTGTGCTGCGGGGAACAGGCGTCTGAGAGGATGAGCGTCATGGCACTTCGTATCACGGCCCGGGTTCTGGCTCCGATCGCTCTTCTGGTCGTCGCCTGCGGCGGGGACTCGGCATCCCCCGACGATCCCGACAACGGATTCGAAGGTCCGTCGGGCCCGCATTTCACCGTTTCGCCGATCGACCCGGCAAAGATCTCGGGCATCACGCCGATGGGGTCGAACGGCAAGATCTTCCCGATCGCCCACACGTACTGGTGGACTTGCCACCAGGATTACCTCTTCCCCGCGGAGCGACCCTGCTACCGCGAACGTCTCGCGATCCGCGCCCCGAACTCAGGCGTCGTCTTCGCCGTCGAACACAGGGCCGATGGCGGGATCACGATCGAAGGGCCGCCCGGGGTCTACGCCGGGTTCGCCCATGTGACGCCCACGGCCGGGCTCGGACGCGGGACGCGCGTCTCGGCCGGCGACACGATCGCACGGATGTTCACCGACTTCGCCTTCGACTTCGGCGTCGTGAACCTGCGCCGGGAGCGCCACCCGCTGCTCCGCAAGGAGCGCTTTGGAGACGGCTACCTCCACGCCGAGAACCCGATCGCGCAGTACCCGGAGCCGCTCCGCTCGACGCTCATGGGCAAGGTGGTGACGGCCGCCGATCCGATGGGCCGCATCGCCTACGACGCGGCCGGCACGGCCTCCGGTGCCTGGTTCCGGACCGGGACCCCGCTCACCGACGCCCTGGCCCCACAACACCAGGCTGCGCAGCTCTTCCTCGGCCGCCTGCAGGAGCTGGCGGAAACCCCGATCCTGGTCACCGGCGCGACGTGGTACCGGGCGCCCTGGGGCGTCGTCGTTCCGGACGCCGAGTACCCCGACTGGACCCGCATCACGCCGGGGACCGGCACCGTCTGGATCAAGCTCTGGGAGACCGGTCGCGACGGCCGCGCGATGCTGTCTTCGCCGCAGGGCGGCGTCCTCCTCGAAGTCCTGGCCGGTGAACAGATGCGCGTCGAATGGTTCGACACCCACGTCCGGCCCCCGGGCTTTACCGCGGCCGCATGGGTTTACGAGCGGTAGCCCTGCCTGTTCGACCGGCATAGCCGGATCGCCACCCCGGCCACGCTGTTACATTTCAGTCGTCGCAGGTTGCAACCGATCATTGCAATTCGGGCCCGTCGTGCGCGTCTCACACCCGCGCGGGAACGGCCGGCCGATCGGCGCAACTGCCACGCGCCCGGCATGTTACGGCCGCCGTCACGCCCTCCGGCGGAATCCGGCACGGCTTTCGCCAGCGTACCCCCGGTGCACGGGCACACCCACGTGAAAAGACGGGACGAACGTCGAGCATGACCTGGATCATGGACCGAACGACGGAACGGGCAAGCGATGCGCCGTCCAATGGCCGGGCGACCGGCCGGGCACGGCCGTCGCTCGACCAGATCAGGGACCGGATCCGCCGCTACAACGACGACGTCGACACCGCGAGCGCCGGCTTCATGGCCGCCGTGATCCTCCTCGTGGGTCTCGACTACGGCCACAACATCGACTCGATCTGTCGGCGTACCGGGTACGACCGCTGTCTCGTCGCCCGCTGCGCGCGCCGCCTCATCGACAACGGCGTCTGGTCACAGGGCAGGACGATCGCCGACTGGAACCAGACCGACGAGGCGTCCGGCACGTTCTGGAACGATGTGGCGGTGGCCGAAGGCCGGATGTGCCGCCGGCTGAACGAGGACGGCCGCTTCGAATGGGCCCCGGCCGGCTACTGGAACAAGAATTTCCTGGCCGAGAACGCTGCAAGTCAGGACCGCGTCGCCAACACCTACCTGGACAACAGCCCGGACGGCAACGGCGCCGGACCTGTGGCCATCGAGGCGGGCGACGTCGTCGTGATCGGCGGACCCGAAGCGGAGACCGACCCCGAGCCGTTTTCGCCGGAGTCGGCCAACGGGAACCACGACGGGGTGCCTTCCCTGGACAGCGTTTTCGCGGACGTCGTCTGGATCGGTTGATTCGGGTGTGGCCGGCGGGCCACACGCTGTCGGGCGCCCGCCATTGACTCGAGACCACGACCCCGCTTCGGCGCGCGGGCCCGGACCGCATAACCATCGGCAAACCATGAGCTTGCGTCGATCGACCATCACGCGGCACACCTCTCGCGCGGGCGCCACACCATGCCTGCGACGGGAGTGGCCGCTTGATCTACCGACGAGAGCTCCGCGAAATGCTGACCGCGATGTATCCGGTCGCTGCCCTGCTGATCATCGCTCCGGCCGTCGACCTCGTGGCCACCACGTGGCCGGTCCGCGCCGGCACGGCCGGCTGGCGGTTCGGGTCGATCGGGATCGGCTTCGGCTTCATCATCATCGAGATTCTGGGCCTGGCCCTGGCCATGGCGATCGCCGCTTTCCTGGAGCACCGCCGCACCCTGCGCGCGCTCTCGGGCATCGCGATCGGCGCAGCCGTGGTGACCGTGGCCGGGATCGCCCAGTTCCTGACGGACTACAGTGCGCTGCGACACGTCATTGCGAGCGCCGAGATGGCCCCGTTCGATTCGTCGACGCTCCGGGCCCTGCTGCTCGCCTGCCTCGCCGTGCCCGTGCTGATGGCACTCGGCGCGCGCGGCTGGAACGCCTCCGCCCGCCCGGACCCCGACCGCAGCGTCGAGGCCCGGCCGGACTACGTCATTCCCCTGCGGTTCCGCGATCAGGTCTGACGTCGATCGTCCCCGCTCGGGACTCTCTCCCCGGATTCTGCCCTGGCCGAGACACACCGGAACATACCGGACCGTCCGTTCCGGACGTTGTGTTTCGCCGCACCGGCAGCCCTGTTGCGGCTGCGCCGCACAACGGGGTTCCGCGTGTCCGACGGAAACCGGTATCTGGAGATCCTATAGCACTTTAGCACTTACGGACCGAGGCCGCCCGCGCGGCATGCGGTTCGCACCAGTCGAACCCGGCGGAATCCCCCCGCCCGGCACCGAAGCAGGAGCCAGTCATGACCAGGTTCGAGAAGACGCTGAGGACGGCGTCCCAGACCATCGCGCTGGCGCTCGTGCTGCCAGCGGCCGCCGGCGCTCAGACGCTGGGCGGCTCGTCCCCGCTGTCGAACGCCTACTACGGCACGACTACCGGGACGTCTCTCATGCAGACGCTCGGGATCCCCGACATCTGCGCGTTCTACTACTTCATCACCGTCGGCACGACGGGCACGTTCCCCCTCGCCGTGCTGCAGTCCCACTTGCCTCAATGCCTCAACTACCCGCCCCGGCCCATCGGCATCGGCGGCGGCGAGAACGGCGAGAACGGTGAGGGTTCGACGGGGTCGGGCGGGACGGGCTCCGGCAGCTCCGGCGGGACTGGCGGCTCCGGGACAGGTGGTTCCGGGACCGGTAGTTCCGGTGGCTCAGGCCTGCCCGGCGGCGGCTCCGGTGGTTCCAGCCTGATCGGCGGGTCCGGTGGCTCAGGCTCGGGCGGATCGGGTGGATCGGGTGACGGTGGGTCGGGTGGTTCCGGCGGGTCCGGGCTGCCCGGCGGATCGGGGGGTTCGGGTGGCTCCGGAGGCTCAGGAGGCTCAGGCGGCTCAGGTGGCTCAGGCGGCTCGGGCGGTTCAGGCGGCTCGGGCGGCGGCTGGACAGATCCGCCCGGCGGCGGCGGCTGGACGAACGAGAACATCGTGACGCCGGAGCCGATCAGCCTCCTGCTGCTGGGCACCGGTCTGGCCGGGGTGGGCGGCGCTCACGCGGCCCGGCGCCGGCGGCGCCGTTGAGCGACCGGGCGCCGGTCGGGCCATGTGCCCGCCGGCGCCCGCTTCATCGGCGGTCGGTCTCGAGACGGGCCAGATCGTCCAGCGTGTCGACGTCCCCGGGCGGCGACATGTCCACGGGAAGAATCGCCACGCGGGCGGGATCCCGCTCGACCACGCGCCTGGCCCCCTGGTCTCCCTCCAGCTGGATCAACTCCGGAAACACGCTTCGCGCGAACAGCACGGGCGGGGCCCGTGTGCCGCGGAACTCCGGCACCACGATCGAGGCGCCGCCCTGACGCCAGCGCGCGTCCAGGTCGCGCAGCAGGGCTGCGGTCACTGTCGGCTGGTCGCCCAAGACCAGCAGAGCCGCCTCGACGGCCGGGTCCAGCGCCTCGATCCCGGCGCGGATCGACCGGGCCATGCCCGCCGCCGCGTTCGGATTGCGGACCAGTCGGATGTCTCGGTCACGCAGCGCAGCTTCGACGGGTCCGGCGTGGGGGGTGCCGGTCACGACCAGGCAACGGAACCCTGCTTCGAGTACTGCGTCAACGGCGTGCATGATCAACGGCCGGCCGTGCAGCGTGGCCGCCAGTTTGCCACCGCCAAAGCGGCGGGCCTGACCGGCGGCGAGCACGATGGCGACGGTCTCGCCTGAACGCTGGAGCGGTGCGGCGAGCTCGCTCACGTCACAGGATGCGGTCCAGCGCGTGCGCAATGGCGCGCAACGTCGCGTCGTGCGCTTCCTCCGTCACGCGATCGGCAGCGGCTTCGATCACGGCGGCGGCAGGTCTGGTCCCACGCAGGACTTCCTCTGCGCTGGTCGCGCGCACCAGCAGTTTGCCACCCGCAGTGATGGCGATGCGGGCGGCGCCGATGACGCCCGCCTCATCGAGCGTCAGACTGGCGGCGACGCCGCAGCGGGCATGACCGGTCTCCGGGTCGGCCTCCTTGACGTACGCGCTCCCCGTCCGGAGCGGCGGGATGCGGAACCGGACGGACGTGATCATCTCGGCGGGCTCGAGCGCGGTCCCGTACGGGCCCCGGAAGAACGATGCGGCCGGGATGCGCCGTTCGCCCTGGACGCTCGCCACCGCGATGTCGGCGCCGAGGGCCAGGACGACGGCGGGCCAGTCCCAGGCCGGCTCCGCGCAGGCCAGGTTGCCGCCCAGGGTGCCGACGTTGCGCACGAGGGGATCTCCGGCCAGCTCGGCCACCTCGCAGACCATGGGCACACGCGATCGGATGCGTGCGGAATCCATGATCTCCGCGTGCGTGGTCGCGGCGCCGATGACGAGCGCGTGCCGTTCCTCACGGATGCGCGCCAACGCATCCAGCCGGCGAATGTCGATGAGGTGACGGGGCTGGACCAGCCTGGCCCGCAAGCGGGGCACAAGGCTCTGTCCGCCGGCGATCAGGCGCGCATCGTCGCCGAACTCGCCCAGCAGCGCGAGCGCCTCCGCCACGTTGGCGGGTCGGTGGTACTCGAACGGGGCCGCGTCGGCGATCATGATGGCCCAACGGTGTGCCGTTGAGCTCCACCGCGCAACGGCCTGGCCACTTGCGCGCACCGGACCGGCGGAGTGAACCCTTGAGCATGGTGATCCGCTCGATCCACGCGATCGGCAGTCCGGGCATGGGGGGCGCGGAACGTTTCTTCGCGCGGCTCGTGCGCGGGCTCGTGCGCGCCGGCTCGCCGGCCACGGCGGTCGTGCGGCGCGGCGCGGCGCTCAAAGGGCACCTGGATGGGAACGTTCGTGTGGTCGAGACGGGCATGCGCAACGGCATCGACGTATTCACCATGCTCCGTGTGCGCCGGCTGATCCGCACCGAACGGCCGCACATCGTGCAGACTTATCTGGGCCGCGCCTCGCGACTCACTCGCGTGCCTGCGGATCTCGGCTCGGTGCATGTGGCCCGGCTGGGCGGCTACTACCGCATGAACAGCTACCGGCACGCGCACGCCTGGATCGGCAACACGCGCGGCCTGTGTGACTACCTCGTACGCCAGGGCTGCCCGGCGGATCGCGTGTTCCACATCAGCAACTTCGTCGATCGGCCCCGGGAGGACGCGGGCCTGCCCGACGTGGCGGCGCTCCGGCGCGAGCTGGCCCTGCCGGACGATGCGTTCGTCGTGTTCGGGTTGGGCCGATTGATCGAGAGGAAAGGTTTCGATATCCTCCTCGACGCAGTCACCAGGTTGCCCGATCGGATCGACGGCCGGCCGCTGGTGCTCGCGATCGCCGGCGATGGCCCCATGTTGCCCGCGCTCGAGTCCGCGGGACGGCGGGCCCTGAACCGCGATCGTCTGCGGCTCCCGGGCTGGGTCGCCGATCCGGATATGTGGTACCGCGCGTCGGATGTCTTCGTCTGTCCGTCCCGCGAGGAGCCCCTCGGAAACGTCATTCTCGAGGCCTGGAGCCACGGCCTGCCGGTGGTGGCCACGCGGACCGCGGGTCCGCTCGAGTTGATCACGGAAGGGCACGACGGCCTGCTCGTCGAGGCCGGTGACGCGAAGCAGCTCGCGGATGCGCTTCTGCGCTTGCTGCGCGGCGCGGAAGACGAGCGCCTCCTGCTGGGTCGCAACGGCCGGGCACGCGTGGCGGCGGATCACGCCGAAGATGTGATCGTGCGCGCTTACATGAATCTCTACGAAGACCTCGTGGCCCGTCCCGTACCCGGTTGAGGACACCCATGCGAGTTGCCGTGATCCTGGCGACGTACAACGCACCCGAATGGCTGGAGAAGGTGCTGTGCGGATACGGCTGCCAGACGTGGCGTCCGTTCGAGGTGATCGTGGCGGACGACGGGTCCGATGAGCGCACCCGGCAACAGATCGACGCATCGCGCACCGAGACCGGCCTGCCGATCAAGCACGTCTGGCACGAAGACCGCGGTTTCCGGAAATCCCGCATCCTCAACCTGGCCACTGCGGAGTCGACGGCCGATTACCTGATCTACAGCGACGGCGACTGCATACCCCGCGCGGACTTCGTCGCGTGTCACGTCGAGCACGCGCTCCCGGGGCTGTTCCTGTCCGGCGGCTGCGTCCGACTCTCGGCGACCGTGAGCGAGGCGCTCCGCTGCGCGGACATCGAGCAGGGTCGTGCCTTCGAGCCGCGCTGGTTGCGCACGCTCGACCCGTCCCCCGCGCGAGGACTCGGCAAGCTCGGTGTGAGTCGATTCCGGGCGAGGCTGCTCAATCGGCTGACCACGACACGCGCCACATGGAACGGTCACAACGCGTCCGGCTGGAAACAGGACATCCTGGCCGTCAACGGCTTCGATGAGCGGATGAAGTACGGCGGTCAGGATCGCGAGCTGGGCGAGCGGCTGTGCAACCTCGGGCTCCGGACACGGCAGATCCGCTACAGCGCGCTGTGCCTGCACCTCGAGCACGCGCGACCGTACGTCGATCATGATCGCGTGGCCCGCAACCGCGACCTGCGCGCGAAGACGCGCCGCACGCGGCGATCGTGGACGCGCTACGGCATCCTCAAGGGTCAGCGATCGGCCACGCCGTGACCCGCGCGTGCTCCGCTCACGGAGCCCGCGTCACGCGAAGGACCGCGTCGACCACCGACGGGCCGGTACCGCAGACGCAGCGGTTGCCTTCGAGCGCACGCTCGACCTCACCCCGCGTCGGACGCTTCTTGCGCCGCAGCAGCGCCTCGACCAGCACAAGTCGGCCCGCCAGGCAGTCGTCGCACGGCTGGATGCCCGCGTCGCGCAGCGCGCTGCGGACCGGGTGCGGTCCGGCGGACTCGAGACCCTCGATCGTTTCGACGCTCGTGCCTTCAGCCTGAACGGCGAACAGCGTGCAGGCCCGTACGGCCACGCCGTTCATCAGAACCGCGCACGCCCCGCACCGGCTGGTCTCGCACGCCTGCCGCGTGCCCGTCAGTCCGAGCCGATCGCGCAGGTAGTCGACGAGCAGCCGCGCCGTGTCCACCTCCGTTTCGTGGGACACGCCGTTCACCTGGATCCGCACCGTCTCCAATCGAGCCCTCGCCATCTTCGCCACGATGTAGAGGCCGCCAGGGCCCGCGTCAACGCGGCCCGGCTTCTGCCTGCACCGACGGCCCCGTTCCGGCGCGGTGGCCGGCCGGCTGGCTCTTCCCCGGGCACCGTGCGCGTGCGATCCTGAGGACAGGCGACGCCGGACCCGCCGGATGGAGCCGACCCGATCCAGGAGAAGCTCGCCATGTCCGTCAAACCCGCGGCCAGCGTCCCGGTCCAGCCCGCCAGCGCCGGCGAGGCCACCTCCTTCCAGGTTCTGATCGGGCCGGACGAGGGCCCCAACTTCGCCATGCGCCGCTTCATCATGCAGCCGGGTGGGGGCATGCCGAAGCACACGAACGCCGTCGAGCACGAACAGTACGTCCTGCGCGGGCGCGCCCGCGTCGGCATCGGCGACCGCGAGTTCGACGTAGGCCGCGATGACGTGCTCTACATCCCCGCCGGCGAACCGCACTGGTACCGCGCCGAAGGCGATGAGCCGTTCGAGTTTCTCTGCATCGTGCCCAACCGCGCCGACCGGATCGAGATCGTCGACGCGCCGGGCCGGGAGCGAACGTGATTTCGAGGACGTCCGCCTACGCGCTGGAGGCCGCGCTGGTCATCGCTCGGGCCGGCGAGACGCCGGTCCGGGCGGCGCAGATCGCCGATCAGCTGGACCTGCCCGCCAATTACCTCTCGAAGATCCTGCACGCGCTGGCGCGAAACGGCGTGCTGCAATCCGAGCGCGGCCCGAGCGGCGGATTCCGACTCGGCCGCAGCGCCGGCGAGGTCCGCATCAACGACATTCTCGCGGAGTTCGAGGACGTGGGCGAAGCGCGCCGGTGCCTGCTGGGCCGCGGCTCGTGCAGCGACGAAGACAGCTGTCCCATGCACCGTCAGTGGAAATCGGTCAGCGCCCCCGTCTTCGAGTTCTTTCGCACGACCACGCTGGCGGATCTGCTGACCGGGACGCCCGCGAAGGCCTCGCCTCGCAGCCGGCGTCCACGCGCGTCCACGCGCAAACGCCGGTCACGCTGAGCCGCCGTTCGGGTCGCGACCCGACGGCAACGCCGCGACCGCCGCCGGACGCAGAAACTCGTCCACTGTCGTTCGCTCGACCATCCGCGTGAAGCCGTCCGCAAGGCGGGCCCACCACGCGTGCAACGGACACGGTCGGCCCGGCACGCAGGTCAGCGCGTCGTGTTCACACAGCTCGGGCGGGCGCAGGCCTGCGATGTCACCGACGACGTCGAGCACTCCCACATCGTGCGCCGGTCTGGTCAGCCGGAACCCGCCGCGAGGACCACGTTCCGACTCGAGGACCCCGCGCTTGGCGAGTCGGTTGAGCGTCTTGGACAGGTAGTTTCGCGGCAACGCCAGCGCGTCCGCGATCTCGTTCGCCGGCGTGGGTGTCCTTCCGTCCTGTCTGGCCAGATACAGCACCGCGCGCAGTGCGTATTCATCTGTTTTCGTCAGCATGGGATCCCCCTTCCGCCCGACATCATGATACGACGACGTTCGTCGCCGGCGGACGGGGAAATGCCGTACGTGGAAATCGATCTTGCCTGACAGCTCGTGCGGGAAGGATACGACCGCATGGCCGGGCGGGCGCCGCGAACGCGGCCGTTCACCCGCCCGGCCGTCTTCGGACAGCCGGCTGCGGCGGCGAGGCGCCGCCGCGATCGGTCAGCTCTTCGCCTGCGCGTGCAACGCGAACATCCCGCCCTGGGGATCCATGCACTGCACGATCATGTCGCCGCCGGGCACCTCCATCGGCCCGTTCACGATCTTGCCGCCGCCGGCCGTCACGCGCTTCGCGGCGGCCTCGATGTCCTCTACCATCGCGTAGAACAGCCAGGAAGACATCGGGATCTCGTCCGGCTTCTGGAAGATCCCGCCGAGCGGCATCTCGCCGCGGCCGTACATCTGGTACATCCCGGCCGGGCCCATGTCCATCGCGTCGGTCTTGTTCCACCCGAACAGTTCGCTGTAGAACGACCACGCGCCGTCCGGGTCGGTCGTGGCCAGTTCGTGCCACGAGAATTCGCCGGGCTTGCGCGGACCATCGTGGCCCGGCGTTTCGCCCTCCGCCGTGAACGCGGCGAAGACGGCGCCCTGCGGGTCCGCCATGACGGCGAACCGGCCCACGGTCGGGATGTCCATCGGCGGGACCATCACTTTCCCGCCCAGCTTCTTCGCCTGTTCGATCGTGTTGTCGACATCCGGCGTCGCGATGTAGGCCAGCCAGTGCGGCGGCGTTCCCGCCTTGCGCGCTTCTTCCGGCAGTTCGTTCACGCCGCCCAGCGGAACATCGCCAACAGTCCACATCGTGTACGGCATCTGGTCCCACTCCTGCGTGCCCCAGCCCACGACCTTCGTGTAGAACTTCGTCGCGGCCGCCGGATCCGTGGTCATCAGGTCGAACCAGCAGAAACGACCCCGTTCATTGCTTCCCGCCATGCAGCCTCCATCATTGTATGAGTTTCGTTCGTCGATTCGACCGTCGAGCCGACAGGACCCCCTTTCGTGACGCGGGCCTGGTCGACCGTTGCATGGTCCAGCCGCGACAGCGGCGGTCCGTGCGCCGCCGAGACTCAGCCGGGCAGCGCCGCAGCCGCGGCGCGCAGCGCGTCGAGGGGCAGTGTGGCACAGCGGAGCCGCGCCGGGCGGATCGGCGCGTCGAGCGCACGCAGAATGTGCGGTTCGTCGATGGCCGCCGCCTCCTGCGGCGTGATGTCCTGCACCATTTCCGTGATGAGTGACGCTGCGGCGGTGCAGATCGCGCACGCCTCTCCCTTGAACCGGGCCCGGCTGATCCGGCCGTCCTGCGCACGCCACAGCCCGATCCGGATCCGGTCGCCGCACAGCGGGTTGTCCGCCTCGCCAACCGCGTCCGCGTCCTCGACAGCGCCCTGGTTCCGCGGCCGGCGGAAATGCTCGAGGATGACCGGACCATAGGGCGAAGACGGCGCCCGATCCACCATCTCAGCCGCGCCTGGCCGCCAGCACTCCGCCGGCGCGCCCGTTCCGGACCGCCACGACTTCCGCGACGATGCTCAGCGCGATCTCCGCCGCACTCTGCGATCCGATGTCCAGGCCGATCGGTGTGCGGATGCGCGCCAGCGCTTCCGCGGCGACGCCCCGCTCCGCCAGCATCTCCAGGATCGAGCCACCCCGTCGCCGGCTGCCCAGCATCCCGATGTATCCCGCGCGCGTCGCCAGCGCCGCCTCGAGCACGGGCAGATCCGTCTTGTAGTCGTGCGCGACGAGCACGAGCGCGGACGCCTCATCGAGCCGGTACGCCGACATCAGTTCGGATGGCATGCCCACGTGGATCTCATCGGCGTGCGGGAACCTTTCCGGTGTCGCGAAGCGCGAGCGCGCGTCGAGCAGCACCACGTGCATGCCCAGCGTGTGCCCGTACAGCGTCAGGGTCTCGGCGATCTCGCCGGCACCGACGACGAGCAGCAGCGGGCCCGTCCCGTGCACCTCGAAGAATGCATCCATCGGCGCGCCGGCCGCCTCGAGCGTCAGCGTGCGGGAACCGCCCTGCCGGATCCGATCCAGTCCGCGCTCGCGCGCTTCCGCGTCGCGGGCCGCATCGCCCAGCGTGCCGTGTACGCGGCCGTCATCGAACACGACGAACGGCTCCGTATCCGCATCAGCGACGCCGCTGCCGGACGGCAGCGGGGAGACCGTCACCGCGCGGCCGCCGGACGCGACGTGCGCGCGCACCGCATCCCATGCGGCCGCGGAGCGCCCCGGATGCACGGCGTCCACGAGCACATCGACCGTGCCGGCGCAGGTCAGGCCGAGCGCGTGCGCGTCCTCATCGCCCAGCTCGATCGTCAGCAGACGCGGCACACCGTCCTGCAGGACCGACTCGGCGGCGCGGACGACTTCGGCGTCGACGCAGCCGCCGATCGTGACCGAGCCGACGATACCGCCACCCTCGGCGACACACATGCGTGCGCCTTCCTTGCGCGGCGACGTGCCGCGCGTCGCGACCAGCGTGGCCATGGCGGTCCGCTGACCGGACCGGCGGATCTGATCGAGGCGATCGAAGAGGTCCGCCACGCTCAGCCGCGCGCCTCAGCCGCGAGCAGCTCGAGAAGCCGCGCGATTTCGGCGTCCGTCGTCATGGTGTTCGGCGAGATCCGGATCGTCTCCACACCCTGCCGCGCGAACGGCCGGAAGACCGCGCCGTGCCGCGCGTACATCCGCTCCGCGAGCGCGGCACTCTGCTGGCCCCTCACTTCGACCGCGTAGATCGAGCAGGACAGGTCCCAGTCGACCGGCGAGCGCCACGAGAGGTGCGGCGCCGCTTCGACAGCGTCGCGGAATCCGGTCCACATCGCACGATAGCGCGCCGTCTTCGCTGGCTCGCCGAGACTGGCCTGGAACGCGAGCGCGTCGCCCAGCGCCAGCACGCCGGGCGAATTACGCGTGCCGTAGTCCTCGTAGATGCGCACCGTCCCGCGCGGGACCTGGCCGGACGTGACCCACATGGGCCGGAGTCGTTCCCGGTGCGCGGACTTCAGGTAGAACAGGCCCAGCCCCTTGGGCGACTGGATCCACTTGTGCGGGCTGGCCGCGTAGAAATCGACATCGTCTGCGACGACATCGACCGGGATGTGACCGGCCGCCTGCGCGCCATCCACCGCGACGTACTCGACGCCCCGGGCACGCGCCGCCCGGACCAGCGCCGCGACCGGGTGGCGCAGCCCGACAATGTTGTCGATGTGCGGGAACACGAGCATCCGGGTGCGGTCGGTGATCTCGCGCATGTGGATCTCGACGACATCGGCGGCAGTCAGCGACGGTGTGTCGAGCAGCGGGAACTCGAAGCGTCGAGTCGCGTAGCCACGTGCGGCCCCGTGATGCTGCCACGGCGCACTCGCGCCACCGTGGTTGAGCGTGCTGAACAGCACCTCATCGCCCGGTCCCAGGGGCAGCCCCTGCGCCAGCGTGTTGAAGCCCTCCGTCGTGTTGTGGGTGATCGCGACATCGGCCGGCGCGCAGCGCAGCAGTGCGCCGGCCGCCGCGCGCACCGACTCGCGCGGCGCGTCCCAGACGTCGCCCCATATGTGCAGGTGCGGATTGGCCTCGCACACTTCGAGATAGCGGACGAGCGCTTCGTGCACGGCGCGCGGCACCGTGCCGATCGAGGCGTGGTTGAAGTACAGCACGTCCGGCGCCAGCATGTACTCGGTCCGCAGCCACGCCAGGTCCGGCTGGCCGGCCGCCCGCGACCGGTC
>JBFFZF010000097.1:0-17467 GCA_041568755.1 Longimicrobiales bacterium | reverse complement strand
CTCGAACGAGCGGGCGACGCCCTGTTCCGCGAGCCGCGCCAGCGCGCTCGACGTGCCGGGCGGCACGTCGCGGCCCAGCTCGAGCGCACCCATCACGGAGCCGGCGGCCAGGCCCAGGGTCCGCTCGGCGGTCGCGGCCACATCCTGTTCGCGCGTCCCCCGGCCCCAGCGGCGCCAGGCCCCGGCACCGACGAGGACGAGCGCCAGAATGCCGGCGATCTCGAGAACGAGCGGTCCGGCGCCCGGCGTCGCCCAATCGGCACGGCCGGCCAGGAGCCAGGCCATGGCCAGGACGAGGGGTATCACGGTCGCTGCGGCAGCCACCGCCGCGATGCGCACGTCGCGGTGCACGCCTCGCCGTACGGCTTCGATCAGGCCGCGCAGCGGCGTTCCGGCCGGACTCACGTGGCCGCCTGCGACAGCGCGAAGAGGAACAGGTTCACACCCATGCGCAATGCCTGTTCGCGAAGGTCCGCCGGGATATCGTGCACGCTCGCATCCTCCCAACCGTTGCCCAGGTCGGATTCGTAGGAGTAGTAGAGCACGAGCCGGCCGCGCACGAAGATGCCGAAGCCCTGCGGCGGCTTGCCTTCGTGAAGGTGGATTTTCGGCAGACCCTGTGGAAAGTCGTACAGCACGTGATACACGGGATGGTCAGCCGGGATCTCGACCATGGCAATGTCGGGAAACACGCGCCGGATCTCGCGCCGGAAGCTCACGTCCATCCCGTAGTTGTCGTCCACGTGCAGGAACCCGCCGGACTCCAGGTACCGGCGCAACGTGCGTGCCTCTTCATCCGAGAAGCGCACGTTGCCGTGTCCGGTCATGTACAGGAACGGGTAGTTCCACAGGCCGGGATCGGTGATGCGGGTGGACGCGGGTCGTTCGGCAACGGCGAGACCCGTGCGGGCGCGCAGTGCGCGCAGCAGATTCGGCACACCGGTTGGATTGGCGTACCAGTCGCCGCCGCCATCGTACTGGAGCTGGGCGATGGTCAGGGCGGGCGCCGCCTGGGCGGATACGCTGCGCGGGGCGGCCACGATGAGCAGCGACAGAGCGAATGCGGCGGCCTGCTTCAATCCTCCACTCCTTCGCGCTTCGTTGCGAGCCGGATGGCGAGCTTGTAGGCATCCGCCCTCGGGATCCCCGCGCGTTTGGCTGCCTCCCGCGCTGCACTGCTCGGCTTGTGGCCCGCCTCGAGCAGTTCCCTGATCAGCGTGTCGACCTGGTCCGCGGTCGGTTCCGGCGGCGCCGGACCGGCGCCCGCCACCACCACCACGACCTCCCCGCGGACCGTCGTATCGTCGTAATAGGCTTGGGCTTCCGCAAGGGTTCCGCGGAAGAACGTCTCGTGAAGCTTGGTGATCTCCCGGGCCACGCAGACCCGGCGATCCGGCCCGCACCGGGACACCAGTTCACCGAGCAGCCGGGCGAGGCGGCCGGGCGCTTCGAAGAGGACGGTCGTGTGGGGCAGCCCCGCGATCTGCTCGATCAGCGCGCGGCGCGCCCGGGCGGCGCGCGGCGCGAACCCGTACCACGTGAACGGCTCTACCGCGATGCCGCTCGCGACCAGGGCCGCCAGTACCGCGGACGCACCGGGCACCGGCACCACATCGTGACCCGCCTCGGCCACGCCCTGCACCATGCGTTCCCCCGGGTCGGAAACCAGGGGCGTCCCCGCGTCGGAAACCAGCGCGACATCTTCGCCCGCCGCCAGCCAGTCGAGGACCTGCGCGGTGCGGGCCTGCTCGTTGTGCGCGTGTGCGGATATCAGCGGAGTCTCGATCCCGTAGCGCCGGCACAGGATCCGGGTCCGGCGCGTGTCCTCGGCCAGGATCCGGGAGACCTGGCGCAGGACTTCGACCGCCCGGTGCGTCACGTCCCCGAGGTTGCCGATCGGCGTGCTGACAATGAAGAGTCTCGCCACAATCCCCCTGCCGGCCAGCGAGCGTGCCTCGCCCAGCAACGACGGCGGGGCGGCAGCCATCGCCACCGCCCCGCCGAGCCCTTCCGACTGCAGCCCGCCGTCTAGAGGTGCTCCTTGATCTTGCGCTCCAGGAACGCACGCGGCACGGCGCCTACGACGGTGTCGACGTGCCGCCCATCCTTGAAGAACAGGATGCTCGGAATCGACCGCACGTTGAACCGCACGGCCGTGCGCTGATTCTCGTCGACGTCCAGCTTGGCGACGAGGAGCTTCCCCTCGAAGTCCCGGGCCAGCTGTTCCACGACCGGCGCGACGGCACGACAGGGCCCGCACCACTCGGCCCAGAAGTCGACCATCGACAGGCCTGCCCGCTTTTCGATCTCGTCGGCGAAATCGACATCCGTCACGACGACCGGTCCGCCATTCTCTGCCATTCCACCCTCTGCTGTTTCATGCCCGCGTGCTGTCACGCGGCCCACTGGTTATCTTGCCGCAGCCCACACCCCCTCTGCACGGAGCCGAGTCGTGGAGCTGCCCATCGATCACGTGGCCGTCGCCGTGCCGGCGATCGACGCCACGCTGCCCGTCTATGAATTCATCACGGGCGCCACCGGTTCCCCGCCTGTGCACAATGCCGAACAGCAGGTCGACATCGTCTTCCTCGGGTCCGGAGCGTGCCGCCTCGAACTCATCGCGCCCACTTCACCGGACAGCCCGGTCGGCCGGTTCCTGGCGAAGCGCGGCCCCGGCCTGCATCACATCGCCTACCGCGTGGCAGACCTCGACGCCGCCCTGCGGCGGCTCACCGAGAGCGGCGTGCGCCTGGTCGATCACGAGCCGAGGCTCGGCGCGCACGACCGCCGCATCGCATTCCTGCACCCGGAAAGCACCGGCGGCGTCCTCATCGAGCTGGTCGAGGACCCTTCCCCACCTGCCCCCGCCCCGTCGTGATGCGCGTGATCTCGATCTGTTCGACGAGCCACGTGTTCTCGCGCGAATAGACCAGCACCCACGGCACGTCCACTTCCCGGTCGTTGAACTTCATGCGCACGACCAGTTCGGTGGCCTCATCGCGACGGCCCGGTACGATGTTGCGCCGCGCGATCGAGTAGCCGTCGTTGCGCAGGATGGCGGCCAGCGCGAACATCTGCCGGTCGACGACCTGCTTCGAGTCGCGGCGCATGGTCGGGCCGTCCCGCGTGCCGAACAGTCGCGCCATCGTATCGAGGTCGTTCGTGTTGGCCGCGCGCAGGAACTGCTCGACGACCAACGCCGTCGCCACTTCCGCGTTCGATGGCATGACCGGGCCATCGGGCGGCAGCTGCCGGGAAGCGCATCCCGCGCTCACCAGCAGCAACGCAACCGCGATACCCCGGCGCCGGCTCCCTGCTCGCATCGATCTCTCTCTCCGCATTGCGCTCGCCTGAAGCTCGGCGCGCGTCGTTCACCTGTCAAGCGACCACGACATCGGGATGCACGCGCTCGAAGAGCAGTTCGCCATCGGCGCTTCGCTCCACGCGGATCGTGTCGCCATCGTCGAAGTCCCCGTCCAGCAGACGCAGCGCGAGCGGGTTCTGGACCAGGCGCTGGATCGCCCGCTTGAGTGGTCGCGCGCCGAACGCCGGGTCGAACCCTTCGGCGGCGATCACGTCCTCGGCCGCCTCGCTCACCTCGAGCGTGATCCGCCGCTCGGCCAGCAGCTGCTTGAGTCGCTCGAGCTGCAGGTCGACGATCTGACGCAGCTGCGCCATGCCCAGAGGCCGGTAGACCACGACATCGTCCACGCGATTCAGGAACTCCGGCCTGAAGTATCGGCGCATCTCGGCCAGAACCACACGCTCGACGCCCTCCCAATCCCCGGTCCCGGCCTCCTCGAGAATGTGCTGGCTGCCGATGTTCGACGTCATGATGATCACCGTGTTACGGAAATCCACGGTCCGGCCCTGGGAGTCCGTCAGCCGACCGGCGTCGAGGACCTGCAGCAGGACGTTGAAGACGTCGGCATGGGCCTTCTCGATCTCGTCGAAGAGCACGACCGCGTACGGCCGGCGGCGCACCCGTTCCGTCAACTGGCCGCCCTCCTCGTAGCCGACGTAACCGGGCGGTGCGCCGATCAGCCGGGCCACGGCGTGCTTCTCCATGTACTCCGACATGTCGAGGCGGACGATCGCGTCCTCGTCGTCGAACAGGAAGTCGGCCAGTGCGCGAGCGGTTTCCGTCTTGCCGACGCCGGTCGGCCCGAGGAAGATGAAACTGCCGATCGGACGGTCCGGGTCCTGCAGGCCGGCCCGGCTGCGGCGGACCGCGTCCGCCACCACGCGCAGCGCGCCGTCCTGGCCGACCACGCGCATGCCGAGCACGCCTTCCAAGCGCGTCAGCCGCTCCCGCTCCGTCTCCAGCATCCGCTGCACCGGGATGCCCGTCCAGCGGGCCACGACCTCGGCCACATCCTCCGGATCGACCTCTTCGTCGAGGTACTTGCCCGCTTTCTGCAGCTCGTGGAGACGCTCCTCGGCAGCCGTCAGCTCGCGCTCCGTCTTCGGGATCTCGCCGTACTGGATCTCCGCGGCGCGATTGTAGTCCGCGGTGCGCTGCGCGCGCTCGACCTCGCCGCGCAGCCCATCGATCTTCTCCTTGAGATCACGGATCCGGTGGATCTGGATCTTCTCGGCCTGCCACGCCGCCTTCATGCCCGATGCCCGCTCGCGCAGCCCGGCCAGATCCGCCTCGATCCGGCGCCGGCGCTCCACCGCCTCCGGGTCGGTTTCCGCTTCCAGCGCAGTACGCTCGATCTCCAGCTGCATGATGCGCCGCTCGACCTCATCGATCTCGTGCGGCAGCGAATCGATCTCGATGCGCAGCCGGGACGCGGCCTCGTCGATCAGATCGATGGCCTTGTCCGGCAGGAACCGGCCGCCGATGTAGCGGTTCGACAGGCGGACCGCGGCCACGATCGCGCCGTCCGTGATCTTCACGCCATGGTGGACCTCGTACCGCTCCTTCAGGCCACGCAGGATCGCGATTGCATCTTCGACGCTCGGCTCGCCCACGAACACCGGCTGGAAGCGGCGCTCCAGCGCAGCATCCTTCTCGATGTGCTTGCGGTACTCGTCCAGCGTCGTGGCCCCGACCAGCCGCAGCTCGCCCCGCGCCAGCGCCGGCTTCAGCATGTTGCCCGCGTCCACCGCCCCTTCCGCCGCCCCGGCGCCCACGATCGTGTGCAGCTCATCGATGAAGACGATGTAGCGGCCCGCCGCATCCGACAGCTCCTTGAGCACGGCCTTCAGCCGCTCCTCGAATTCGCCACGGAACTTCGATCCGGCGATCAGCGCCGCGATGTCCAGCTGGATCAGTCGCTTGTCCTTGAGACCTTCGGGCACGTCGCCGCTCACGATGCGCTGCGCCAGCCCCTCCGCGATCGCCGTCTTGCCTACACCGGGTTCCCCGATGAGCACCGGGTTGTTCTTCGTGCGCCGGCTGATCACCTGGACCACTCGCCGGATTTCCTCATCCCGGCCGATCACCGGATCGAGCTTGCCGCGACGCGCGACCTCCGTGAGGTCACGCGTGAACCGCTCCAGCGCACGGTACTTCTGCTCCGGCGCCTGATCCGTGACACGGTGAGGTCCGCGCACCGCCTCCAGCGCCTCCCGCAACTGATCCACCTGCACGTCCTGCTCCGCCAGCAGCTCACGCGTCGTCGAGCTGCGCTGGACCGCCAGACCCAGGAGCAGGTGTTCCGTCGAGATGTACTCATCCTCCATGGCGCGGGCTTCCTGGTCCGCCTGCTGGAAGATCTGGTTCAGTTCGCGACTGATCTGCGGCGTCGCGCCGCCGCTCTGCTTCGGCAGACGGTCCAGCGCGTGCACCAGCCCCTCGGTCAGACGCGCGACGTTTACGCCCACCTTCTGCAGGATGGGCAGAACCACCGTCTCGTCCTGCTCGAGCAGCGCATGCAGCAGGTGCATGTCCTCCAGCGACGGATTGCCGCGCCGCTGCGCCTCGGCCGCGGCTGCCTGAATGGCTTCCGCCGCCTTGATCGTCAACCGTTCGTGATTCAGCACGTTCCTTCCTTTCCTGCAGATCCTGCCCGGCTCGCCCGCCCGTCACCCGACCCGCTACCGCAGGAGCAAGCCTCATACCCCGCAGCGCTGCCATTGCGGCAGGAACGGCGGCGCGCACTGACTCCTGTGCGGCGAGGACCGGCCGGCCGGTGGGCGGCAGGACGCGGGCTGCGGCGCGCGCCGCACCGGGCGGGCGGTGGAAATTGTGCCTTCCGGGCGGGATATTAGGGGCATGATGCGACGGCTTTGGATCGCGGCGTTGTTCGTCCTGACCGGCGGGCTGGCCTCCACCGGGTGTGGGAAGAGGCCGGCGGAAGGCATCTCCCGCGAGACGTTCATGGACGTGATGGTCGCGCTCCGGCAGGAGGCGCGCGTCACGACCGACTCGCTGGCGTTCGATGTACGTCGTGGGGAGATCCTCGCGGAGGCGGGTGTCACGGACTCGGCGCTGTTCGCCTTCGTCCGGGCGCGCGAGCGCGACCCGGAAGAGATGTCTGCGATCTGGGACGCGATCGACACGCGCCTGAACAGCCCGGCCGCGGAGCAACTGGACACCGTACGCGTGCCCTGAAGATGGCGGCGCAGCCGGGCGCGAAGCTGTGCGGGCGGCTGGTGGCGATCGCCGTGGTGGCGGGCGCCTGCGCGACGGAGCGCGCGCGGCCGTTGCCGACGGACGCCGCTCCGGCCGCGCTGACGGTGCGGATCGTGCGGCCGCCGGACGGCGCTCCGGTTGCGGCCGGTGCGGACCTCGAAGTGATCGTCGAAGGGCGCGATCGGGAGGGGTCCCGACTCGCGGGCGTGGGACTGGTCGCCCGGCGTGCGGGTTCGGGCGGCAGCGCCACCCTCGATTCGACGGCTGTGCGCTTCGCCGGGATCCCCGATTCCACGCACGGTTTCGTGCTCCCCATCCCGGCTTCGCTGCCCGCGAACACGCGGATCGATCTGCTGGGGATCGCCTACGGCCCGGGCGGGCAGACGGCGCGGTCCGCGGCCGTGTCGGTGCTGGTGATCCGGCCGGTCACCGCGCGGGCGCGGCTATTCCCACTCGATGGTGGCGGGCGGCTTCGAACTCACGTCGTAGGTCACGCGATTGACGCCGGGCACCTCGTTGATGATGCGCGATGAGATGCGGCCCAGGACATCGGGCGGGAACGGGAACCAGTCGGCCGTCATGCCATCGCGGCTCGTGACGGCGCGCAGCGCGACGACGTTCTCGTAGGTCCGGGCATCGCCCATGACGCCCACGCTGCGCACCGGCAGCAGCACGGCGAAGGCCTGCCAGATGTCGTCGTAGAGGCCGGCGGCGTGGATCTCGTCAAGGTAGATGGCGTCGGCGTCCCGCAGGACATCCAGCCGCTCGCTCGTGACGTCTCCGAGCACGCGGATGGCCAGACCCGGACCGGGGAACGGATGGCGGCCGACGAGTTCTTCGGGCAGCCCCAGCTCCCGCCCCACGTTGCGCACCTCGTCCTTGAACAGTTCGCGCAGCGGCTCGATCAGCTCGAACTCCATGTCCTCCGGCAGGCCGCCTACGTTGTGGTGCGTTTTGATGACGGCCGACGGGCCGCGCACGGAGGTGGACTCGATGACATCCGGGTAGAGTGTGCCCTGCACGAGGTACCTGGCGTCCCGGCCCGCGTGTGAGGCGGTGCGTTCGAAGACGCGGATGAAGGTCTCACCGATGCGTCGCCGCTTCTCTTCGGGATCGTCGACGCCGCGCAGTCGCTGCAGGAACTCTTCGGCCGCGTCGACGACTTCGAGACGGATGCCCAGGTGCCTGCGAAAGGTCCGCTCGACGCTCTCCCGTTCGCCTTTGCGGAGCAGCCCGTGGTCGACGAAGATGCAGGTCAGCGCGTCACCGATGGCGCGGTGCACCAGCGCGGCCGCCACCGAGGAGTCCACGCCGCCGGACAGGCCGCAGATCACGTGGTCCGTACCTACGCGGTTGCGCACGCGCGTCACGGACTCGTCGATGAACGAGCCGGGCGTCCAGTCGGGCTCACAGCCACAGATGCGGAAGAGGAAGTTCGAGATGATCTCGTCGCCGCGCGGTGTGTGGGCCACTTCGGGGTGGAACTGCACGCCCCAGATCCTGGCCTTCTTGGAGCGGAACGCGGCGACCGGCAGGTCCGCGGTCGCGGCCAGCGCGGTGAAGCCGGGCGGCGCGGTCTCGACGTGATCGCCGTGGCTGGCCCAGACGGTGGCGCGCTCGCCCGCGTGGAACCCCTCGAACAGCTCATCGGGGTCGTGCACCGTCAGCTCGGCCCGGCCGTACTCGCGCTTGCCGGCCACGACGGCGCCGCCGCACAGCTGCGCGATCAGCTGCATGCCGTAACAGATGCCGAGCACGGGCGCTTCCATTTCGAGCAGAGCGGCATCGACCGTCGGCACGCCCTCGTCGTACACGGAAGCGGGCCCGCCGGACAGGACGATGCCGCGCGGCTGCCAGCTGCGGATCCAGTCGATGGAGACGGTCGGCGGATGGATCTCGCAGTACACGCGCTCCTCGCGGATGCGGCGTGCGATGAGCTGGGTGAACTGCGACCCGTAATCGAGGATGAGGATCCGGTTCTTCATGTTCCGCGCGTGCTCGTGTTCGTGGCCTGCAGCGCATCGACCTCGGCGCGTACCAGGTCTTCGACGGTCTCCCGGCGGCGGGCCAGGACAGCCCTTTCGCCATCGACCAGGACCTCGGCCGGGCGCGTCCGCGCGTTGTACGTCGACGCCATGGCGAAGCCGTAGGCGCCCACCGTGCCGATGGCGAGCAGATCACCGGGATCGGGCCGCGGCAGCAGGCGGTCGAGCGCGAGGAAATCACCGCTTTCGCACACCGGACCGACGATGTCGACCTTCATCGAAGCCCGGTCCGCATGACGCACGACGGGATCGATGCGGTGGTAGCTCGCGTAATGGCTCGGGCGCAGCAGATCGGTCATGCCCGCATCCGTGATCACGAACGTCTTCGTGCCCATGGTCTTCACGTACAGTACGCGCGTCAGGAGAATGCCCGCGGGCCCGACGATGTAGCGGCCCGGCTCCAGCACAACTCGCAGGCCGCTGTCGATGAGATCGGGGAGCAGTGCGGCCGCGAAGGCTGCCGCGGGCAACTCGACGCCCTCTTCGTAGGCGACACCGTAGCCACCGCCGGCATCCAGGTATTCCAGCGCGATCCCCTCGGCGCGCAGCTGCGCGACCAGCTCGAGCACGCGACGCACGGCGATCCGGTATGGTGCCGGGTCGAGGATCTGGCTGCCGATGTGCACGTCGATCCCGCGCACCCGGATGCCCGGCAGCGCCGCGGCGCGGCGGTACAGGCCCAGCGCCTCGTCCCACGGCACACCGAACTTCGTGGCCAGGTGCCCCGTGCGCGTGTAGTGGTGCGGCGTGTCGGCCTCGATGTCCGGATTCACGCGGATGGCCACCGGCGCACGCACGCCATCGCCTGCCGCGACGAGTGACAGCGCTTCCAACTCGCCCTCGCTCTCCACGTTGAATCCGTAGACGCCCGCGGCCAGGGCAGCACGCATCTCCCCGGCAGTCTTGCCCACGCCGCTGAAAACGATGCGCTCCGGCGGAATGCCGGCGAGCAGCGCTCGATGGAGCTCCCCCTCGCTGACGATGTCGGCGCCCGCACCCTCCTCGGCGAGGGTGCGCAGCACGGCCAGATTGCCGTTGGCCTTCACCGAGTACGCGATCAGCGGGCGGACCGGTGCGAACGCCTGCGCGAAGCCGCGGTAGCGATCCACGATGGCCGCCCTGCTGTAGACGTACAGCGGCGTGCCGAACTCCTGCGCGAGGTCGTCGGCCGCGACGCGCTCACAGTGCAGCCGATCGCCGTGCCAGGCGAAGACCGGACCGACCGTCGTGGTCAGTAGGCCCTCGCCCACACCACCTCGTCGGTTGCTGCCGCGCCGCAGACCAGGCAGGAGCGCGGCGGTGGCGCGCTGCGGAACTCCTCGTCGGGGATGACGCGAATCGTCGCCTTCGTTTCCGCCTTGACACGGTCATCGCACGCCGCGCCTCCACACCAGCCCCCGTACACGAAACCGCCCCGGTTCTCGATGACGTCGCACAGGTGATCCCAGTCGCGCACGTCACGGTGGGAATTCGCTTCCCGGCGCGCGCGCGCCACGTCCAGCAGGCCGGCCTGGAAGGCATCCAGACGGGCCTGCACCGCCTCGGCCAGGCCGGTCGCGGGCAGGCTCTCCTTGCGGGGCGCGTCGGCCTGCAACTGCAGGCGCAGGACCGCCGTGACTTCGCCCCGGTCCACGTCGCGCGGCCCGATCTCGAGGCGCATCGGCACGCCCTTGCGCTCCCACTCGTAGTACTTCGGTCCCGGCTTGAGCGTATCGCGGCCATCCACGTGGACACGCAGTCCGTGCCCTGCCAGAGCCGCGGATGCCGTGCCGGCGGCTTCGAGCACGCGGCCACGTTCCTCATCGCTGCGGTAGATCGGGATGATCACGACCTGCACGGGCGCGAGCCGAGGCGGCAGGACCAGGCCATTGTCGTCCCCATGGGCCATGACCAGTGCGCCGATCAGGCGCGTGGACACACCCCAGGACGTGTTCCACGCGTATTCCTCGCCGCCCGATTCCGTCTGGAAGCGCAGATCGAACTGGCGGGCGAAGTTCTGACCCAGGTTGTGCGACGTGCCCGCCTGCAGGGCACGGTTGTCCTGCATGAGCGCTTCGAGGGCATAGGTGCGCAGAGCGCCGGCGAACTTTTCGGCGTCGGTCTTGCGCCCGGTCACCGGCGGTATCGCCATCCACTCTTCCATGAAGCGCCGGTAGATGCCCAGCATGCGCAGCGTCTCCTCCTCGGCCTCGGCCTCCGTGGCGTGGGCCGTGTGGCCCTCCTGCCACAGGAACTCCGAGGTGCGCAGGAACAGACGCGTGCGCAGCTCCCAGCGCATCACGTTCGCCCACTGATTGAGCAGCACGGGCAGGTCCCGATAGCTCTGTACCCACTTGGCGAGCATCGCGTAGATGATCGTCTCGGAAGTCGGCCGGATGACGAGCGGCTCCTCCAGTTCCTTGCCGCCCGCGTGCGTCACGACGGCCACCTCCGGCGCAAAACCGGCGATGTGCTCCTTTTCGCGCTCGATGTAGCTCTGCGGGATCAGCAGCGGGAAGTAGGCGTTCTGGTGCCCGGTGTCCTTGAACATGCCATCGAGCGCCTGCTGCATGGACTCCCAGATCGCGTAGCCCCAGGGACGGATGACCATGCAGCCCCGCACGGGCGCATAATCCGCGAGTTCCGCTCTCAGGACGACCTCGTTGTACCAGGCGGCGAAGTCTTCCGTCTGCGGGGTGAGGCGTTTGTCGTCGGCCATCGCTCGATCGGTTACGGGTTCACGTCGGGCCCTCCGGCCCGCTCAATCGCGGCTGCGCAGCGCGCGCCACACCATGGTGAGCAGTGAGGGCAGCAGTACGATGATCAGAATCGCGACCCACGTCTGCACGAAAGGCAGACCCACACCGCTCATGATCCATGCGATCAGGGCCGATCCGCCCGTCGCCACGATCAGGGCGGTGGTCAGGAAGCCCCAGGTGTACAGGCGTGCGCGCTGCACGATGCGCCGGCGCACTTCGGCGGCGCGCGCCATCTCCTCGTCGTACGTCATGATTCTTCGAGCAGTGCCGTCAGGGCCAGGCGCCGCTCGACCCCCGAGCTCATTTCCCGGACGACCACGACGCCCTCTTCGACCTCTGCCGGCCCGATCACGATGGCTCGCTGTGCACCGTGCGCGTGGGCTTCCTTGAACTGGCGGGCCACGCTCGCGCCGGCCAGCGCGTACGCCACGCGGCGGCCGGCCGCGCGCAGCCGGGCGGCCACGCGCCGCTGCGTCTGCCGCTGCTCTGCGTCGACCGCGATCACCCAGTCGTCCACACGCACATCGTACGCCGGCAGCAGATCGCGCTCGCGCAGCAGTTCGGCGAGGACGACATCACCCATGCCGAATCCGACGGCGGGCAGCTCGGTCCGGCTCACGGCCCCGAGCAGCTGATCGTACCGGCCACCGCCGCAGATCGCACGCAATTCACCCGCGCGGTCGAAGATCTCGAACACCGTCCCCGTGTAGTACGCCAGGCCGCGCACGATGGACAGGTCGAACGCGATCCTGTCCCCATGGCCGAGATCTTCGAGACAGGACCGGTAGGCGTCGAGCAGGCGGAGCGTGTCCGCGATGCCCGGCACATCGCCCCACCGGCCGATCAGGGCGTCCATCCCGGGCGCATCGAAGAGACCGAGCACGGCGTCGGCTGCCGCGGCCGGCAGGCCGGCGTCGTGCAGGCGCGCAGCGATCCGGTCGCGCGGTTCGCGGCCCAGCTTGTCGACCGCCGCGTACGTCGGCCCGAGCCGGTCGGCAGGCACACCGACGTGCTGGAGCAGTGCCTCGAGCAGGCGGCGGTCGTTGTACCGTGCGACGACGTCCGCGCTGCCCAGCCCGAGCAGGCTCAGCGCATCCAGAGCAGTGGCGAGCACCTCGGCATCGGCGGCCGGGTCAGTCTCGCCCAGGATGTCCACGTTCCACTGGAAGTGTTCACGCAGGCGCCCGCGCTGCGTCCGCTCGTAGCGGAAGAGCTGCGGCACCGAGAACCAGCGGATCGGCTTGCGCATGGCGCCGGCCCGAGCGCCGACCATCCGGGCCAGCGTGGGCGTCATCTCCGGACGGAGCGCAACGGCGCGGCCACCCTTGTCCACGAAGTGGTAGAGCTGTCCGGCGATCTCTTCGCCGCTCTTCTCCGTGTACAGCTCGAGACTCTCGAGAGGCGGCCCGTCGTATTCCTCGAAGGCGTGCCGGAGCGAAGCTTCCCGCCACGCGTTCGCGATGTGCGCTCGGACGGCGAAATCAGCTGGATAGAAGTCTCGGAACCCGGGCAGGCTCGCGTGGTTCGACATTCACGCGAATCTAGGTCGCGAACATCGCGACCGGCAAGCCGGCGTCCGCGCTGAACGGCGCGATGCCCAGCGCGATCAGGGCATCGCCCACCGTGTGGAACGAGCCGGTCACGACCAGCGTACCCGGACCACCCTGACCGGCGCGCTCCCAGGCGCGCGCCATCGCCTCGGCGAAGTCCGGCACCGCCACGGCGTGCGGCGCCGGCAGTTCCTCCAGTACGGTGCGTGGATCCCAACGCCTCTCTTCCGGCGCCGTGGGCGGCAGCGTGAAGAACACGGCGTCGGAACTGTTCAGAATCGGACCCAGCATGCCGCGCCAGTCCTTGTCGCCCAGCACGCCGACCAGCGCGACGATCGGTCGCGGCAGGTCCAGCGTGCGCAGCGCTCCGGCCAGCGCCTCGGCACCCGCGACGTTGTGCGCGACATCGAACACCCAGGTGCGCTCGCGCAGCGTTTCGATCTGCAGCCGGCCGGGCCAGCGCAGCGAATGGAACCCGGCGCGGATGGCATCGATGCCGGGCCGGATATCCGGCCCGAGATCCTCGAGCGCTGCGGCGGCAACGGCCGTGTTCCATGCCTGGTGTTCGCCGGGCAGCGGCGTGTGCAGCCGCTGGCCGGCCCACCGGCCGGTGCGCATCTCGATCTCCGTGCCGCCCCGGTCGGTCAGGATGGTCGTGAAACTACGCTCGTCGATTTCCCGCAGCGTCGTGCGTGCAGCGGCCGCCGTGCGGCGGAATACGTCCAGCGCCACCGCACCGGTCTCGCCGGTCACGACGGGCACGCCGGGTTTGATGATGCCGGCCTTCTCCCGCGCCACGTGCTCCACGGTGGGACCGAGCAGTTGCACGTGGTCGAGCGCCACGTTCGTGAGGACGGCGACCTCGGGCCGGACGACGTTCGTCGCGTCCAGCCGGCCACCCAGCCCGACCTCCACGACGGCGACGGTCACGCCCGCGCGGGCCAGGGCGTGAAACGCGATCGCGGTCGTCGCCTCGAAGAAGGAGGGCGAGATCTCGTGGATGATGGGCCACAGCGCTTCGGCGGCCTCGACGAGCGCCGCCTCGCTGATGGCCTGACCGTCGATCTGGATACGCTCACGGAAAGAGCAGAGGTGCGGCGACGTGTACAGGCCTGTGCGCACGCCGGCCGCGCGCAGGGCCGCCGCGATCAATGCCGCGACGGAACCTTTGCCGTTGGTGCCGCCGACATGAATTGTGCGACAGGCGAGGTGGGGGTCCCCCACGGTCGCCAGCATCCGCTCGGTCCGCCCCGTGCCCCAGCGGATGCCGGCCGTGAGCCGCGGGAACAGCTCGCGGACCACGGCATCGTAGTCCAGTCGGCTCAACCGGGGGTCCCGCCGTTGGCGGGTGTCCGCGCGCCGCCGTTCGGATCGACCGGTTCCGGAAGCCGCAGCATGTGCCGCAGCAGTCTGCCGATGGTGGGTTTCATCTCCCGTCGGTCGACGATGGCGTCGACCATGCCGTGCTCGAGCAGGAACTCGGAGCGCTGGAATCCCTCGGGCAGCTCCTGTTTGATGGTCTGCTCGATCACACGCGGACCGGCGAAGCCGATGAGTGCGCCCGGTTCGGCCAGGATCACATCGCCCAGCATCCCGTAAGACGCGGTCACGCCTCCGGTCGTCGGGTTCGTCAGGATCGAGATGTAGGGGATCCCCTCGTCGTGGAGCAGTGCGAGGACGGCCGAAGTCTTCGCCATCTGCATCAGCGAGAGAATGCCTTCCATCATGCGCGCCCCTCCGGACGCGCTGGCAATGAGCAGCGGCGTGCGTTCGTCGAGGGCGCGCCGTGCCAGACGCGAGATCTTCTCCCCGACCACCGAACCCATGCTCCCGCCGATGAACTCGAAGTCCATCACCGCGAACGCGATCGGAACATCCTCCAGACTTCCCGTGACGGTGCGCACCGCCTCGCCGTAGCCGTTCGCCCGCTCGGCAGCCTCGAGCCGCGCCGTATAAGGCTTCAGGTCGACGAAATTCAGGGGATCGGTGCTGCGGATGTCGACGTCGTGCTCTGTGAACTCGCCATCATCGAGCAGCAGTCGCAGGTAGCCCTCGGCGCCCATGCGGTGATGGTGATCGCACTCGGGGCAGACCATCATGTTCTGCTCGAGACGCGCCCGGTACAGGATCTTGCCGCACGCCGGGCACTTGTCGAAGACGTCGGGCGGCAGATCACGCCGATCCTCGGCGCGCAGCCGGCGCTTCGGTTTCCGGAACCAGCTCATCGGTCCGCTCCGCTCGATTCGTTCCGTGCAGCCGCTGCCGTCACAACCGGCCCTGCTCCGAACCGATGCGCTCCACGACCGCGACGGCGATGAAGCTGGCCAGGAGGAACGAGCCGCCGTAGCTGAGGAAAGGCAGCGGGATGCCGGTGATGGGCATGACCCCGACGTTCATCCCGATGTTGACGAGAATGTGGGTCAGCCAGGCGCCGAAGATACCGAACACGACGATGCCGGCAAAGGGGTCCGGTGCCCGCTCCGCGAGCCGCGCCAGGCGCCAGAGCACCACCCCGTACGCCAGGACGAGCGCGCCCGCGCCCAGGAAGCCGAGTTCCTCGCCCACGACCGCGAAAATGAAGTCCGTGTGCTGCTCCGGCAGGAATGCGAGCCGTTTCTGCGAGCCCTGGGTGAATCCCTTGCCCAGCAACCCGCCGCTGCCGATCGCGATGCGCGACTGGATGTGCTGATAGCCGGCGCCACGCGGGTCGATGTACGGATCCAGGAAGACCAGGAACCGGTTGCGCTGGTAATCCTCGAGCGAGTTCCACAACGGAATCGCGATCGTACCGGCGGCAAGGTTCGCCGTCACCACCAGGACGGCCTCGCGCAACTGCGCCCGGTACACATACAGGAAGGCGATCAGCCCCACCATGTAGATGGCGAAGAGACCGACACGGAACGAGAGGAGCAGGCCGAGCATCGGACTGATCAGGAGAAACATCAGCCCGATCGGTGTCCCGGCCCAGAAAAGCGTCGCCAGGAGAACGCCGCCGAACACCATCGCCGTCCCGAGATCGGGCTGCAGCATGACCAGGCCCATCGGGACGACGACGATCAGGATCGGCTTCCACAGCCACATCAGACCGCGCGGGCCCTCCCGCCAGGCGCCCATGACGCGGCCCAGCATCAGGATCGTCGCCAGGTTGGCGAACTGCGCAGGCTGCAGGCCGACCGGTCCGAAACGCAGCCAGCTGCGCGTGCCGGCAGCGGTCCCGGCGCCAGTCCCGATGAACAGCGTCAGGATGAGCAGCAGGATGCCGGTCAGGTACGCGGGCAGCGCCACCCATTCGAGCCAGCGGACCTGGAAGCGGACCACGACGAGCAGCGCGACCAGGGAGATCCCGAGCCAGGAGAGCTGCATCCGCCAGGCCCCGCCGCTGACCGGGTTCGGCACGTCCAGCTGTCCGGCCGAGTAGATCACGGCCACGCCGAACAGGGACAGGCCGAGGACGAGCAGAAGGAGGGGCGGGTCCCCGAACGTCGCCAGGAGGCGGCGGGTCACGGCCACGGGTGAAGCTCCAGCCGCGGAGCGGGCCCGGCCGTCATGCGTTTCACCATGCGCTCCGTCTACCCCCCGCAGGCCGTGGTGTTTGCGCGAGGCACGCGGCGATCCGGTTCACGCGGACGGCCCGGCGATCCGCCGGAAGGCCAGCCAGGCGAGCGTTCCGCCGAGCGCCGCCCAGGCCGCGGCCACGGCCGACTGCAGCAGCAGCCCGGGCACCACGGCATCCGCGCGCAGGAACCAGCCCAGCGCATCGGCCGCCCACGCGCCCAGGAAGAGGTAGACCGGCACGAACAGGATGCCGCTGCCGTCCACGACCGTGCGGGACCGGGCACCGAGGAAAGCCGCCGCAGCCAGCGCGAACGCCCGCACGCCGAAGCCTTCCATCCCCATGGCGTCTTCGAGGAACCCCAGCCCGAACCCGAGCGAGACGGCACCGGCCGCGCTCATGCGCCGCGCGGCCAGGAGCGTCGCGACGATGAGCAGATCGGGCGCCTCACGGCCCAGTCCGAAGCCGACGTGAATGAGGAAGTGCGCGAACGCGAGGATCCCGATGAAGGCGCCGAACCGGGAGGGCGGCCACGCCATCACGGCGCCCGCGGTTCGCCCGGCGGCTGCGGGGCTGTACCAGGGCCCGGCCCTCCCGACGGCGCGGCCGGCTGCCAGACCCGCTCCAGATCCGCGGCGCTGTCGAGGACGACGAGAACCGCCACGGCGGCCTCGGGCCGCACTGCGGGTCTGATCACGTAGCTCTTCCGCCAGCCCGTGTCGGCATCCTCGATGCCGATGATCTCACCGATCGGAATGCCACGCGGGAACAGACCGCCGCGACCCGACGTGACGATGCGGCGGCCGGGCCGGATATCGCTGTGGAAGGGCGCGCCGGTCATGACCAGCAGATCCAGCTCACGGAACGCGCCCCGGCGCGGCTCCACCATGCCGTAGACCTGCCCGTCCGCGGTCATGGCGCTGGCGCGGAACTCGGCGTTGGTCCAGTCGATCGCCTGCGCCGATCGGGCCGTCACCTCCGCGACGACGCCCACCAGG
>JBFFZF010000096.1:0-17563 GCA_041568755.1 Longimicrobiales bacterium | reverse complement strand
TTGGCGGGCAGCTCGAGCAGCAGCGGTGCCGTCTCGCGCGCCTGGGCCGCCGCGCCATCCGCTCCCGCAACCGCCATCGCCAGAACCAGGACCGTGGAACGCCGCAGCACCCGCATGGAGTCGTTCACCGCAGGTTCTCGGGGAGCAGGGAGACGCGCACGTACCGATCTGCGCGGAGGAACTGCCTGGCCGCTTCGCGCAAGGTCGCGCCGTCCACGGCGTCGAGGCGAGCGGGGAAGTCGAGGAAGCTGTCCAGCGGCTCGTCCATCGTGACGGAGCTGAGCAGCTGACCCAGCCAGAACCCGTTCTCGCGCAGATTCGTCTCGTGCTCGCGCAGGCGGGCCGTCCGCACGCTGGCCAGCGTCTCCGCCGCGGGCCCGTCGGCCTGCAGTGCCGCGATCTCGGCGAAGATCGTGCTCGTCAGAGAATCCAGTCGTTCAGGAGCCGCGCCGAATGCGATCGAGAACACGTAATGCGGCCACGGCTCACGCACGAGCCCGGGCGAGACATCGACGCCGTACGTACCGCCCAGTTCCTCACGCAGCACTTCGCGCAGGCGGGTCTCCAGCACGCGGCTGAGCAGCGTGAGCGCGACCTGCGTCTCGCGGACGTACGTCGCGGGGCCGGAGAACAGCAGGATCGTCTGGCTGCTCGGTTCGACACCCTTGTAGACGACTTTCTCGACGACGCCGTCCGGTGGCCGGATCCCGTTGTCGCGCGCTCGCTCGACGCGCCCTGCCGCGGGCAATGAGCCGAGGTACCGTTCGACGAGCGGCCGGATCGAGTCGAGCGCGAAGCTGCCGACGAACACGAACGTGAAGTCGCCGGCATCGCCGAACCGCTCCCGCCACGTCGCCATGGCGCGCTGCAGGTCGACCTCGTCCAGCACGTCGACCGTGACCGGGCGCGCACGCGGATGGTGCTGGGAGATGGTGACCGCCAGCGTGTCCTGGAAAACCGCTTCCGGACTCGCGGCGCGGTTGGCGAGCAGACTGCGCAGGCGCTGCATGATCGACCGGAACGCGACGCTGTCACCACGGGCCGACGTCATGTTCAGCCAGATCAGCTGGAACAGCGTCTCCAGGTCGGCAGGCGAGGCACTGCCTGTGAGCCCTTCGCTCACGTCATCGTACGCAGGCCGGACACTGACCGCCTTGCCCTGCAGGGCGCGCTGCAACTGGCCGGCATCGAGCTCGCCGAGTCCGCTCGCGGCAATCAGCGTGCTGCTGAATCCCGCGGACATGTAGTCGGCGTCCGGGATCAGCGAAAGGCCGCCGGGACTCCACGCGCGGAAGACGACCTCATCATCCTTGAAATCCGTGGGCCGCAGGAGCACGCGCACGCCGTTGTCGAGCGTCCATTCGGTGACGTCCACGCGCGGGATGGTCCGCTCGGCGACGATGCGACCCGGCTGCGGCAGCGTTGCGATGAGCGCGCTGGCCGCGCGGTCGATCCACGGGTCCAGCCGCTTCCCGCGGACCTGGTCGAAAACAGCCAGCAGGTCCCGCTCCGTCGGCAGCGCCAGCCCCTCCTTCTCCGGTGCCTGCACGACGACCACCCGCTCCGCCTCGCGCATCCACGTGGTCGCCAGCGCATTGACTTCGCTCAGTGCGATGCCGTCGATGAAGCGCCGGACCATCTCGAACTCCGCCGTGATGCCCGGAATCATCTCGGCCTCGAGGAAGTGCCGCGCGTACTCGTTGGCATAGGCCGCGGAGTTCGTCTTGTCCCGTTCGGCGTACGCGGCTTCGTAGGCCCGTACGACGTCCCGTTTCTGACGCTCCAGCTCCGTAGCCGTGAAGCCGAAGCGTGCGACCCGTTCCGCCTCCGTGAGAATGGCGTCGAGTCCGCGCAGGATCCCGTCATCCCCGACCAGCGCAGTGAGGATGTACGCGCTCTTCGAGCGCAGGATCTTGCCCGCACTCGAGCCCGCGCCGATGAACGGCGGATCGGCCTGCCGGGTCAGCTCGGTCAGCCGGGCGCTCAGCATGCCGTTGTAGAACGCTTCCGTCAGCGACACGCGGAACGAAGCCTGTGTCCGCTGCGCGGGCGCCGGGTGCTTCCAGTAGACTTCGACGGTCGCGTTGGGCGCCTCGCGGTCCGTCGCGATCGCGACCAGCGTCTCGGTGTGGGCCGGAACGGGGTGCACCGTGCGCTCGCGCGGCCGCTGCGCCCGCGCGATCCCGCCGAAATGGCGGCGCACGAGTTGCTCGATCCGCGCCGCATCGAAATCGCCGACCGCGATCACGGCCATCAGGTCCGGCCGGTACCAGTCCGAGTAGAACCGGCGCAGTGCGGTCGGATCGAACGAGGCGAGCGATTCGCGCGTTCCGATGGGCAGCCGGTCAGCGTACCGCGAGCCGCGCAGCAGGACGGGAAAGATGCGGTCACGCAGGCGAGCGCCCGCACCCTGGCCCAGTCGCCATTCCTCCGTTACGACGCCGCGTTCCCGGTCGACTTCCGCGGGGTCGAAGAGCTGGCCGTGCGCCCAGTCCTCGAGGATCACGAATGCGCGTTCCAGCAGCACTGCGGAATCGGTCGGGACCGTGAGCATGTACACCGTCTCATCGAAGCCCGTGTACGCGTTCACGTCCGCGCCGAACTGCATGCCGATGGACTCGAGGTAGCGCACCAGTTCCTGACGCGGGAAGTTGCGCGTGCTGTTGAACGCCATGTGCTCGATGAAATGCGCCAGCCCGCGCTGATCCTCATCCTCCAGGACCGAGCCTGCGTTCACGACCAGCAGCAGCTCGGCGCGCTGGCGGGGCTGACTGTTCGCGCGGATGTAATAGCGCAGCCCGTTGTCGAGACGACCCACCGTGACGACCGGATCGATGGGCAGCGTATCCGGCGGCGCGACCTGCGCGGCCTCGGCGCCGGTGCTCGCGAGGGGAAGAAGGGCCAGGCCCGCGAGCAGGGACAGCACGCGTTTGCGGATGCCGGACAAGGTCGATCTCCGTCGCTCGTTGGGGTCGCACGTCGCCGCGTCGGCGGGCCGGTCAACATGCACGGGCACGCAGATCCGTGGCAATGGCTGCCGCGCTGATCCGCGGCAATGGCCGCCCCGCAGACGCCAGCCGCTGCACGACCGGAACGATGCGCTGCCGGCGGTGTTTATGCCGCGGTCAACCGGGGTCGAAGCTGATGAACGTGCGATTTTCGATGATCGAACACACCGCGCAACGGAACGGGCGGATCCGGCCGGCGTGGCTGGTGCTCCTGGCCGCGCTGGCGACGGGTGGGCCCGCGCAGGCGCAGGCCGTGCAGACGCGCTCCGGCGCAGACGCGCCGATCGCGACCGAGCTGGCCGTCGCCACGTTCGATTCCGCATGGAGCCGCATCCGCAACGCGCATTACGACGAGAGCTTCAACGGGCTGGACTGGGATGCGGTGCGCGGCGAACTGCTGCCGCGCGCGCGCGCGTCCGCGACCGTCGGCGATCTGCGCGCTGTCCTCGTCGACATGCTGTCCCGCCTCGGCGAGTCCCACTACACGCTGATCCCGCAGGAGGCCGCCGACGCGGTCGACCCGGCCCGCGTGCGCGAGCCCGGCGCCGCCAACCTGCCCGGCGACCTGGGCCTGTCGCTGCGCCTCGCGGGTGGACGCCTGGTCGTGTGGACCGTGGATCCGGACGGACCCGCCGCGCGCGCCGGGGTCCGACCCGGCTGGATCGTCGATGTGGTCGACGCGCGCCGGCCCGAGGCTGCGCTGGCCAGGATCGATGGGCTCGAGCCCGGCACGCCCAGACGCAACGCGCTCACCCAGTTCCTCTGGGGCGCGAACGCCCAGATGGAAGGGCCGGCCGGGACCCGCGTCAACATCCGTTTCCTGGATGCCGACGACCGCACCATCGTGCTCGAGCTGGAGCGCCGCCGCCGACCCGGCGAGCCGGTCCGTTTCGGCAACCTGCCCGCCTTCTTCGCGGAGCTGTCCCAGCGCAGCGTACCGCTCGACGGCGGCGGCTGTCTCGGCGTCATCCGCTTCAACATCTGGATGGTCCCGCTGGCGGCCCAGATCGACCGGGCCGTCGACGCCGTGCGCGACTGCGCAGGCATCGTCATCGATCTGCGCGGCAACCCGGGCGGCATCGCCGGCATGGTCATGGGCGTGGCCGGTCACTTCCTCGACGACAGGGTGACGCTGGGCACGATGCGATCGCGGGGCAGCCAGCTGAACTTCCGATCCAACCCGCGCCGCGTGGATGCCGCAGGCCGACCCGTCGAGCCCTTCGCGGGGCCCGTCGCCGTCCTGGTGGACGGTCTGTCGGTCAGCACGTCCGAGTTCTTCGCGGGCGGCATGCAGGCCGTCGGCAGAGTCCGCGTCTTCGGCGACACGACCGCCGGTCAGGCGCTGCCGGCGACGCTCATGCGCCTGCCCAACGACGACGTCCTGATGTATGTCGTGGCCGATTTCACTTCGGCGGACGGCGCCCGGCTGGAAGGCCGCGGCGTGGTGCCCGACCGGGTCGTGCCGCTGCTGCGCGAAGACCTGCTCGCGGGTCGGGATGCGGCGTTCGAGGAAGCGCTCGCCTGGATTCGCTCCGGCGGCGCCCGCGAAGAGGACGACCCGCACGTCCGTACACGTACCGAGATCCAGCCGATCCGGGATACCGGCCGCGATGGTGCGCGCCGGACCCCCCTCTGAGTCAGGAGTCTCCATGCACCGAACGATCCGTAGCACCGCCCGCCTGATCCCCCTCGTCGCGCTCGGCCTGGCCATGACAGGGCCCGCGGCCGCGCAGGCGTTGCCCGCGGCGAAGACCCTGCTCGACCGGCACGTCGCCGCGACCGGCGGGAGCCACCGGCGCTCGCTCGAGACCCTCCGCACGGCGGGCACGTTCTCCATGCCCGCGATGGGTGCATCCGGGGAGCTGCTCATGATCCAGGCCCGACCCAACCTGATGTCGATGACCGTGACGATCCCCGGGCTGGGTGAGATCCGCACCGGGTTCGACGGCACGACCGCATGGTCCCTGAATCCGATGGAAGGGCCCCGCGTGCTGTCCGGCGGCGAACTGGTCCAGCTCAAGGATGACGCGGCATTCGATTCATCGCTGCGCGATCCTTCGCTCGTCGCATCCATGGAAACCGTCGAGAAGACCGCGGCCGGCGGTCGCGACTGCTACAAGGTGCGCGTGACCTGGAAGTCCGGCCGGGAGACGTTCGACTGCTTCGACGTCGACAACGGCCTCCTCGTGGCGAGCTGGCAGACGGCGGAAACCGCCATGGGCCCCATCGAGACGACCGTGCTGTACGCCGACTACACGAAGTTCGGGGCGCTCACCATGCCCGCACGCACCACGCAGCAGGTGATGGGGCAGGAGATGGTGATCATGCTCACCAGCGTCGATTTCGAAGCCGCCGACGCGTCGATCTTCGCGCCTCCGCCGGAGATCAGGGCCCTCATCAGCAAGTAGGGTTGGAGCGCAGGACCGGGGCTGGCTCCAGCCCCGGTCCGGCGCGGCCCCGTGCCCGCCCGGGCACGCCGGCTGGCCGGCTCCGCACCCGGAAAAAAAGTCGCCGACCCGGAACGAAGTAGCACTTTCCTTGCCGGTTGGCACACCCCGCCAGGACGCAAGGCCCGCGTTTTCTGATCCCATAAATCATTTTCAAACAAACACATAGCCGCTCATTCCGCGGCCCGGCAGCGCGCCGCGCCAACCGGGAATGGAGTGTGCCCCGCCAACACGCCGGCAGTCTCGGGTCCACCAACCCCCGATCGAAAGCATGGGACCGCGAAGGAACGCGCAGATGCGACGCCAGGCCGGCACCGGCCTGACCGCGAACCGCCGGGCCGACAGGGCCGGGGCGGGGCGCGGTGGGCGCTCGTCCGACGCGCGGACGCGTATCCCGGCGGCTGAGGCCGCCTCCGAGAAGGAACCTCACTCCCAACCGTGCGAGGTCGGCTCCATGGAATCACAGACGCTGTGGGACGCGTGGCAGGTGAACGGCGAGGAGACGGCGCGCCAGAGCCTGCTCAATCGACACCTTCCGCTCGTGCATCACGTGGCGCGCCAGGTCGTGCGCACGCTCACGGTCGACGTCGAGCTGGACGATCTGGTCAATGCGGGCAGCATGGGCCTGATCAACGCGATCAACAGCTTCGATCGCTCCAGGGGCCTCGCGTTCAGCACGTATGCAGCGCCGCGCATCCGCGGCGCCATCCTGGATGATCTGCGGCGCTCGGACACGGTGCCGCGGTCGGTCCGTCGCAAGCAGCGGCAGCTGGCCGCCGCCGAAGAGCAGCTTTCCGACAAGCTGGATCGCCACCCGGCCGATCACGAGATGGCCGACCGTCTCGGCATCGATCTCGATGCGCTGTGGCGCTGGAAGGCGGACACGCACGAGGCCACGCCCGTTTCCCTCGACCAGCCGATCCACACCGGCGCCGGGCGCACGGCGCTGCCTGCCGATCTCATCGAGGGCACCAGTGGTGATGCCATGGAAGAGATGATCAATCATCGCGAGGAGGTCGCGGTGCTCAGAGACGAGATTCTGCGGCTCAAGGAGCGGGAGCGCATCGTTCTCAGCCTCTACTACTTCGAAGAGCTGAAGCTGCACGAGATCGCGAAGGTGCTCGGACTCACGGAGTCGCGGGTTTCGCAGATCCGCTCGAAAGCGCTGTCGACGCTGCGCGGCCGTATGGCGCAGCTGCGCGAAGTCGCGGAGTGCTGATGGCGAGGGCGCCGCGGCGGTTCGGGCGAGCCGCTGCCGCGCTCCTCGCGCTGGGACTGACAGTCGATCATCCGGTCCACGCGGCGGCGCGCGACTTCGCGACCGTCGGTCGGATCGGTGTCCGCGTCGTAGACGGCCGGACACTCATTCTGGTGCCGGTGGCCGGGCCGGGAAGGCTTCGGCTGAGCGAGCCACTTCACATGGCCGGCCGGTCCAGGCTGATGCTCACAGTCGAGAATGCCCGCCTGGGGATCGGTGGTGCGGCGGCACGGCGGGCGGAAGGCCTGCTCGCGCTCTCGGTCCTGGAAGCGCGGAACGATGTGGTGATCGCCGTCGATGTCGCGCGGCTGGGTGATTACGCCCTGCGACCGACGGAGGCGGGCTACCTGCTGTCGATCGGGACGGAACGGCGGCCGGTTCGTGCCGCACCGGCGCCGCTCGCGATGGGCCCCGCGGGGCCGGGTCGCGGGGCCGATGTCGGGCCGGTCGCGATCTCCGGTACAACGCCGTCGCCACAGCCGGATGCCGGACGGGGCCGCTCATGGCCCGGCTGGCTGATCCTCGGACTGGCCGCGGCGGGCGGCGGCTGGTGGTTCGGACGGATCCGGGTCTACGGCCTGCCGGCCTGGGCAGAGGCGGCCGTCGATCGAAGTCGCAGCTGGTCGCGCGCCCGCCTGGCCGCGAGGGCTGCCCGGGAAGGTCCATGACGCTGGCGCACCCTGCGCGGGTGTGCACGAAAACGACTCGAACCGATCGAACGGTGCCAGCGCTCATGGCGCGGCCGGCCGAGCGGCATGGAGGGAGCATGCGGGGGACTGCAGGGGGAACGGGGATATGCTGATTCTCAGTCGACGGCCCGGCGACGCCATCCTGATCGACGGAGGGATACGGATCGTGGTGCTCGCCTCGGGGCAGCGGAGCGTGCGTCTGGGGATCGAGGCACCGGCCCAGGTGGGCATCGTTCGCGAGGAGATCGCGACCCGGCCGGACCCCAACAAGCCGGTCGAAGGAGCCGCACCCGCCAACGGCCATGCTGCGGGGCCGAACACGCCCCGCGTCAACGGACACGTCATCGACACCTCAACCGGCGAAGGACCGCCGGACACCGCGGCGGGCAGCTGACACGGCCGCCTCCGTTGCGACGCAGGGACGCGTCGTGCGGAGGTGCCGGCCCCCGCGACGCCCGCCCGCGCAAACGTCCCGCCACGGGCGCGCCGGTCAACTTTGATCGCCGCGCCGCCGATACTCAGGGCGTGCCGACAACATCGCCCAATCCACGCCACGCCGGGTCAACCGGACGATCATGAGCACCGGCAATTCGAGGGGCCGGCCCCGCCGCTCCCGGACGCGCAGCAAGAGCGATCGCACGGATCCGATTCGTGACGACCGGACGCCCGACGCACGCTTTGAAGAGGTCCGGCGCTGGATCCGCGAAGGCGGCCACAACACGCCGGACGTCGCAGAGGCCGTTGCACGGGGCATTCTCGCGGCCGGCGATCTCGATCGTGCTTCCTGCGGCGGCGGACGCATCCTTCACTGAGCGGCGGTTCGACCCGCCGCGTCCGGTCTTCGTCACCAAAGCCTTGTCCCGCGTCCGGCCGGCACGCAATGCTGTTCGCGTGACCGCCTCGACCCTCGTCCGATACGCCATGCTCCTCGCCCTGTCGCTGGCGGCCTGCCGGCCGTCCCGGCCCGATCACGCAGCCTGGCAGCAGGGCCTCGACGCCGTCGTGGCGGCCGAGCGGGCGTTTGCACGGCTCGCGCGCGACTCCACGGTCCAGCATGCTTTCGAGACGTACGTCGACCCTGCGGCGGTGCTCTTCCGCCCTGACCCGGTTCGTGCGGGACCGGCGCTCGCCAGGGAGCCGTTTCCAGCCGGCATGCTGCTGGAGTGGGAGCCGACATGGGCGGACGCCGCACGCGATGGCTCGGCCGGGTTCACGACCGGTCCCTGGCGCGCAGGCACGCGGGGCACGGACCCGCCCGGCGCGCACGGCCGCTACGCCACCGTCTGGCGACGGCAGGCGGACGGCGAGTATCGCGCCATCCTCGACTTCGGCACGGCAAACCCGGAGCAGCCCGCGGACACGCTGGTCGTGCGCGAACCGCCCGCGCACGTTGCCGCATCGCCGGAGCCGGCGCAGAGCGTAACCGCCGCAGAGACCCGCCTTGCCCGCGCGCTTCTGGCCGGTGATCCCCGCCTGCTGTCCGAGCATTTCTCGGATGATGCGCGATTCCTGCGCGACGGCGTCGCACCGCGCGTCGGAAGCGCCGCCGCCGCCGAAGCCTACGCCGGCCCGCTGGCGTCCGCGATCTGGTCCGTCGCCGACACCGATGCGGCCGATTCCGGCGACCTGGCCTGGGCGTGGGGCACCTGGACGGACGCTGAGAATGCCCCGCCGCGCGGCGCGTGGCTGCGCGTCTGGCGCCGGACGTCGGCCGGAATGTGGACCGTGCTCCTCGACGCCGTCACCGGTCCGCGGTGACCGGTCGTCTAAGTCGTTGTGCCCGGGCGCGTGGCATACCCGTTGCATCCACGTACGCGACCAAAGCGACGATTTTCCACATGAACCACTGAGCGATGGCGACTGGCACCGGGGCGGACATCCCGACCCGACCCGTGAGAACACTGATCGTCGACGATGACCGGACCGCGCGCGGCTATCTGCGCGGCCTGCTGGATCGTTTCGATGAAGTCGACGTCGTCGGCGAAGCGACGGATGGCCGGGCCGCGGCACGCGAGATCGCGAGGCTGCGGCCCGATCTCGTGTTCATGGACGTCGAGATGCCGGGCCTCGACGGCTTCGGCGTGATCGAGGGGCTCGGGCCGGAAAGCCCGCACGTCATCTTCGTGAGCGGCTACGACCGCCACGCGGTGCGCGCATTCGACGTCGACGCCCTCGACTACCTCGTCAAGCCTGTGGATACCGATCGGCTGCGGCGTGCCGTCCTGCGGGCCGTCGGGTTGATCCGCACCGGCAGCGGGGCGCTGGCCCAGCGACTGGGCTCGATCGTCGGCATGCTGCACCGGCAGACCGCCCCGCCGCACCAGGAGCGCATCGCCATCCGCGACGGCCACCGCATCCGCCTCATCGATGTGTCCGACATCGACTGGATCGAGGCCACCTCGAAAGTCGTGGTCGTGCACGTGGGCCAGGACGCGTGGCCGCTGCGCGAATCGCTGTCCAGGCTGGAAAAACGGCTCGACCCCTCGCGATTCATGCGCGTGCACCGCTCCTCGATCGTCAACATCTCGCGGATCGAGGAGCTGCAGACCTGGGCCAAGGGCGATTACTTCATACGCCTGCGCAATGGCACACGTCTGACCACGGGGCCCGCCTATCGCGCCAATCTGCAGCGCCTGCTGAAGGGTCTCTCCGGCCGCTGAGCCCGCGTCGGACGCCGGTTGGGTCCCGTTCTTCCGGTCCATCGCCGCGCTCGACTGCAGTCCCGCCATGCCTCTGCTCGCGCACTCGGGATCGGTCCCCGCCGGTACGCATGCCACCAGAACAGACCGTTCGTCGCGCGCCAGGTCCCTTTCGTCGCACGGACGGTGAAGATCTCGGGCCTGCTGCCGACAATAAATGTTGCGTACCGCTGCCGGGCGCAGCCCGCCGGCCGCGCCGCGGGCCCATTCGAACGATCTACAGACCGGAGGACCCGTGAAAGCAGCGAATGTCCTGCTCGCGCTCATCGTGGCGGCCGCCTGCGCCGAGTCGCCGACCTCGCCCGTTCCAGCCGCGCCTGAAACGGAGCCGCTCTTCGAGGTCACGGAGTCGCAGGAGTCCAACGAGCAGTCGACGTGTACGATTCCAGTCCTGCCCGCGAGCGGAACGACGAAACAGTACACCGACGTGACGTACAACGTCGTCTCGGGTGTCACCCTCAAGCTCGATCTCGCCGTCCCGAGGAGTCCGGCCAGTCCGCGGCCCCTCGTCGTCTTCATCCATGGCGGCGGCTGGGACTCCGGCTCGAAGAACGGACTCCGCACGAACGTTCTCAAACTCACGACACTGGGCTACGCGGCCGCGACGATCGACTATCGCCTCGCACCGAAATTCGTGTTCCCGGCCCAGATGCACGACGTGACCTGCGCCATCGACTTTCTGCGTGCCAACGCGAAGCTCTACAACATCGACCCCAGCCGCGTCGTCGTCGCCGGTCATTCGGCCGGGGCCGAGCTGGCCGGCACCTACGGCGTGGCCGGTGGGGCGGGTGCGCTGCACGGCCCATGCAGCGTGCCCCGGCAGAGAACGGACGTCCGTGGTGTCGTCGCTTTCTCCTCGCCCACCGATTTCAAGGCGTCGGGAGACTTCTCGTCGGGGGCGAACAGCAAGATCAAGGCGTACCTGGGCGGGACGCCGGCGCAGAAGCACTGGGAAAGCATCATGGCTTCCCCGCTGTACCATGTCTTCAAGTCAACGCCGTCGTTCTTCCTCGTGCACGGCACGCAGGATCCGACGATCTCCGTTCGCCAGTCGCGGACGCTGTCGCAGCGCCTGACCAACAGGGGAATTCCGCATACGCTCCTCGAGTTGCCGCTGAAGCACGATATCCTGTTCCTCGAGGCCGGACAGTTCCAGCCCGCGACGTGCGGCATGCTGGACTTCCTGAACACGACGCTCTCGCCCTGACGTGCGGCACGCCGGCCCCGGTCCGACCGGGGCCGGCGCGCCTGCGCTGTTCCGGGCGTGATCTACTTGCGGATGCGCCGCGGTTCCGTTAAGCCTCCTGTGCCCGGCAGTTCCGGCCCGCAGGGGGCGCGCCGCGAGGCAGGGCAGTCCAGCATGCACCGGGACGATGGGCGGTTGTCTTTCCCCATCACTTCCGCGCGACGACTGCGTTCGTCGGGAACCCGCCAGACCCGGGGATCCGGGCTCAAGCACGCCTGCAGGCACGCCGAAACCTAGAAAGCGGGCCGGACGGTCCGCCGGTTCCCTGCATCGAAAGCCCGGACTTCGGCCGGCGTCTGCACAGCCGTCCGGGTCCTCTTCGTCCGGCACCAGCCCATGAAACGCGACAAGCTGGCCCTCGCGAGGATCCTGATCGTCGACGACGAGCAGGCGTACATCCAGCTGCTGGGCCGCTTCCTCGAGTCGATCGGATACCGCAATGTGCGGTCGACATCCGATCCGTTCGAGGTCGCCAGCATCGTCGTCGAGTTCGACCCGGACCTGATCCTGCTCGACCTGCGCATGAAGGGGCTGGACGGCATCGCGGTCATGCAGCAGCTGCAGCCCTACACCAGCCGCTTCTATCTGCCCATCCTGGTCCTGACCGGCGACATCTCGGAAGACGCCAAACGCACATCGCTGTCCAACGGCGCCAAGGACTTCCTCAACAAGCCGTTCGACCTGACCGAGGTGCGGCTGCGCATCGAGAATCTGCTCGAGACGCGGTTCCTGCACCTGGCGCTGCAGGAGCAGAACGCGATGCTGGAGCGGCGCGTGCGCGAGCGGACCCGCGAGCTGGATGATACGCGCCTCGAGGTCTGGGAGCGCCTGTCGCTGGCCGCGGACTACCGCGACGATGCCACCGGCCGACACACCAAGCGGGTCAGCACGTTCTCGGCGGCCATTGCGCGCGAGCTGGGTCTCCGCGAAGCTGAGGTCGAGACGATCCGGCTGGCAGCCGCGCTGCACGACATCGGCAAGATCGGCATCCCGGACAGCATTCTGCTCAAGCCCGGGCCGCTCTCGCCCGAGGAAAAGGCGCTGATGGAGACGCACACGACCATCGGCGCGCGCATGCTGTCCGGCAGCCGTTCGGAGATGCTGCACGTGGCCGAACAGATCGCGGCGGCGCACCACGAGTGGTGGAACGGTCAGGGCTACCCGCGCGGCCTGGTCGGCGAATCGATCCCGCTCGCGGCCCGCATCGTGGCGCTGGCCGACGTCGTGGATGCGCTGGCATCGGATCGCCCCTACCGCCGAGCCTGGGACGGTGAAGCCATCCGGGCGGAGGTCGAGCGGCAGGAAGGGAAGCAGTTCGATCCCGCCGTCGTCGCGGCCTGGGCGGCGCTGCTCGAGCGGACCGGCGAAGTCGCACTCATTCCGATGGCGATGTGACGGGCGCGGGCAGCCCGGGACTGAAAGCACCGTTCCGTCCGGAGACGGACCCTGGGCCGGAGCTGGCGACGATGCATGATGCCGTGCGCACAGCGGCGGTGGCCGCCGTCCTCGGTGCGGGCGATCGCGAGCCCGCGCTGGATCACGTCGCGCGCGTTGCCACGCTGGCCCTCCCTGCCATCGCCGCGGTCATCTCCACGGAACGGGCCGGCGGCGAAGTCTACAAAGCGTGGTGGGGCATCCCCGAGCCGCTGGCCGCACGCAGGACCGTGCCGCTCCTCGAATCGCTCACCCGGGGCGTCCTGCGCGAAGGTCGCGTCCTGGCCGTGACCGATACCGGCGCAACGGGCAATGCGCTCGCACACGCGTTCGATTGGGCGGCCTGGCTCGGTGCGCCGCTCCGCCTCGGCGACGTCACCGTCGGGGCGGTGTGGGTAGCCGATGGGGCGCGGCGCAACTGGTCGGAACGCGACGTCGCGCTCCTCGAAGGACTGGGCGCGACGGCTGTGCAGATCCTCCTCGCGCTCGCCGACCGCCACACGGCGGGCGTGCGCCTGCGCGATCACTCGGCTCGCTACGAGGCGCTCTCTGCCGACCTCAGCGCGGGCGTGTGGTGCGTCGACCTCGATGTGCCCGTCGCCACGTCGCTCACACCCGCCGATCAGGCCGCGCACATCCTGGAACACGCACGGCTCGCGGAGTGCAACGAGGCCTTCGCGCATGCTCTCGCCCGCACCTTCCCGGAAGACCTGCTCGGCGCGCGCTTCACGGCCCTGTTCGACGGGGCTGGCACGAGCGTCCGGACTGCGCTGACCGACTTCGTCCGCAACGGGTACAGCCTGCCGCGCGTGCGCCTGCCCGCGCCGTCCGGCGCGCGTGCCGTGCGGGACTGGACCTGGGGCCTGGAGGGTGTGGTCGACGCAGGCCGCCTCGTGCGTGTCTGGGGCGTCGTGCGCTGGCCGACCGACGCGGCGACCGGCCAGGCGGCCGCGGCCGCAGCCGGTGTTGCGGCCGCCGGTCAGAAAGCCGACGCGCTCGGCCGTCTGGCCGCCGGCGTCGCGCACGAGTTCAACAACGTGCTCACGACCATCCGCGGCCGCGCAGAGCTGGCCCTCCGCGACAGCGGCAGTGAGCCCTGGGCCGCCGATCTCGTCGAGATCCGTCAGGCTTCGGACCGCGCCGTGGCGCTGACCCGCCAGCTGTACGCGTTCGGGCGCGAACATGAGCCCAGTCCGGAGCTCATGCGGCCGGATCGCACGGCCGCCGGCGTCGACACCGTGCTCCAGCACCTGGCCGGGGACCGGGTGACCGCGTTCCGCACCGAGTGGGCGCCCGATACGGGGCACGTGTTCGCGGACGTGGGCGGGTTCGAGCGCGCGCTGGTGCACCTGGTCTCGTGGCTGCGCGATGCGGCGCCGGCGGGCGGACAGCTGCGGCTGTGGACCGCGAACGAACGGCTGACCGGGTCCGAGGCGGCGGAGCTCGGGATCGCACCGGGGCCGTGCGTCGTCATGGCGGTCACGCATTCGCTGTTGCGTCTGGATGCGGACACGATCGCACGCATCGTCGAACCGGAGTTCAGCCCGCGTGGTGTGGGCGGCAGCGAAGGCCTGGTCGCGGCCCTGGCCTACGCGCGCCGCAGCCAGGGCAACGTCCGCATCACGAGCGACGAGCACGGTACGACGATCGCGCTGGTGTTTCCGCGTCGCGCGCAGGTGCCGGGCCGCAAGGCTGTCGCCGGGGATGACGCGCCGGCCGCGACCGGCGGCGGTGAGACCGTACTCGTCGTCGAAGACCAGGAGAGCGTGCGTGGCGTGGCCCGCAGAACCCTCCTGCTGCAGGGTTACAACGTCATGGAAGCCGAGAACGCCGAGGTCGCACTGGAACTCGCCGCCGCCTACGTCGGCCGCATCCACGTGCTGCTGACGGACGTGATGATGCCCGGGCTCAGCGGGACGGAGCTGGCGCAGCGGATCGGTGAGATCCGTCCCGATGCCCGCATCGTGCTGATGTCCGGTTTCGCGGGCGACCTGCGGCCCGACGTCGAATCGCAACCGGGCGTGGCCTTCCTCGAGAAGCCATTCACGCCCATGGTCCTCGCACGCACCATCCGCCAGGTGCTCGACCGTACCGACTGACGCCCCGCTGGCGTCGCGGCGCCGGGTCCGGGCGGGCCGGGACGCGCACGGCTACAACGTGTCGAGCCTGTCCCGCGTCTACATACGATCGCGCCCGCGCGCACCGGGTTGCGACCGGGATTCCGGCTGGGGTATTCTGGCCGGCCGCCGCGCGCCGGCGTTCCTCATCCACGACCGCGACCGGAAAACGACCATGCGCCGTCATGCCCTGTGGATCGTCGCTCTTCTCGTCGGCCACGCCGCCGCTCCGGCGGCGGGCCAGCAGACGGGCAGTCTCGTGCCGGGGCTGTCCGACGCCGCCGTGCTCGAAGGGCTGCGCCTGCGCCCGCTCGGCCCCTCCTCCATGAGCGGCCGGATCTCCGACATCGCGGTGGCTGCGCTGCCGGGGGAGCGGCCGGGCCGCGTGCAGTACGTCGCGACGGCCGGCGGCGGCGTGTGGAAGACGGTCAACGCCGGCAAGACGTGGGAGCCGATCTTCGCTGGGCAGCCCGTCGCGTCGATCGGCGATGTCACAGTCGCGCCGTCCAGTCCCGAGATCGTCTGGGTCGGCTCCGGCGAGTCGAACAACCTGCGCAGCTCTTCATGGGGCGACGGCGTCTACAAGTCGACGGACGCGGGGCGTACCTGGACGCACGTCGGGCTGCGCAGCTCGCAGCACGTTCCCCGCATCCTGATCCACCCGACCACTCCCGACATCGTATATGTCGCCGCCATGGGTCCGCTGTGGACTTCGGGCGGTGAGCGCGGCGTCTACAAGAGCAACGACGGCGGCCGCACCTGGAACCGGGTGCTGGCCATCAACGAGACGACCGGGATCACCGATCTTGTGTTCGATCCGACGAACCCCGACATCATCTACGCGGCGGCCATGCAGCGCGAGCGCAAGGCGTGGAGCTTCGTCTCCGGTGGTCCCGCCAGCGGCATCTTCAAGACGACCGACGCGGGTGCGACGTGGCGCCGGCTGGAACGAGGGCTGCCCGCCGGCGACAAGGGGCGCATCGGCCTCGACGTCAGCCTTTCGCAGCCGCGCACGGTCTACGCCTACGTGAACGCCCAGGAGGGCGGCGTGTTCCGCTCCGATGACGGCGGCGAGTCGTGGACGCGCCAGTCCAACATCAGCTCGCTGCCCTGGTTCACCGGCCAGGTTCGCGTCGACCCGAAGAACCCCGATCGAGTCTACCACATCGGACAGGCGCTCAGCGTATCCACGGACGGCGGCCGGCAGTGGGAGCGCATTGCGGGCAGCACGCACGCAGACTTCCATGCCATGTGGATCGATCCGAACGACCCGAACCACATGGCCGTAGGCAACGACGGCGGCTACTACGCGTCGTACGACGGCGGCGTGACCTGGGACTTCGCCGTGAATCTGCCCGTCTCGACGTTCTACGCGATCGGCGTCGACATGCGTGAACCGTACTGGGTGTACGGCGGGTTGCAGGACAACGGGTCGTGGGGCGCGCCCGTGATGTCGCGCCGTCGGTCCGGCATCGGCAACGCCGACTGGGTCAACGTCGGCGGCGGCGATGGCTTCTTCACGGTCATCGATCCCGGCGATCCGCTCACCATGTACTCCGAATCGCAGAACGGGGCGCTGCAGCGCGTCGATCTGCCGACGGACGAACGCAAGTCGATCCGGCCGATCGCCGAGCCGGGTGAGCAGCTGCGCTTCAACTGGAGCTCACCGCTCGTCATTTCAGCGTTCGACAACCGCACGCTCTATTTCGGCGCCAACGTTCTGTTCAGGAGTACGGACCGTGGCGACAGCTGGACTCGCCTGGGCGGAGATCTGACGCGGCAGCTGAACCGCGATACGCTGCCCATCATGGGGTTGCGCGCGGCCGGTGGCTTCGGCCGCCACGAGGGTACCGCGCCGTTCGGCAACATCGCGACGATCTCCGAATCGCCGCGCGTACGCGGGCTGCTCTGGGTCGGAACCGATGACGGTCTGATCCAGGTCACACGCGACGACGGCCGGACCTGGACCCGCACCGATCGGTTCCCCGGCGTGCCCGAACTCACGTACGTCAGTCACGTGGAGGCGTCGGCGCACGCGGACGGGACCGCATACGCCACGTTCGATGGTCACCGGAGCAACGATTTCCGGCCGTACGTCCTCAAGACGACAGACTTCGGCCGGACATGGACGTCCATCACGGCCAACCTGCCGCAGCATGGATCGCTTCAGGTGGTTCGCGAACACCCGCGCAATGCCGGCGTACTGTTCACGGGAAGCGAGTTCGGCGTATTCGTCAGCATCGATGCCGGCGCGTCCTGGGCTCGACACCCGGGCCTGCCCACCGTTGCCGTCCACGACCTGGTGATCCATCCGCGCGACAACGATCTGGTCATCGGAACGCACGGCCGCGGCATCTGGGTACTCGACGACCTTACGCCGCTCGAACGCCTCACCGCCAGCCTGTCGGCGCCCGCCGCGATCTTCCCGGTACGCACGGCCACGACGTACAACCTCGGCGCGGGACCCGGGTCGCCGGGCGATCGCGAGTTCTTCGCGCCCAACCCGCCGTTCGGTGCCATCCTCAGCTGGTTCGTGCGGCCGGGCACAACCGTCGGGACGCTCACGCTGGCTGTGCTGGATGCGCAGGGCACGATCGTCCGCGAGCTGCCCGCCCGCTCCGAGCCGGGGCTGCACCGCACGAACTGGGACCTGCGCTGGACCAGC
>JBFFZF010000095.1:0-17633 GCA_041568755.1 Longimicrobiales bacterium | reverse complement strand
GCTGCTCCGCGTGCAGCGTGTGCACGTACTGGTCTTCGCGGTAGAACTGCGTGCTCTGCCACTTGTCCAGTTCATCGTGCGGCGTGAACCTGCGCAGCCGCTCGACCTGATCGACGTCCGTATTCGTCAGCCAGTACTGCCGGCCGCTGGGCCCGCCATAGGCGACGATCAGCGTGGGAGTGTAAGTCAGCCCGCTGAACCGGCCCAGCTCGACGACATCGCCGTAGAACGGGCTGATGGGCAGCGCGTGCTCGAGCCCCGCGTAGCCGTCCTGCATCAGCGTGAGGTTCATCGTGAAGTTGGAGCCCCCTTCCGTCGTCGGCGTGAGGCCCATCTCACGCGCCGCCGTGATGACCCACTGCCGGACCTTGCGGTCGCCCACCATGTACTGCTTGATCGTCTGCGTGTTGAAGTGGTCGGCGTAGCGGCGCACGACATCGCGCGCGTCCGCCAGGCTGCGGATGTTGTCCGCGGAGAAGATGCCCGGCCCGGTCGAGTACAGACGAGGCCCGATCAGTTCGCCGGTCTCCATGAGGTCGCCGTAGGCCAGCACGTCCTCGGAAGAGGTCTGCGGGTCGCGCTGCGTCGTCACACCGTAGGCGAGCTGGGCCAGGAACTGCGAGACCTGGCTGCGGTGCACGCCCCACGCGACCCAGGTGTGCGCATGGATGTCGACCAGGCCGGGCAGGATCGTGCGGCCGGTCATGTCGCGCACCTCTGCGCCGGTTGGAACCTGTACGGTCCCCGTCGGGCCGACGGCGATGATCCGGTTGTCGCGGATCACGATGTCGCCGGACGGGATGACCTCGTCCTCGCGCATCGTGATCAGGCGCGCGCCCCTCAGGACGAGCGTGCCCTGCGGCCGGTCCTTGCGCACCGTTAATTCGATGTCGGCGCGGAACGGTTCGTACGCAGGCGCGGACGCACGCGTCGAGTCAGCAGCGCCGGCGCCGGCCCGCGCGGCAGCGGTGTCTCCGGCCGGCCGCGCGCGCGCCCGGGCGGAGTCGGCCCTCGCCGTGGCCACGGAATCGGCGCGCAGCGAGTCGGCCATGGCCAGATCGTACTGGAAGTAGCTGCGCCCGATCGAGTAGTGCGCGACGGCGCCGTCCTGGCGCCAGCCGACGAAATCGCCGCCCACGCGGGTGAGCCGCCACGTCGGCACCGACGATGATGCGGCAACCGAGATCGTTGGCGCCTCACCGCCCACGGGCGGGACCGTGATCATGTAGACGTTGCGGTTCGCGCGGACCAGCGCGCGCGTGCCGTCCGGTGAGAGCACGACCTCGTCCGGCGATGGCGCGGAGCCCGGGCCGGCCGGCGCGGGCGCCGTGACCTTCACGATGGTACGCGGGTCCGTACCGTCGAAGCGCATCGACAGCAGGCCCTCGCTGCCGGCCCACACGTAGATGCGGTCCGGGTCCGGTCCGATGTGTGGCGCGTTGCGGCCCTGCTGCGTGGTGCCCTCGCCCAACCACGCGATGCGTGTCGGTTCGCCGCCGGCCGCGGGCAGCCACACGTACTCCAGCTCGGCCGCGCCGCTGTGGGAGCCGAAGTCTTCGAGCGTGCGCATGCGGTGCATCTTCGATCCACGCACGGCGATCAGACGTGTGCCGTCGCGCGCGTACCCGAGCTTGTCGTAGAAGGCCGATGTACGTGTGAGCTTCTCTGGTCGCGCGCGGCCGTCGGCACGCACACGCCAGATGTCGCCGCCGGCCGAGTCGTTCCACGTCACCCAGGCGATGTGCTGGCCGTCCGGGGACCAGACGGGCGCGTGCTCGACGTCAGCCGAGTTCGTCAGTCTGCGCGCGTTGCGGATCACGGCGGGCGGCAGGCTGTCCGCGCCCGGACCGCCCCGGCCGACGGGCAGGTCGGCGAGCCACAGTCTGTCGAGCGCGGCGAAAACGATGCGCCGCCCGTCGGGCGACGGCCGCGCCCCGCGGATCTGGGCGACGGTCAGGATCGAATCGTTGATCGGGTAGTCGAACTTCACGAGCGGGCCGAGCTGCTGCTCGATGCGCGCCGTGAACGGGATTTCCGTCGCCGTGCCGGACGGAATTTCCACGCGCCAGATCCTGCCGTTGTAGCTGGTGATGAGGGCGCGCGAATCCGGCGTGAACGCGGAGCCGGGATACACGTCGCGATCGCGCGAGCCGCCGCCCTGACTGTCGTCGCGCTGCACGTCCATCACCAGCCAGCGCTCCTCGCCCGTCGTCAGGTCGAGCAGCTTGAGTGCCTGGCGCGCGTCGTAGCGGGTCGCGTAGACGAGCCACCGGCCGTCCGGGCTCGGTACCGGGCGGAACGCGCCCTGGGTTTCGTGCGTGCGCACGCGCAACCGTCCGGTCTGCCGGTCCAGCTCGCCGATCTGGTACGGGCCCACCTGCCGGGGCGAGCTGCGGCCGTGCGACGGATCGACGATATCGTCCCACGGCTCGCGCGCGGCGTTGCGCAGTCCGCCCGGTACGGAGCCGCGCACGTTGACCCACAGGATCCGCGCGTCGGCGCCGAACGCCGGACCGAGCAGCGCCGGGGCAGCGCCACCGCCAGCGCCCGGCGCACCGCCCTCCGTTGCGCGCTGGCCGGTCATCTGCAGCCCCGAACCGCGCTCGCGGTGGTACAGCCACAGTTGCGAGCCCCTGGCCGCGATGATGTATTCGCCGTCCGGCGTCCAGACGGGCGACATGTAGCTCTCGCGCTCGGTCGTGGTCAACGCGCGCGGGTTGGTGCCGTCCGCGTCCGCGATCCACAGGTTCTCGGCGCCGTCGCGATCGCTCACGAACACGATGTGCCGGCCGTCCGGAGACCAGCGCGGCTGCATGTCGTAGGCCTGACCGCTCGTGATGCGCGTTGCCGTGCCCCCGGCGATCGGTAGCGTGTACAGGTCGCCGAGCAGCTCGAACAGCAGCGTGCCGCCATCGGGCGAGACGTCGATCGACAGCCACGAAGCCTCGTTCGTCGTGAGGTCGAGCGTCCGCGTGGTGATCAGCGGCAGCGACTTCGAGCGCGTCGCCCGGGTCGCCGCGCTGTCGCTCTGCGCGGCCGTCTGCGCGGCGGCCGGCCAGGCGAGGAGCGCAAGCATCGTGAGGCAGGAGAGGAACGGTCGAAGCGCGCGCATGGTGCACCACCGGTTTGCGGAGAGAGGGTCCGGGCCGCCCAGGGACCCGGGGGCGGCCGAATCGCAGGAACATACTGCAGGGCGGGCGCGCGCGCGCGGCCGGCGCCCGCCGCGGCTTCAGCCGGAGCGGCGGCCCGGCTCAGCCGCCGAAACGGAACGTCACGGTCGCGTCGCCGCCGGCGCCGACCGTCACGCGCTGGGACTGCACACCCAGCGTCTCGTGCCAGGCGTCGATCACGTAGCTGCCGGCGGGCACGCCGTCGATCGAGAAGCCGCCGTTTTCGCCGCTGACCGCGAACCAGTCGTGGTCGAAGACGGCAATCACGCCGGACATCCAGCCGTGCACGTCGCAGGTCACCGAGATACCGACCTCGGCGTTCTCGAACGTGCGCCGGCTCTCGATGCCGCGGATCGGCTGGCCGATGTTGAACTCGCGGTTGTTCGTTGCCCGCACGTGCACGTTGTGCAGCGTCTCGTCGCTGTTGCGCACGAGCAGCGGCTGCCGGGCACGCAGGGCGACGACGTGCGGCGTGTACAGGCAGCCCTGCTGATCGAGCACGACCGGCTGCGCGGGCGGCGCACCGCGCGCGGCCGGCGCGTCGCGGATCGAGATCACGACATCGCGCAGTCCGCCGTCCGGGCCCACGACCACCGTCCGCTTCAGGACCCGCGCATCACGGTGCGCGCCGGCGCAGTAGTCATCACCGCTGAAGTCGATCGGCTCGCCGGCCGGCGGCGTGCCCTGGAAGCGCGCCGCGCCGGTCAGGGCGACGCGGCCCGTGATCGTGCCGGTCGCCTCGGGCCGCTCGAACCCGACGATCGCGATGAAACCCGCCGCCCCGACCAGCCCGGCTGCCGCGCGGGCGCGGCTCCATGCTCGATGCATCATCACCACCCGTCGAAGAAACCGCCGTCGAACCAGTCCCACAGCAGATAGATGAGCAGCTGCGAGGAGCGCACCGCGGAATCCGTCGCCGGGATGCGCGCGCCGACGTTCAGCAGCACGTGCTGGCGCGTATTCAGCGAGACCTGCATCTGGGGCACGAAGTCCCACGACGTGCCGCCGCCGCTCTCCAGCTCACGGCTGCCCAGGATCTCGAGCATCGGCGTCCACGTTCGACCGAACCGGCCCTCCGTGAACGTGCGGCCCAGCGCAAGCCGCCAGCCCAGCTCGCGCTCCGCCTTTTCCTCGTCCGCCGGGATCTCCGCCAGCAGTTGCGCCTGGATGAAGCCATCCGTCGCCACGATCTGACCGAACGAGACGTACGGCTCCACGACCAGCGTGCCCTTGCCGAAGCCCTTCTCCCGATCCCCCGTCGGGACCAGGACCTCGCCGCCGATGCTCAGGATCGAGCCGGATGCCAGGCTGTGCCACAGCGCGTGTTTCAGGGCGAGTTCGACATCCCCGATGCCGAAGGACCAGCCCATGCCCGGCGACAGCGACTCGCGCACGCCGAACGGCAGCGTGACCTCCCACTGGCTGCGCGGGCCGAAGCGCCGCTCGTACAGCAGCTCGTTCGTGACCGCGCCCGCATCCTCGAGCGCCGCGATCACCGTGCTCACCGCTTCGTCTTCCGGGTACGCCTTCTCCGTGAAGAACGCACGTGGCAGGTTCAGCTCGCCGCGCGGCCAGCGCGCATCGCTGCACATCGTGCGGATGTAATCCATGACCCGCTGCAACACGTCCTCGTCGAACGCCTCGCCGAACGCGGGCATCGTCGAATCGAACCCGCGCACCGGGCCGCCCTCGTGCGCAACGGCGATCCAGTCCGCGTCCGGCTCGCGCGATGAGAAACTGCAGTCCGTGAAATCGGGAACGGGTACCTCGAACGCGCGCCGCTCCGCCGGCACACCGCTGCCGTCCTCGCCGTGACAGCTCGCGCACGCACGGCCGTACAACTCGCGGCCATCCATCTCGGCGATCGTCTGCGCCCCGGCCGGCCCCGCAGCCGCCGCGAGGACCGTGCTCAGGGCAGCAACGCTCACGGCCCGGACGCGGCGTGGAGCGCGCGCGCGGTTCGGGCGGTCATGGCCACGATCGAAGAAGTGCATCCGCATCGGTTCGGTCGACCCGGCCGCGTCGGCGCGTCGTGCGCCGGCCGGTCGCGGGCGGCGCGCAAGATCGCGGCTCGGGCGGGGCGAGGCAAATGGTTGCGGCTCATGAGATTGAGAACAAATCTCAAGCGAATCGCCCGCGTGCGGCGCAGACGGCGCGGGCGGCTGGATGGGGAAGCTGTGGCGAGGCGGGGTGATCGATCGACGGCGCGCGTACGTTTACAGGACGGGGCGGAACCGGCATCATCGCGCCCGTCGGTCCGACAACCAGGAGGCGGGACTGGGGGAGACGGCGGCGCGGGACGCGCCTTCGCGGTACAAGCTGATCGGCGCGTTCGCGGCGGTCTACATCATCTGGGGCTCGACGTATCTCGCGATCAAGTTCGCGATCGAGACGGTCCCGCCGTTCACGATGGCCGGCACGCGGTTCCTCCTTGCCGGCACGATCCTGTACGCGCTGGCGCGTGCGACGGGTGCGCCCGCGCCGGCACGGACACACTGGCGCAGCGCGCTCGTGATCGGCGCGCTGCTGCTCATGGGCGGGAACGGTGCGGTGACGTGGTCGCAGCAGCGCATCCCGTCGGGCGTGGCGGCGCTGCTCGTGACGATCACGCCGTGCTGGATGGTGCTGCTGGACTGGCTGCGGCCGCAGGGCACGCGGCCGACGGGCCCGATCGTGCTGGGTCTGCTGCTCGGGCTGGGCGGCGTCGCGCTGTTGATCGGACCGGAGCAGCTCATGGGTGGCGGCCGCGTCGACCTGGTGGGCGCCGGCGTGCTGATCCTGGGATCGCTGAGCTGGGCGACGGGCTCGATCTATTCGCGTCACGCAGAGGTGCCGGCGCGTCCGCTGCTGGCGACGGGCATGCAGATGCTGTGTGGCGGCACGATCCTGCTCGTAGCCGGCCAGCTGACGGGTGAGGCCGCGCGACTCGATGCGGGCGCGATCTCGGCCAAGTCGATCCTGGCGTTCGCGTATCTGGTGGTGTTCGGTGCGATCGTGGGCTATTCCGCGTACGTGTGGCTGCTGCGCGCGTCGACGCCGGCGCGCGTTTCGACCTACGCGTACGTGAATCCTGTGGTCGCGGTCCTGCTGGGCTGGGCGCTGGGCGGCGAATCGATCACGCCGCGCATGCTGACGGCCGCGCTGATCATCATCGGAGGAGTCGCGCTGATCACGCTGTCGCGGCAGCCGGGGCCGGGCCCCGGTCCATCGGCGGGCGCGTTGCGGACGCGGCGGGGCTCAGGCGCGGGCGACTGACCGGCGCAGCAGGAGCAGTGCGACGGTGATCGCGATGCCGATCCAGAGGATACCCCAGACGGCGGTCGGCACGTGCGTGAGTTCGGCGAGCATCGAGGCGTCGGAGCGCAACTCGGGCCGGTCCAGGATGTCGCTCTTGATGTCGAGGATCGCGTACAGGCAGCTGGTCAGGCCGAGTACCGTCAGCACGGCCTGGTGCACGGTGGGACGGCGCCAGCGCGCCAGCGCGATGAGCCCGCCGCCCGCGGCCAGACCGAAGGCCAGGCCGAAGATGTTGCGGATGTAGAGCAGCGTCATGCCCGCGAGCAGCGCGCCGATGATCGAGAGCGAAACACGGTGCCGGCTCTTCCGTCCGGTCGCGAGCACGATGAGCAGCGCACCCCACGCTACGCTGCCCAGGTAGCCGGCGGAGAGCGTGACGAACGGGTTGCCGCCGGGACACAGGCAGGTCCCTCCCTGATCGAGGGTCAGCGTGATGCGCAGGATGACGCCGCCGGTCGCGACTGCGGCCAGGCCGTGACTGACCTCGTGCAGCAGCACGACGAAGACCTTGAGCGGATAGACGATCGGCGTGTTCCACAGCAGCCAGATCGTGGTGAAGTAGGCCAGGAACCCGAGCACGAAGAGGAGCTTGCGTCTGGCGGTGGCATCGAGGAGGGCGCCGTCGCGCGTGCCCGCGCTCCGGCGCTTCCTCGTCGTCGTACGATTCCGTTTCGTGGCCATGCCTCAGTGTACGCGCGGTTGCGGCCCGGGTTTCGTCACCGGGCGGCCGGGACCAGCGTCACGCGCTCTCCGGTCACCGCCTCGATCTTCGCGCGGCTGAAGAACGCCGGGAAGTAGCGGCCGTCGGCCCACAGTGGAAACAGGTCGCGGTAGTGCGGGCTGTCCGGGTCGCCGGACTGGCCGGGCGTGTTCGTGCCGACCGTGTTGTCCCAGTCGGAGAGGTCGGTGATGATGCGGAACGACGCACCGGACGTCTGGTTGTCGCCGCCGCCGGTGGCGTTGGGCGTGAACGCGTAGCCGCCGCGCGGCGCGGGCCCGACGTCGAAGCGGCTGCGCAGCTCGGCGGAGACCGCGCCGCTCATCGGGTGACGGATGAGGGCGTGCTTGTACCCGGGCTGGCCGTACTGCCAGCCGTCGATGTCGGGCCCCAGTTTCTGCGTCAGGTCGCGCACGGCCTGCTCGAGGCTGGCGACGAGCAGCGAGTCGCGCGCGCGGATCGGATCGACGCCGAAGCGGCCGTCCGGCGCGAGCAGCCACTTGATGGTGCGGGACAGGCCGACGTTGCCGGCCACGGCGCGCACTTCGGCCGGCAGCACGTGCTGTTCGACGGCATCGCCCAGCGCGCGCTCCCACGCGACGTAGACGCCGGCCGCGACGGATTCCTTCGCGAGGACGTGATCCCAGCCGAGCAGCAGCGTACGCGCTTCTTCCACACGGGCGTCCGTCGATGCGCGATCGCGCAGCAGCGGCACGAGTGTGCGCGCCGGGATGGACAGCTCGTCGTGCTGGAGCTGCATCATGTCGGCGAGCGTGACCTTGCGGCCGGAACCGAGCACCTCGTCGATCCGATCGCCGCGGAACGGATCGGACCAGGTCCAGGCAACGGCACGGCGGTGCGGGTAGTTCTGCGGGATCAGGTTGTGGTTGGCCGTGGCCCACCAGCCGCGTTCCGGGTTCGCGATGTGCGGCAACTCGCGGATGGGCAGATAGCCGTCCCACTCGAAGCGGCCGTCGCCGGGCACGGGCACGAGGCCACTCCAGTTCGCGCGCAGCGGTGCCACGCCCACGGCCTGCCAGCCGATGTTCCCGTCCACATCGGCCCACACCATGTTCTCGCCGGGCAGCCGGCTGTAGCTGCACGCCTCGCGGAACTCCTCCCAGGTCGTGGCCTGGTCCATGCGCAGCGAGGCGAGGTACGGGGCGGCGCCGATGTCGAGCCAGGCGGCGCGCAGCGCAACGGCCAGGTTCCGCGCCTCGTCGCGGTACAGCACGGGCCCGTGACGCGTGAACTCGAGTTCGGCGTCGACGGGCTCGGCGCCTTCGACCGCGATGCGCTCGCGGATGACGCGCATCGCTTCCCAGCCGTCCCGGTAACGGTACTCGCGCGGATTGGCCGGATTGGTCCGGTAGACGTACAGATCTTCGCTGTCCACGCCGAACACGGTCAGCCCCCACGCGCCCCGCTCGTTGTGGCCGATGGAGACGCCGGGCAGCACCGGCTCACCGCCGCCGATCACGTTCCAGCCCGGTCCGACGAGGTGCACCCAGTAGCGCAGCGATGGCGCGGACTGCGCGCGGTGCGGATCGTTGGCCATGAACGGCATGCCCGTCGTCGTGCGTGCGCCGCTCACGACCCAGTTGTTGGATCCGGCCCACGGGTCCTCGAAGCCCGGCCGCAGCTGCGGCGCAGCATGGCCCGTGGCGAAACCTGCGTGGGCGCCGGCGAGCGCATCGAGCACGGCCGGCACGTCTGCTTCGCCGGCCCGGTAGGCCGCCACGATGTCCTCCGGCCGGAAGCGCAGCGTGGCGCGGTACGCCGAGTACAGCTCGAGCAGGTCGGCCGAGAGCAGCCGGGCATCGATGAGCGGATCCATGGTCAGGTCCGGCGAGCCCGGCTGGAACCAGTAGACGTCGCGCACGGGGCCTTCGCCGACGGCGGCGATCGCGCGCGCGATCGCCAGCTCCTGCGTCACGTTGGAGACCAGCGCCTGGTGGCGCGAGATCACGACCTCCGGCGTCCAGCGGCCGGGCGTGATGCCCAGCAGGCGGAATTCGATGGGCAGCTTCGACGGGTCGCGCTCGGTCTCCGCGATGTACGCGTTCACGCCCGCGACGAACGCCGTGATGATCGCTTCGCCGCGCGGGTGATAATGATTCAGCTCCGTGCGCAGGTCGCCGCGGAAGCGGAGCAGCCGCGCACCGATGTCGCGGCGTACCTCACGCGGGCCGAGGATCTCGGCTACGGTGCCCGTCGCCTGGCGCCGCCAGATCTCGAACTGGAAGAGCCGGTCCCGGGCGGCGTTGTAGCCTTGCGCGAAGAACAGATCGTTTTCCGTCTGCGCGTAGATGTGGGCGATGCCCCACCGGTCGCGCAGGATCTCGACCGGCTGCGCCAGGCCGGCCGCGCGCACGGTATCCGCGCGCGGCGCGGCCTGGACCTGTACCGCGGCCTGCGGCTGCGCAGCGGCCAGCGTCAGCGTCAGGAGGGCGAACGTGGACATCGTCATGAGGGACTCCCGGGCAGCGCAGTCGACCGCACAACCGACCCGATCGACCGCCGGACGTGGGCCGCCCGTCCGCACGGGCGACGCGTCAATCTAGAGACCGTACGGGAGGGCAGCGAGCGCCTGACGCGCGCCGGCGCCGGAACCGCGTGACCCTGCCAGGCGTACGGTCCGGCGGGACCCGAGGGAGGCATCGTGCAGCGCACAACGAGGACCGCGACGCTCGTGCTGGGCGTCTGGATGACCGTGGCGAGCGCCGCGTGCAATGGCGCCCGCAGGCCGGGCGGATCGGCTCCCGCACTGCGGCCGGGCGATCAGGAACACACGCTGCGCCACGACGGCCGGCTGCGGCGCTACATCCTGCACGTCCCCCCGGCCGTCACGGCCGGCCGGCCACTGCCCGTCGTGCTGGCGTTTCACGGCGGCGGCGGTGAAGCGGAGGGGTTCCAGGCGTACGCCGGGCTGGATGCGGTGGCCGACCGCGAGGGCTTCCTGGTCGTGTACCCGTACGGCAACGGCCTGCTGCCTCGCCGCCTGCTGACCTGGAACGCGGGCGAGTGCTGCGGCTGGGCGATGGACCGCGACACCGATGACGTCGGCTTCGCCATCGCCGTGCTCGACGATGTTGCCGGCCGCGTGCCGCTGGATGCCCGCCGCGTGTACGCGACCGGCCATTCGAACGGCGCGATGATGGCCTACCGGCTCGCAGCCGAGCGCGCGGACCGGATCGCGGCGATCGTGCCTGTCGCCGGGGCGTACAGCCTCGAACGGTTCGCGCCATCCAGACCCGTCGCGGTGCTGCACATTCACAGCGTGGACGACACGCGCGCGCTGTACGAGGGCGGCATCGGCCCGCCGTTCCCGCTCTCGAATGTGCGCTCCTCGCACAGGCCCGTGACGCAGGGACTGGATCGCTGGCGGCGCAACAACGGGTGCGACGCGGAACCGGCGGTGACGGCAGAGCGCCGTGGCACAGCCGGCGGGGCGACCGCGGGCCAGACCGCAACGCTGATCGAGTGGGAAGGCTGCGCCAGCGGCGGCAGCGTCGCGCACTGGAAGATGACGGGCGTCGGTCACAGCTGGCCCGGCAGCAGCGGAGCCGCATGGCTGGAAGATCTGATCGGGCCTTCCACAACGCTGGTCGACGCCGCCGAAGAGGCCTGGCGCTTCGTCGCGCCGATCCGTCGCTGATTGGAAACGTCTTCTTCGCGTCGACGACCGCCAGCGCCGCGAACTCGAATCCTCCCCTCCATGACGGGCCCGACCCTGCCTCGGCGCCCAGCCCCCGCCTTCCCGGTCCCGGGACTCGGGCCACATCCACGATGAGCCAGTTCGGACCCGCTTTGTCGTAAGGTCAGCAGCGGTTGGTTGCCGGCCCCCGGTTCAGGTAGCGACATGCCGAAGCACGCGTTTCCGACCCGCCCGGCGCGACGCTGGTTCAGCGCGATCGTGCTCATCGCCGCATGCTCCGGTGAGGCCTCCGGTCCCGGCCTGCCGCTTCCACCGGACATCCGGACGGTGCATGCCACCCGCAACCCGTACAACGCCCTGTCGCTGATCGTTTCCCTTCACGTCCGTGACGCGGACAGCGTCGCCGTGTTTTACGCGACAGTCGATCCGGATCCGGCTGCCGGGTCCGGGGAGCGCACACCTGCCGTGCGCGTGTACGGCGAGGCGGTGGACGTGCCGGTGCTCGGGCTCTGGCCCGAGCGCACGTACGAGGTGCGTGCAATCGCCTGGGGCCCGGGCGGTGTCGTCACGGCGGCCCCGGCCCGGTTGATGACCGGGTCGCTTCCGCCCGATCTCCCGGTCTGGACCGCCGGCGGCCCGGATCCATCGCCGGGGTTCGTGCTCTTCGCCGCAGGCCGCTACGTCGTCGTGATCGACAACACCGGTCGCGTCGTGTGGTATCGCGCGTTCGAGAACGGCGCCGGCCTCAACGTCATGGCGCAGCCGACCGGCCGCTTCGTCGCGCGCCCGCAGACCCCGGGTCCGGGTGACATCGCGCTCTGGGTCGAGATGGACGTGCTCGGCAACGTGACCCGCACCTTCGGCTGCGCACGCGGACTCGCAGCGCGCTTCCATGACCTGATCAGCGAACCGGACGGCAGCTACTGGATCCTGTGCGACGAGGTGCGAACGCTGGACCTCTCGGCCATGGGTGGCCTCCCCGCCGCCCGCGTGACCGGGACGGTTGTCCAGCACGTCGCTGCGGATGGCACGCTGCTGTGGGAGTGGAGCGCGTTCGACCACTTTGACCTCACCGATCTCGACCCCGCGGAACGGACCGGCCCCAGCGTCAACTGGACGCACGGCAACGCTCTCGATTTCGACGCGTGGGGCAACCTGATCCTCTCGTTCCGCAGCCTGGGCGAAGTGACGAAGGTGAACCCGACCACGGGCCGGATCCTCTGGCGGCTGGGCGGCCGCAGGAACGAATTCAACTTCGTCGGCACCACGATCCCCGCCTTCTCGCGGCAGCACGGTGTGCGCGTGAGCTACCCGGACAGACTGCTGCTGCTCGACAACGTCGGGGATCCCACGGAGTCGCGCGTCGAACTCTACGCCATCGACGAGCGCGAGCGCACAGCGACGCTCGTGCACCAGCGTGGAGCGGGGCCCGGTGTGGTCACCCCGATCGGCGGCAGCGTCCAGCAGCTCCACGGAGACCGCGTGCTCGCCGCATTCGGGACGGCCGGCCGCGTCGTCGAGTACGACGCGGACGGACGCATCGTCTGGAGCATTGCGGGAAATGCAGGCTACGTCTTCCGCGCTCAGCGCATCCGGTCCCTTTACGAACCGGGTGTCGGCACGATGCGCTGACTGAAGGAGGTTCTCATGACGCGATCCGCTTCGTCACTCCGACGACCCACGGCAGGCGGCCTCGTCCTGCCGTCGACACTCGCCATTCTTTCCGCCCTGGTCGCGATCTCGTGCAGCGACGACCCGACCGCCGTCCCGCCGGCTCCGCGTCCGGAGCCGGCACCGCCGGCCACGGGATCCCTCGTGGTCGTCATCGCCGCCGGCAGCGCCGACGTCGACCTCGACGGGTACACGGTCGTGCTGAATGGAACCGCACGCGGCAAGCTGTTCACCGGATCGTCCATGGTGTTCCCGGACATGACGCCCGGCGATCTCATGGTGGGGCTCGAGGACATCGCGGCGAACTGCGTGGTGCGCGAGGCCGCTCCGCGGGTCGTCCGGATCATCGCGCACCAGGTCACGACGGCCCTGTTCACGGCCGTGTGTCTCCCGGAACAGACCGGCGGCATCCGCGTGCGCCTCATGACCCCGGGGTTCGATCGCTACTCGGCCGCCGTCGATGGCGGTCGGGCCGTCCAGGCGAGGGACGGGTTCGTGCTGCTCACCGATGTGGCGCCGGGCACGCGTGCGGTCCGGCTCGTCATGGACGCCTCACCCTGTCAGATCCATGGACAGAATCCGCAGGCGATCACGGTCGAGGCCGGCCGCTTCGCCGATGCCTTCTTCAGCCTGGTCTGTCCGATTCCGGCCGGCAGTCTCGTCGCAACGGTGAACACGACCGGCCCGAACCAGCCGTCGAGCTTCAGCATCATGGTCACGGAGATGGATGACTTGTACTGTTACACCTACACGTGCCGGTACGCGAACGTCGGCGCGACGGGGTCGGTGCGCTTCGACGGCCTCCGGCTGCGCAAGCATTACGTGGAGTTGCGCGCCGTGCCACGCCACTGCGCGGCCACGCCGCAATACGTCAACAACGTGCCGATCCGGGCCGACAGCATTGCGCACGTCGCTTTCTCGGTGGTCTGCTCCTGAGCCGACCGAAGGCAACGCGGAAACGGACGAGGCCACCCCCGCCGCCGACGGGAGTGGCCTCGCCCAACCGCGCGGCGCGCCGCGGATCAGCCGTCGGCGCGGCCCTCGAGCAGCGGCGTGCACGGCACGACGCGTCCGCCGTTCGCGTCGCAGACCGCGTAGCTGGTGCCCGGATACATCGACACGCCCGCGTGATCGCCGTTCTTGTTGACCATGTAGAAGGTAATGCCGAACGACGGTAACCCGCGGTCGTTGAGCAGACGCTTCTCGACGGTGTTCTTCTGGATGCGCCGCAGCCCGTCGAGCCCCGCATCGAGCGGGCTCATGCCGCGGCGCATGTTCTCCACGATCAGGTACGACGTCAGGTTGTACAGGTTGGCCTCACCGCGGCCTGTCGAACCGGCCGCGCCGACGTCGTTGTCGACGTACAGGCCCGCGCCCAGGATCGGCGAGTCACCCACGCGGCCGGGGATCTTCCAGGCCAGGCCCGACGTCGTCGTGACGCCGCACACCTCGCCGTTCGCGCTCACGCCGTCGCAGTTGATCGTGCCCCAGAAGTGCTCGGGATCGATGAGCCCATCGCGCACCATCGACAGGCCGGCTTCGTAACCGGCCTCCATGCGGCGGATCGGATCCAGCCAGCGTGAGGGATCGATGCGCTGCTTCCACTCGAGCCACTGCCGGCGCGAGCGTTCCGTGTTCAGGTCGTCCTCGATCGTGAAGCCCATCTGACGCGCGAAATCCTGTGCCCCCGGGCCGACCAGCAGGTGATGATCGGTCCGTTCCATGACCGCTTTCGCGACGAGCGACGGCGTGCGCACGCCCTCGAGCGATGCGACGCCACCGGCCTGCCGCTTCGGGCCGTGCATGCAGCACGAATCGAGCTGGACCACGCCATCGCCGTTGGGCAGGCCACCGTACCCGACGCTGGTATCTTCGGGATCGAGTTCGACGATGTTGACGCCGGCGATCAGCGCGTCGAGGACGTCCCTGCCCTCGGTGATCATGGCGTACGCCGTCTCGACGCACGTGCGTCCGTCTGCTCCCCTGGACCGCTGGCCGTTCGCCGACGCGATCACGACGGGCCGGACCCGACGCGCGATCACGGCCGGGGCCGCCGCGGCCGACCGGGGCGCCGCCAACGCGGCGGCGGCGAGTGCACCCGTGACGACGAAATCGCGGCGATCCATCTCCTTCGACATGACGGCCTCCGTTGGAGCACGTTCTGCAGGCGGAACTTCCGACGGCCCGGGACAGCCCGGGCCGCCTGAGATTGGCACGCCCGGCCTGAGCGCGCAACGCCAACGTGCTGCGTGGATTACGTCGGCCTCGTCGTGGGTGGACTCGCGCAGAGCGTCGCGATCACCAGGTCAGGGAAGTCACCCGGCGCGGAGCGCGGCCAGCCGCTCGCGCGCGGCCCGCAGCCGGTCGGCCAGCTCGGGATCCGCCCCGTTCCATACCCGGACCAGCTTCTCCAGGTAGTCGATGGCCTCGTCTCGGCGGCCCGCCGCTTCATGCAGCTGCCCAAGACGCTCATAGGCGTTGGCCAGGAAGATCTTGTCCGCAGGCGTGAACGCGTTCACGATGCCCTCGTACAGGTAGCGCGCCACCTCCCGGTCTCCACGCTCCAGCTCCAGCTCGGCCCTGAGGAACCGTGCATGGCTCGCCACCGTGATCGAGAGCGAGTTGGCGGCGCTCGGAACCTGGTACTTCACGCCCCTCAGGAGTTCGAGCGCGCGAGCGTCCTCGCCCTGCAGGTGGAGCAGGTCCGCGGCCAGACCGGCGGACGCGTCCTCGCGGAGCGACTCGAAGGCGCGGAAGGGCGGCATCGCCTCGATCCGCCGCTGGATCGCCCACGCCTCGTCGAAGCGGCCCAGCCGTCCCAGCAGCCGGGCCGCGTTGACGTCCCGCTCGAGCGTGGCGACTGCGGGTGTGAAGATGTCGTGGAGCGGCTCGAACGGAGAGCGCAGGCGCTCCACCGGGTCGATGGCCCGGACCCGCCGCAGCAGGTCTTCGAGGACGGGGCGGTCCAATGGCATGAGGTCGGCCACGGCCAGCTCGGCCTCCCAGATGTCCCAGGCAGGAATGCGGCGCCGTTGCCGGTCCGTGATGAACGCGCGGACTCGCCCGTAGCGGCCGGCGGCCAGGTCCGTGAGCGTCTGGATCCACAGGCTGAGGTCCGCGTCCACGACCACGCCCTCGGGCAGCCCCGTCTCCTGGTTCAGCGTGCCGGAGGCCTGGCGCGCGAGCATCCGGTCGGCGTCCCGGGGATCCGGCGAGAAGCGGAGCGCGTTGTACACGGCGTACAGCCGGACGAGCAGCGAGAGCCGCGGGTAGTCGTCGACGAAGCGATCGATCTTCTGGCGATCGTTGTTGGCGAAGGCGGACATGGTCTCGACGTCGATGGCCCACTCGGATCCGGGGGCGACGCGCTGCAGCACGTCTGCCCGCTGCCGCAGGAGTTCGTTGCGGCGGTACGCCGCGTCGAGGCGAGCCAGGCGGTGGAGCGACGGGACGTTCTCCGGCTCCAGCTCGAGGACGCGCTCGTACATCGGGATCGCCTGGTCGATGGGCCGGGCCCACAGCGGGTTCGCGCGCTCGTAGAGCATGCCCAGCATGAGGAGTGCCTTCACCTCATCGGGGTAGCGCTTCAGGTGCGCAATGTACTTCTGTTCCGCCGACTCCAGGCGGCCGGCCTGCTGATCGAGGAAGGCGGCGATGAGAGAGCGGTCCCGCTCGGGCAGTCCCGCGGAGTGCTGCATGGCCTTCTCGGCCGCCGCGTAGTCGTCGGTGTCGTAGGTGTAGAAGTTGTTCATGCTCTTCATGAGGTGGGCGAGCGCGAACGTCGAGTCGAGCGCGAGGGCCCGGTTGTACGCGGCCGACGCGCTGTCGAACTGTCCGCGGCGGTGGAACTGCTCACCTCGCAGGAAGATCTTCGTCGCTTCGAGGGACCCGGAGCTCAGGGCGGCGCTGAGCTGGATGCGCGCGTTGGCGCCGGTCAGCGACCGCTCGAGCAGGCCCTGGGCCAGCGCGTCCACCAGGCCGAACAGCGAGTCAGCCGGGCCCTCGACGGTGACGGGGGTGCCGGCCGGGTCGATCAGGCCGACGTCGTGCATGCGCGCAGAGATGCTGATGCCCCCGGGCGCGCCGATGACCTGTCCCGTCACGAAGCGGCCGGCGCCCACCGACGCGGCCACCACGGCGCTCCGCGCCAGGTCCGCCCCCTGGAGATTCTGACCCGAGCCCAGAACCGCCCGGGGATCGACGGTGCGCAGCGGGCCCGCCCCGTCGAGTCGCCCGCCGATCAGGTCCATGAGACCTTCGGAGAGGTAGGCCAGCTCGTCCGACCCGCTCACCGTGAACGGCAGGATCGCGACGACGTTGCGCGTGTCCTCCTCCGCCGCCGCCTCGGCCGACGGTCGCGCGCCCCGGGTCGCGAGAGCGGCGATCCCCGCGGTGACGACGACCGCTGCGGCAAGCCCCCACAGAACGAGGCGCCGGGCTCCCGGGGCTCGCGAGAACGCCCGCGTCCCTGACGGGGCCGTCGCGGGAGCGAATCCCGATGCCGCATCCAGCGCCTCGAGGAAGCTGCCGGCATCGGCGTAGCGTTCGCGCGGGTCCTTCGCGAGCGCCCGGCCCACGATCGCGGCCAGCGCGGCCGGCACCGCCGGGTTCAGCGCGGTGAGGTCGGGGAGGTCGGAGGTCAGGATCCGGTTCAGAACGACGAGCGGGTTCGAGCCGTCGAACGGCAGGCTCCCCGTGAGCATCTGCCAGGCGATGACGCCCAGGGCCCAGACGTCCGACGCGGCGGTCACCTCATCGCCCGCGGCCTGCTCGGGGCTCATGTACGCAGCCGTGCCCACCGTCGCGCCCGTGCGGGTCAGCGTGTGAGCGGAGTGGAGTTTGGCGATGCCGAAGTCGAGCAGCCGGACGGCGTCCTCGTCGCTCACCATCACGTTGGCGGGCTTCAGGTCCCGGTGGACGATGCCCCCGGCGTGCGCGCGCCTCAGCGCCCGGGCCAGCTGGCGCACGATGCGGAGCGTTCGATCCACGTCGAACGACTCGGCCTTCAGGCGCTCGCTCAGGGTGCGCCCCTCGTAGAGCGCCATCACCATGTACAGATCGCCCTCGGCCGTCTCCCCGAAGTCGTGGATCGTGCAGATGTTCGGGTGGTCCAAGATCG
>JBFFZF010000094.1:0-17647 GCA_041568755.1 Longimicrobiales bacterium | reverse complement strand
TGCGGCACGGCTGCCCGTCGTGCGGCGCGCGGTCGGACGTGTGCTGCTCGTGCTGCGCTCGCTCCTCTGAGCCCTGCGGCTCCGGGCCCGGGCAGCCGGCAGCAGCCGGTTTGCCGGGCCCTCGTGGACGGCCTAGCTTGGCCCGCCACAGCCCACCTCCAGCCGGGACCGGTCCCGATGCGCGCGCTCCCGTTGCTCCTGCTCCTCGCACTGTCCGTTCCTGCGTCTGCGCCGGCACAGGTCACCGTCCTGCGGGCGGCACGTCTCATCGACGGCCGCGGTGGCAGCCCGCTCGCCCCCGACATGGTCATGGTCGAGGGCAACCGGATCACCGCCGTCGGCTCCGCGCTGCGCGTGCCGGCCGGCGCGACCGTGATCGACCTCGGAGACGCGACGCTGCTGCCCGGTCTCATCGATCTGCACACCCATCTCACGAGCACGGAAGGCGTGTCGTGGGAAGAAGAACTGGTGCGCACGACACCGGGTGAGGCTGCGCTGTACGGCGCGCGCAACGCGCGGCGCACGCTCATGGCCGGATTCACGACGGTGCGCGACATGGGCCCGACCTGGCCGTATGTCGACATCGACCTGAAACGTGCGATCGAGCGGGGCGTGGTCGAGGGACCGCGCATGCTCGTGGCGGGCAACTACGTGTCCGCGACGGGCGGCGCCGGTGATGCCCGCCAGTTCTCCATCTACGTGGACGTGCCCATCGTACAGAACCTGGCGGACGGCGAGGACGAGATCCGCAAGGCGGTGCGCACGAACCACAAGAACGGCGCGGACTTCACGAAGATCCTCGCGACGGGGGCCGTGCTGTCGCGCGGGATTGCACCGGGCGCGCAGCAGTACTCGGACGAGGAGATCCGGACGGCCGTCGTCGAGACGGCACGCTGGGGCCGCACGGTCGCGGCACACGCGCACGGCGAGGCCGGCATCAAGGCCGCGATCCGCGCGGGCGTGCGCACGGTCGACCACGGCTCGTATCTGGACGATGAGGCGATCGCCATGCTGCGCGAGTCCGCGTTCACCTACTACGTGCCGACGCTGGCCACCAGCGATTTCATCGGCGCGGCCTCCGATCAGACGAATCTGGAGGGCCACATCGCGCGCAGCCGCGCCATCAAGGACATCAAGGAGGCCGGTTTCCGACGCGCGCTCGCGGCCGGGATTCCGATCGGGTTCGCCACGGACGCCGCGGTCATACCGCACGGACGCAACGCGTACGAGTTCGTGGTGCGCACGCGGCTGGGTGAACCCGCCATGCGGGCCCTGGTCTCGGCGACATCGCTGAACGCGGAGATCCTGGGCTGGTCCGATCGCGTCGGCTCACTCGAGGCAGGCAAACTGGCGGACGTCATTGCCGTGCCCGGTGACCCGCTCGCGGACATCGCGGTCATGGAGCGCGTGTTCTTCGTGATGAAGGACGGCGTGATCGTGCGGAACTGACCTTCCCGCGGGGGTGCGGGGGCACCCCGCGGGAAGTGACGGTCCGGCGTTCAGGGCGTCGGATCGCCCAGGGCCTCACACGGGCCGATCTGATCGAACACACGGCCGTGGAAATCGAATTCGACCGTCGGCGGGTTCGTGGAGAAGTCGATTGTCAGCTCTGCCATCCCCATCTGGTAGACGATCTGCTTGCCCCTGGCATCCTCACGCACCTTGAGAAGCACGCCGCTCTGTCGGATGCCGATGAGCAGGCCGTCCGCGCTGATGAGCACTTCCTCGCGGTAGTTGACATCGTTCACGAGGACGAGCCCCGAGGTGAGGTTCGTGAATGTGAACCTGCCCTGCACGTGTGCCTGGAAGCGCAGGGAGCCATCCGCATTGAGCCACGTCCAGGTGCGGAGCGTGGCATCGATGTCCTGCCGGACATCGAACGTCGCACACGAGAAGACCCCGCTGCCCACGATCGCCTGGTCGGCGATCGTCGGGGCTCCGGTCGACTTGGCCGCTCCGTTCGCGAACGCGACCTCCGCTGTGGCGGGTGGCGCCGTCGGGCTGTCACAGGCCGTGAACACGACCAGGCAGGCGAGCGCGGTGAAGCCGTGGAGACGCGACATGAGTTCCTCCAGGATCAGGGAACTGATCGGCTGGATTCCGGTTCAGGCCCGCATGGGCGGGCCCGAGGCGGCCAGACGGACGGCGGCCATGCCGAGGCTTGATTTGGATAACCCGAGTATTCACGCGACGTGGTGTTCACGCAACCATCGAAAGCCGATCGGTCAGCCGTTGGAGGGAGAGGACACAGGCCCTGCCCGCGGACTGCCTCCCCTAACAGACTGATGTACAGCGACTTCCGACGCGGCAGCCCTCGGTGGGCAGTGCCGCGGGCGTTGCACGGGTCCAACCGTCCCCGTGGCCCCCTGTCTCAGCCGGGCCGGGACGGTGGCGCCGGCGACGTGTCCGCGTCCTCCGGCTCCGGCGCCGGCACCGGGCCGACGGTGACCGTGACCGTGCCATCGCTCGTCCCCGAGCCGTTGGACAACCTGTACTGGAACGTGATCGGGCCGGTGTAGCCGGCGGGCGGTGTGATCGTGAGGCTGCCGTTGGCGTTGACGCGCAGGAACCCGCCCGTCGTGAAGCCACCGACACCGAACGCGACGCCGCTGCCGGCCTGGAACGACGCGGCCGTCCCGCCCAGCGTCCCCCCGCCGAAGCTCACGATCGTGGCGAGCGGGAACCCGAGCGTGTCGTTGGCCAGCAGGCCGGGCGCCGCGAGATCGAGCGTCGTGCTCGAGGCGGTGGCGAGCGCATCATCGACGGCCACGGGACCCAGGCCCACGTCGATCGTGATCGTGGCGTCGGACAGGCCCGCCGCGTTCTGCAGCCGGTACTGCAGCGTGAAGCTGCCGGTGAATCCGGTACTCGGCGTGAACGCGAGCGCACCGTTCGCATCGAGGCGCAGCGATCCGCCGGTGCCGAAGTTCACGGTCGTGCCGGCCGCGTTCGTCGTGACGGTCCCGCCCAGGCTGCCGCCACCGAACGAGAGGATCGTGGCGGCCGGCACGCCGAGCGTGTCGTTGGCCAGCACGCCGGGCGCCGCGAGCACGAGGGGCGTGTCCTTCAGCGTGGCACGTGTGTCGGCCACCGCTTTCGGCGGCGCGTTCAGCCGGACCGTGATCGCGGCCGAATCGACGAGGGCACCGCTCGTCGCGCGGATCTGCACTGTGCCGTTGGCCACGGCATTGACCTGGCCGAACGCGTTGACGAGCGCGATCGCCGTGTTGGCGCTGACCCACGTGACGAAGGGCGCGGCGATGACGTTGTTGTTCGCATCGCGCGCGACGGCACTGAGCTGCGTGAACGGCCGTGCGGTCGTCAGCGTGTCGACCTTCGGGACGACGGCCAGCGTAGCGGCGACCTGCTGCACGACGACCTGCGCGGAACCGACGACGTTGCCGATCGTCGCGCGCACCTGGGCCGCGCCGTTCGCCTGCGCGGTGGCGAGACCGGTGGGACTGACGTTCACGATGGCGGGCGCGGACGACGACCAGACGAACTGGGCGGCGGGCACCGCGACCGGATTGCCGTTGCGGTCGCGGGCTGCGGCCTGGAACTGGACCTGCGCGCCCAGCGCGGCGAACTGCGCGGCCGGCGGCGTCAGCGTGATCGTGGCCGGCTGCGGCTGCACGGTGATCTGAGCATCGCCGTTCGCCGCATCGAGCGTCGCGCGCACGCGTGCCGCACCCGGCGTCCTCGCCGTCACGAGCCCGCCGGGACTGACGGTGGCCACGGCTTCCGCGTTCGAGGACCACGTGAAGGCGCGGCCGGTGACCGGATTGCCGTGGGCGTCCTGCGCGCTGGCCTGCAGCTGCGTGGTCGCGCCGATCGCGTCCAGCACGGCGGCACCGGGCACGACCGCGATGGTCGTGGCCGGCCCGGCGACGGCCGTGGCGCGGAACGTGGCTGTCAGCAGGCCCAGGGTCGCGGTCGCGGTCTGCTCGCCGGCCGTCGTGCCGAGCGTCCAGTTCGCGGAAACGGTGCCGTCGTCGCCGGTCACGTCCGTGACCGCCGTCACGGTCCCGCCGCCGCTCGCGCTCCACACGACGGTGGCCCCACGCACGGGCCGGCCCTCGCGATCGACAGCCTTCACGATGACCGGCTGGGTCAGCCGCGTCGCGACGACGCCCTGCTGACCGCCGCCGGTCCCGGCTTCCAGGCGCTGCACGCGCGCGTTGGGTGCGAGCGTCTCGCTGCACGCGGTCAGCAGCACGGCAAGAACGAGCATTGCGGCTGCGCGCCGCGCTTCGATCGATCGGTTCATTCGGCCCGGTTCCCGGTCAGTGTAGGCAAGGCCCCAGTTCAGGACGCGCGAGCCGTGCATTTCACAACAGCCACCTAGCTCCCCGAGCTGCGCCGGGGCGTGTTGCACGCCGGCCAGGCCTGGCCGCCGGGCAGCGCGCGCTGCGTGCGCGGGACCCGGTCCGGGTCCTCGGACGCGAGATAGGCCAGCATGGCGGCCAGCGTCGCGTTGTTCTTCAGATCGTCCCAGACGATCTTGTCGAACGTGTCGAGATTGGTGTGCCACGTGTACTGGCGGTAATCCGGGTAGCTGGACTGCAGCCGGAATCCGGGCGCGCCGTGGCAGATGAACGACATGTGGTCGCTGCCGCCCCGCTCCGGCACGCCGGGGATGTCGAGGTCGATGAGTTCCGAGATCTCGTTGGGCAGCTTGCCGAACCAGCGGCCGAAGCTGGCGCCGGCGCCGGCGAAGCCCTGCATGCGGATGTAATCGATGCGCCACGTCCCGTTGTCCTGGTTGAACGCGGCCTGCAGTCCGTTCACGACCTCGGGGTGATCGGCGGCGAACGCGCCCGATCCGATGAGCCCCTGCTCTTCCCCGCCCCAGAGCCCGACCAGGATGGTGCGCCGCGGGTTCGGATACGTGGCGCGCAGGATGCGCATGGCCTCCATCATCGTGATCGTGCCCGTGCCGTTGTCCGTCGCCCCGGATGCGCCGTCCCACGAGTCCAGGTGTGCGGACAGCACGACGTACTCGTCGGGCAGCTGCGTGCCTCTCATCTCCGCGATCACGTTGAACACGGGCACCTCGCCCAGCGCCTGTGACCTGGCGTCCAGCCGCATGCGCGGACCCTGGCTGTGCTGCGCGAGCCGGTAGACCAGGCCGTAATCCTCGCAGCTCAGGTCGAGCACCGGCACGCGCTGCGTGTTCGCGCTGAAGATCTTGTTGACGCCCCAGCCGGCCGACCAGTTCGAGGTCAGGATCCCGGCTGCACCGGCCGCCTCGAGCCGCTGCGTCAGATTGCCGAGCGGGCGCAGGCGCGCGGCGAAGGCCTGACGCGCCACAGTGCGCTCGCGATCCATGCGCTGGAACGATTCGGGGCGGGCCCACTGTTCCCAGGATTCCGCGGGCCGACACGTCGGCTCCGGGAAGCTGATCGCGACGAACTTCCCCCGCACCTGCGGCAGCCATGCCGCGAAGGCCGCCTCGTCGACGGGATCGGGGATGACCAGCACATCGCCTTCGACCGGGCCGCTGGTACCGGGCGACCAGGCCAGCATCGTGCCGACCAGCGTGCGCTGCCGCGGCGCGAGGAGATCGACGTGCGTGTACTCGCGCCGCCACGCCCGCCACGTGCCGTACTGCTCACGGCGCGCCGGGATGCCCCAGCCCTCGTACATCTTCAGGGTCCAGTCGATCGCCGCGTTGAAGCCGGGTGAGCCGGTCAGACGCGGTCCGATCGAGTCCATGAGCACCTGCGCGAGCCGGTACGCCTGCGAGCCGCCCTCCATGCCCTCCTGCCACATGCGGCGGATCACGGCATCATCGGTCGGGAACGTCTGCGCTGTCGCGGACAGCGGGGCGAAGAGACAGACCGCAAGAGCGGCCGCGTGGATCCGGCGCATGGGATTCCTCCGGCGACGACGTGATGCGCTTCTCGAGTCGCCGGAATATGGCGCGCGGGCGGAGCGGCGGCCACTGACGCGCGGCCCGCACGCTCGCCCGGTCAGAAGCCGCCGCGCCGGATCCCGCCAGTGTAGGACATGGGCCCTTCGAGCGGCCCCATGATATGGACCTCGAGCACGAGACCGGCGAATGCGCCGGCGCCACGGGCCGCAATGTACACGTCCAGCATGCCGGCGCGGACGCTTCCCGCCGCGTGACCCGCGAACGTTCCGGTCTGTCCGTTCCACTGCACGTCGAAGGACACGCCGCCGTGGATGCCGCCGTTGGCGTCCTGATCCAGGCTGATGCTGCGGGCAAAGCTGCCGGTCCCTGCCAGCGAACCCATGACATCGAGGTCGACGGTCTGGTCCTCGATGCCGAGCGTCAGGAAACACCAGCGGAAAAGCTGGCCCGCCGTACCGGCAGCGAGCGCGGAGCCGCGCGCACCACTCGAGGCCCGATCCCAGCAGTCCTGTGCGGCCCGGGCCGCGGCCGCGACGGGCGCCCGCATTGCACCGCGGCCCTGCGAGGTCAAACCGTTGAGTTCGATCGTGCCCGCAATGTCGTGAAGGACGACCGGCGCACAACGCACCGTCCAGTCGACCGTCACACGGCCGCCGTTCACAACGGTGATGGCGAGCGGATTCGGGCCGGAAACGGCGCAGTCGAATGGCAGGCCGTTCAGCGCAGCGGCATGATCGCCCGCGGGAATCCCCTGGAACAGAACCGTTCCGTCGTCGGCCGCCACGGTCGCCGCGGCTTCACCGACGGTCGCGGACAGGCTGTCCACGCCGCCCGCTCCACCCCGCACCGTGACGAGCACCTCGCCGACGGGACCGGGACGTGCGCAGGTCACATCGAAATGCACATCCGTCGTCGCGCCGGGCGCGACGTTCACGACTCGTGGGTTCTCATCCGCGATTGCGCAATGCGAGGCGACATCGGACAGCTCGAGCGTGCGCGCGCCCGGCGTCACACTCAGGATAGCCATCCCGTTGGGCGGCAACGTGTCGGCGGCGACACCGTCGAGCAGCAACAGGAACCCATCCGCGTCGATCGAGTCCCCCGCTGCGCTGACGATAATGCGCAGTGCGGAGCCGGCGGACATACCTGAGCAGTCCACCATGAACCCGACCACTGCCGTGTCGCCAGCCGCGACGTCGACGGAGACGGATGTGGGGGCGCTGATCGCACAGTTCGGAGAGAGATCGCCCAGGGTTACCGTGTGCGTGCCGGACGGCAGGCCGCCGAGGACGATGCGCCCGCCGGTCGCGACGACGCCCTCCACGACGCCGTCGACGAGGATCGTGTAGCCATCCGGATCCGGGACCGTGCCGGTCGTCGCCGCATCGACATCGATGGCTGCATGCAGGGAATCGGAGAGCGGATTGCACTGGATGTCGACGGTCTCCGACCGCGTGGCGTCCGGCTGGAGCACGAGCACGCGCGGGTTCGCGCCCTCGATGGTGCAGTTCGGGGCAAGGCCCGCCACGTGCAGCACGTGGTCCAGCGCTGCCAGCTCGCAGTCGACGAGATGGCTCGGCTGATTCAACGGCGGCCACGGCGGGTAGATCCGCGTGCACGGCGCATCCGGCCGCGGCACCAGATCGGAAAAGCGCACGGATCCACCCGTGCCGGGCAGGTTCTGCGAAAGCGTTCCCGCAAAAGGCGGGTCGCGCTGCGCATCCCGGCGCGTCAGGAACAGGGAGACACCATCCGGATCCGGATCGGTGCCGCTCACCACGACGTCCACGAGTACGTCGCCGCGGCCGTGGAAATCCTGCGCGTCGTACCGGATGATGTCACGCTCGAACTCCTTCTCGAAGCCCACGCCCGTGATCTGTGTGAAACCGAACGGCAGCGTGAACTCCGCATTGGCGAAAACGGCCACGCCTTCATCGAGATCGAACTTCCGGTTGAACCCCGGCGGGCGGGACCAGGTGAGCTCCTCGAACGGGAAATCGTATCCCGCACCCACAGCCACCGCACCCCCCAGCTTGCCGGGCAGGCCGGGGATGATCGCGACCTCCGCACCGATCTTGCGGCGCAACCCCATGCGCACCGTGATCGAGTCCGGCCGCACGAACGCGAAGTCGACATTGCTGTCGAACCGCTTCGTGCTGAACGAGTCGGACCAGCCGCGGCGCGCATCGAATGCGTACGCGAAGTCGTGCTCCTGTCCGTGTGCGCCCGTGATCGTTACGCCGACGCCACGCACGATCGTCTTCAGATTGATGAACATGCCGATCGAGACTTCCCCGATCTTCAGCGAGTCTGTGCCCGAAATCAGCTCGAGATCCTCCGAGAACGCCGCCTTCGGTATGGGGATGTCGATCTCGAACGTCGCCGTGCCCTCCAGCTCGAGCGTGAAACCCGTGTCCGTCGACGGCGTGCCTCGCATGGACACCGATGAAACGGCGGGCGGCACGACCCGCGGCGCGGTCCCGGCGCGAATCAGACGACACACCTCCGTCCGCAGGGGCCGCGCCTGGACGACCAGTGTCGCGCCCACTGTGCACACACCGGTGTACGCGCACGCACCGGGATACTGGCTGCACGGGAAGTAGACGGGTCTCGTTCCGGGCACCAGCCCGCCCGGGTCGATATCGAACGCGAAATCCAGCTCACCGTCCAGCGTCGCGCTGCCACGCACCTGCAGCTTCGTGATGTTGCCGCAGATCTCCATCTCGTAGCTGCCGACGCTCAGCTCCTTGCACGTCCCGTCGTTCGGCCGGTTGCAGATCTGGAAGCTGCGCACCGCATCCGGCGCATCCTCCAGGCCCCGACCGGTACAGAAATCGATGTCGAAAAGCGCGACGGTCCCGTCCGGGTTGAGCGGCACGCCGCTGGCCTCGTCGCCGGCCCTTGCCACCGCCGAGGGTCGCAGCGGGACACGCACCGTGCGCACACCGCCTGCCAGAACTTCCGGCCACCAGGCCTCGACCGTTTCGACGCTCAGGACGCTGCCATTCCGTGTCATGGCCGTCACCCGGCGGAGGTAGCCGTCTCCGTCCGGCGTCTCGCCGATGATGTAGCTGCCGGCGGGAACCGGCGGCGCATCAGGTGCAATGCGAAACGTATACGCGCCCCTGGCGTGCTCACGCGCACCGCTCTCCAGCTCGAATTGCTGCGGGTGGAGCGCAACGACCCGCGCCGTGAACCCGGGCGTCGCGGCGTGATCCGGCGCGCGCCCGGTTTCGTCGAGCACGGGCTCGATCCCTGCGGGCGCGTCGCATGCGAATAGAACCGCCCCGAACAAACCGAGGATCGATGCTGCGTGCGCGAGATCGGAGCGGTGCATCGCAACCTCCGCGTCGTCGCGAGAAGGACACCGACCGGGTGCTGGCACATCCGACGGGGGCCGATCGAGGAGCTACTCTACCTACGTACGAGCACGCGTTACTGTCAAGAATTTCGTGCTATCGCCCCGCTTCAATCGGTGCGGATCGCGCGCATCGGATCGGTGCGGCCGGCGCGGTGTGCGGGCCGGACGGTCGCGAGCGTCGACGCGGCGAGCAGCAGCGCGGCGGCCAGCACGAGCGGCAGGACGCGGGGCGCCGTGATCTCGTCGAGCAGTGTGCGCAGCACGCGGGCTGTGGCGAAGGCGAGGACGGCGCCGATGGCGATGCCGGTGAGGGACACGCGCAGGTTCTCGCCCAGCACCATGCGGAGCAGGTCGCGCGGCCCGGCGCCGAGTGCGAGACGCACGCCGAACTCGCCGGTGCGACGCGCGACGGACGCGCGGGCCAGGCCCCAGGCTCCGAGTGTCGCCAGCAGGAGCGCGATCAGACCGAAGGCGGTGAGGAACACCGTCTGGAAGGCGCGTGCGGCGAACGCATCGCGCGTGCGCTGCTCGAGCGTCTGCACATCGTGGATGGGCAGGTCGGGCGCAGCGGTGGCGACGGCCGCGCGCAGCGCGGGCACGAGGCCGGCCGGTGGTACGGCGGTGCGCGTGATGACCATCACGGACGGGTACGAGTGCTGCCGGTAGGGCGTGTAGACATCAACACCGGGCGGGCCGTCGGGCGGCCAGTACAGCACATCCGCGACGATGCCGACGACGTGCCAGTCCGATTCGGTCACGTCGTCGGGCGGCGCGAAGCGGACGGTCCGACCGATCGGGTCGACGCCGGGCGGAAACAGACGGGCTGCGCTGGCGCTCAGGATCGCAACGCGCGTGCCGGCCGTGTCGTCGGCCATCGTGAATGCGCGGCCGCGCAGCAGCGGGATGTCGAGGGTGCGGAAGTGATCTTCCGCGACGTAGTGCCTGCCGCTGATGGGCGGGTCGGTGTCGGGCTGACGGTCGACCCACAGGGGCGCGCGTGAGCAGGAGGGCGTGAGCGGGGCGCACCGGCTGACCGTTGCGGAGACGATACCGGGCACGGCGCGCACCGCGTCGAGCAACCGGTCGGTGCCGGCTGTCGAGCGCGTTGCGACGGAAGCTGCGGGCGGGCTCACCCAGAAGGTGAGAATGTCCTCGGTGCGCGCCCCCGTCGCGGTGTCGAGGTTGCGGGCCAGCGCGCCGAGGAAGAGGCCCGCGCCGGTGATGAGCACGAGCGCGAGCGCGATCTGTGCACCGGCGAACGTCGCGAGCGCGGCGCGACCCCCGGTCTGCGTGTCATGGCGCGCCGCGAGCGGATCCATGGCGGGCGTGCGCGCTCGCAGCGCAGGGACGATGCCGCAGGCCAGCGCGGTCAGTCCCGTCACGGCCAGCGCGAAGAGCAGGACGGTCGTGCCGCTGCCCGTACGCACGAACTCGGCGACGGCGCCGTAGTCGTTCGAGGCCGCGGGCAGCGCGCGCGGCACGCGGCCCGTCAACCAGGCGGCGCCGCTCCGCGCGATGATGGCGCCGAGCCCGCCACCCGCAACGGCCAGGACAGCGCTCTCCAGGAGTACGAGTCGCGCGATGCCGCGGCCCCCGCCGATGGCGGCGCGGATCGCGAACTCGCGGCGCCGGCTTTCCGCGCGCAGCAGTTGCAGGGCCGCGACGTTGACGCAGACGATCGCGAGCACGAACCAGACGGCCCCGAACAGCAGCAGCGTGGCGCGCCGGCGTTCCGGTCTGACGCGCGCGGCCTCGAGCGGCGCGACCCGCGCGGTCCACGTGCTGCCGGGGCGCGCATCCTCGTCGGGGATCTCGAGGGCGATCGCAGTGGTCAACGCCGCCAGCTGCGCCTGCAGCGCGTCGGACGTGGCACCACGGAGCGGCCGGGCCAGCAGCGTGAGGAACCGTTCGAGCGTCGTGAGCTGGCCCTCGAACGTGACGCGGGTGGCCGTCTGGTGCGTGAACCACAGTTCGGCCTCGCCGCTCGCGCCCGCAAAGCCGGGCGGCATGACGGCGATGACCTCGAGCGGGACGCCGTCGATGCGGATCGTGCGGCCGAGCACGTCACCGTCCGCGGCCCAGCGCCTGCGCCACAGATCGTGCCCCAGCACGACGGTGCCGGTCACCTCCGCACGGGCGCCATCCGGCGGGAACGTGCGGCCCTGCGCGGGCTCGACGCGCAGGACACGGAAGTAGTTCGGCGACACGACTTCCGTCGCGATGCGCTCGGGCAGACCGTCCCCGGCCAGGTTGACCTCGCCGCGGCCGTACGCCGCGATGTCGGCGATGTCTGCGCTGCCGTCGCGCAGTCGCTCGTACCAGGGGTACGACCAGCGCCAGGTCCATTCGCGGCCGGTGGTCTCGCGGCTGACCGCCTGCACCAGGTGCAGCGTCGCGGGTTCAGGGAACGGCAGCGGCCGGATCAGCGTGCCGTGCAGCAGATCGAACGTGAGCGTGACTGCACCGATGCCGAGCGCGAGCGTCGCGATCGTCGCCGCCGTGAAGGCGGGCGCCCGCTGCAGACTGCGCAGCGCGTGCCGCGTTTCCCTGCTTAGGCGTTCGAGCGACTCGGGCATGGTCTCCATTTCAGATCCGGCCGCGCGTTCCGATTGCCGCGCCGACGGCGCGCCCGAAGCGACGGAGACCGGCTGACCTTGTGAGCGGGTCGGCCCGCGAGCGACTTTGGTGCGGGCGATGTGAACGGTACACGAGCCGGAGGCCCGACGTTTCACCGGTTGTACGGCGGCGCGGTGGACCGGCTGGGGGGGACGGATGGGATACGGACGGTGACAGCGGCAGATCATGCGCGGGCCGGCGTCGTGCGCGGGCGTGCTGGCGCACGCGCCGCTCTGATCCTGCTCGTGGCCGGCCTGTCCGCCTGTGGTCGTGGCGCCGGTGGCGGCGTCGGACTGCTGCTGGCCGCGGCGTCGGACCTGGCCCCGGCGCTTCCCGAACTGACCGCGGCGTTCGAGGCCGGGACCGGGATTCGCGTCACGGCCACGATCGGTGCGTCCGGCGCGCTGGCGCAGCAGATCCTGAACGGCGCGCCGGTGGACGTGTTCGCGTCCGCGGACCGCGCACGCATCGACCAGGTCGCCCGGGCCGGCCGCGTTGTCGCCGGCACGGAGGCCGTGTACGCGCGCGGTCACCTGACCGTGTACACGCCGCCCGGCGTCCCTCGCCTCGCGTCGCTCGAGGAGCTGCGCAGGCCGGAGATCGGCCGCATCGCCATCGCCAACCCGGAGAGCGCGCCGTACGGGCTCGCCGCCAGGACCGCGCTGGAGCGCGCCGGTCTGTGGGACGCCTTGCAGCCGAGGATCGTGATCGCGGAGACGGTGCGACAGACGGTGCAGTTCGTGGAGTCGGGCGGCGCGGGCGTGGCGCTGACTTCGCTTTCGCTCGTGCACGCGGCGGCCGGCCATCGCCTTCCCGTCCCCGCCGAACTGCACCAGCCGCTCGACCAGGTCCTCGCCGTCATTGCGCGGCGCCCCCACGAGCGCGAGGCGCGTGCGCTGGCCGACTTCCTGGTGCGTGGCGGCGGCCGTGACATCCTGCGCAGGCACGGATTCACGGTGCCGGACAGCATGACGGAGGCAGGCCGGTGATCGGCAGCGCGCTGCGCCTGTCCCTGGTCGTGACGATCACGGCGACGATCGTCGCCGGCGTGCTCGGGCTCCTGCTCGGCCGCCTGCTGGCGCGCCATCAGTTCACGGGCAAGTCGCTGGTCGAAACGGCCGTGCTGCTGCCGCTCGTGCTGCCGCCCAGCGTGATCGGCTATTACCTGCTCGTCGGCCTGGGCGATCGCGGCCCGCTGGGCTGGCTCGACGTGGACCTGCTGTTCACGTGGCCGGCGGCCGCGGTCGCATCCGCCGTCGTGGGCCTGCCGCTGATGGTTCTGGCGTCGAAGGCAGCGATCGGCGGGGTGAATCCGGCGCTCGAGGATGCGGCCCGCGTCATGGGCGCCGGCGAGCTCGAGGTGTTCTTCCGCATCACGCTGCCGCTCGCGCGGCGCGGGATCCTGGCCGGCCTGGTGCTGGCCGCCGCGCGCGCCTTCGGCGAGTTCGGCGCTACGCTGATGGTGGCGGGCAGCATTCCCGGCCGCACGCAGACCGTGCCCCTCGCCATCTATGACGCCGTGCAGGCGGGCCGCACGGCCGACGCCAACACACTCGTCCTGCTCACCACGGTCTTCGCGTTCGCCGGCCTGCTGGCAGTCCGCCTGCTGGAACAGCAGGCCGGGCGCCGCACGCCGACGCCGGCCGCGGTCGATGACGCGACGTGATGCGTGAATCGACCGGGGCCGCGTCACGCGCGAATGCCATGACACCCAGGCTCGAACTCGACATCGAGAAATCGTACGACGCGTTCTCGCTGCACGTGCGGCTCGACGCGGGGCCGGGCGTGCTCGTGCTGTTCGGCGCGTCGGGTGCGGGCAAGACGACGGTCCTGAACGCGATCGCGGGGCTGATCCGGCCGGACCGCGGCGAGATCCTGGTGAACGGCCGCGTCTTCTTCCGCCGCGGAAGACCCGGTCCGCCCGTCGATCTGCCCGCGCGCCAGCGCCGTGTCGGGTTCGTCATGCAGGACTACGCGCTCTTCCCCCACATGTCCGCGGCCGAGAACATCGCGTTCGCGCTGCGCGCTGGGCCCGACGCTCCTGCCCGTGTCCTCGCCCTGCTCGAGCGCGTCTCGATGGCGCACCTCGGCGATCGTCGGCCGCAGCAGCTGTCCGGCGGCCAGCAGCAGCGCGTCGCGATCGCGCGTGCCCTGGCCGGAGACACGCACGTGCTGCTGCTGGACGAGCCGTTCGCCGCGCTGGACGCGCCGGTGCGCGAGCGTTTGCAGCGTGATCTGCGCGCGCTGCAGCGCGCGCTGGGGCTGGTCGTCGTGCTCGTGACGCACCGGCTGGAGGATGCGTTCGCGATCGGCGACCGGATCGCCGTGCTGCACGGCGGTCGCATCGAACAGGAGGGGCCGATCGACGAGGTGTTCCGCCGGCCGGCCACGCGCGGCGTCGCGGAGATCATGGGCATCCGCAACCTGGTGCACGCGCGCGTGCTCGAGGTCGGGCCGACCACGACGCTGGAGTGGGACGGGCTGCGGCTGGAGGCACCGGCCGATCCCTCGCTCGAGGCGGGCGCCGCGGTGACCGCACACATCCGCCCGGACGATGTGAAGATCGTGTACCCCGACCGGCCGTCCGGACCGCAGGTCTCCCACAACGTCATCGACGCCGAGATCGTGAGCGTCCGCCAGACCTCCGGCGCGCGCGTGCTGCGCGTCCGGCTGCCCAACGGTCACACCCTCGAGATCCGCTTCCCGCTGCTCAGCTACGCGCCGCTCGCCCTGGATCCGGGCGAGACCGTGCGGATCGCCCTCCGCCGCGAGGGCATCGTCGTGCTGGGACAGCTCTGAACGGGGACGCGCGGGGACGGAACGCACCACGGGCCGGGCGGGCTGCTGCGCGGGCGGTTTTCCGCCGATACTGATCGACAGCGTCCCGACGGCCGGGCCGGAGGGACCCCGTGCGCGGGACCGTCGGCTGGTCGGACCCGGCGCAGGTGATCGGCCAGACGTTCAGGAACTTGAAGGGGGGGCAGGGACGCCCCCGGCCATGAAGGCCACGGGAGTGATCTGATGGCGACGATCCTTTGCGTCGATGACGAACCCACCGTCCTGCATGTGATCCGGCGGACGCTCGAGAACGCGGGCCACCGGGCGATCGGCATGTCCAACGTCGATGCAGCGTTCGGCGTGCTCCAGAACGAGCCGGTCGATCTGATCATCTCCGATTACCGCATGCCCGAGGCAACGGGTCTCGAGTTCCTGCAGCGCCTGGCCGAGACGGGCCTCGAAGTACCCCTCATCATGCTGACCGCCCACGCCAGCGTGGAACACGCCGTCGCCTCCATGAAGGCCGGCGCACTGGATTACGTGACCAAGCCGATCCGGGCGGACCAGCTGAAGCTCGTCGTCGATCACGCGCTCGAGTTCCTGAGCATGCGGCGCTCGACCCGGCAGCTGCGCGAGGCCACCGCACGCCGCAACGAGGACCGTATCGTGGGCTCGTGCAGCGTCATGCGCGGGCTGCTGGACCGCATCCAGACGGTCTCGCGTACCCGGGCGACCGTTCTGATCCAGGGCGAGTCGGGCACGGGCAAGGAGCTGGTCGCCCGCGCGATCCACGCGCACAGCGACTGGGCGGATGGGCCGTTCATCACCATCAACTGCGCCGCCCTGCCGGAATCGCTCGTCGAGAGCACGCTCTTCGGGCACGAGAAGGGCGCGTTCACCGGCGCGATCCGTCAGGTCAAGGGCGCGTTCGAGCGCGCGCACAACGGCACACTGCTGCTGGATGAGATCAGCGAGATGCGCATGGACCTGCAGGCCAAGCTGCTGCGCGTGCTGCAGGAACGGGAGTTCGAGCGCGTGGGCGGCACGACGCCGATCCGCGTGTCCGTCCGCGTCATCGCGACGACCAACCGCGACCTGGCTGCCGAAGTCCGCGAACGTCGTTTCCGGGAGGATCTGTACTACCGGCTCAGCGTCGTGCCCATGATGATCCCGCCCCTGCGTGAGCGGCTCGACGACCTGTCGCAGCTGGTGCGTCATTTCGCGCAGCGCACCGCCCGCGAGATCGGCAAGGAGATCAACGGCGTGCAGCCGGAGGCGATGGCGCTGCTGGCCGCGCACCCCTGGCCCGGCAACGTCCGCGAGCTTGCGCACGCCGTCGAACGCGCCGTCATCCTGAGCGAGAACGCCACGATCGGCCCCGAAGCGTTCGACCTGCTGCCCGGCCGGCGCGTCACGGGCGCCATGCTCGATGGGCGGGCGCCCGCCAGCGAACTCGCCGTGCCTTCGCTGAACATCGCGGAGGCCGAGCAGCACCTGATCGAGCGCGCTCTGGCCGTGACCAATCAGAACCGGACGCGCGCGGCCGACCTGCTCGGCATCAGCGTGCGCACGCTCCGCAACAAGCTCAACCGGCCGGACGACCCGCAGGAGAACTAGCCCGCGGCGCGCTCGTCGCGCCCCGGAAAGTTGCTCCTGCGGCGCCCGGCACAACTTGCCGCGGCGGCCGGCCGATCGGTCTTCGCCCGCCGCGCTCCGCGGTCTCGCCCTGAGCCACAAGTCCATTCATCACAACGCCTTGCGTCGGTAGCGCTCCGTCCTGTCGCGGCCGGTCCCCGGGCCGTCCGGCCGGGGAACGTGGCTTGCCCCCTCGCCGGCCGTTCACCGGGATCGGCGTGCTGCGGCCGGTCCGGTCACGGGCGCAGTCCGCTGGGCGCGGACGCAACGATGGAGCGGGACACTATGACCCTCTGGGAGGCCTTGCGCGATCATGGCGATCAGGACGCGCGCGCCAGCATCATCGACCAGAACATGCCTCTCGTTCACCACATCGCCCGCCAGATCCGGCGCAAGGTGGGTGACTGCGTGATGCTGGACGACCTGGTCAACGCCGGCTGCCTCGGCCTGCTCCGTGCCGTCGACTCGTTCGAGAGCGAACGCGGGCTCGCGTTCAGCACGTACGCCGTGCCCCGCATCCGTGGCGCCATCCTGGACGATCTGAGGCGCAGCGACGTCGCGAGCCGGACGGTACGCCGCCGCCAGCGATCGATCGCCGGGGCCGAACAGAAGCTGTCCCGCGAACTGGGCCGCACACCGGCCGACGCCGAGACCGCGCGTGCCCTGGACCTGGATGTCCAGACACTGTGGAAATGGCAGGCTGCCGCGCGCGAGGCGAACACGCTGTCGCTCGATCGCAGAGTGCGCCCGGCCGATGGCGACGGGCCGACCGTGGGCGAGCTGATCCCGGGCGCGGACGGCGCGGAGGCCGAGGAACGCCTCACCACGCGTTGCGAGATCGACGTTCTGGAAAAGGAGATCCGGCTGCTGACCGAGCGCGAGCGTATCGTGCTCATGCTCTACTACCACGAAGAACTCAAGCTCCGCCAGATCGCCGACGTGCTCGGCCTGACGGAATCGCGCGTGTCGCAGATCCGCACCAGGGCCCTGCTCACACTGCGTGGCCGCATGCGCCACCTCAGGGAGGACGCATGACGGACCGGCGCTCCCTCGTGGAGGCCATCGAGGTCGAATGCCGTCTGCTGGGCGAACTGCGCAGCGTGCTTAGGCGCCAGCGCGAGGGCGTAGCCCGTGATGATCTGGAAGTCCTGGATGAGAGCGTCGTGGCCGCCCACCGCGTCATGCACACGCTGGGCGAAGCACGACGGCGGCGGCGCACTCTGATCGGGTTGCTGGCACCGGCCGAGGACACGCCGCTCGATGAACTCGACGCCGCACTCGGTCCGCGCATGACGGCTGAACTGGCGGCCATGCGCTCGCGGCTGCACGAGGAAGCGCGCGGCGTGGCCCGCGAGATCGAGACCAACCAGCGTGTGTTGAGT
>JBFFZF010000093.1:0-17962 GCA_041568755.1 Longimicrobiales bacterium | reverse complement strand
CGGTGGTTCTGTTCCCGGCTCGCTGAAAGCGGGTGTCGCGCGGCCCGTCAGGTCGCACGTTTCGCGATGAAGTGGTAGAGCGTCGAGAAGAACAGGGCGCCGGCCGTCGCACCGATCAGGCTGCCCAGACGCAGCGGGACGGGGTTGTTGTGGATGTACGCGGCCGTGCCGAGCATGCCGCCTATGAACGCGCCGCAGACGCCGAAGATCAGCGTCAGGCCGGTCACGACGTCCGCACGGTAGAACGTGCGCGCCAGGAACCCGCCCGCCAGTCCGATCGCGGTCCAGACCGCGAAGCCGGTCACGAACTCCATCCCGTTTCCTTTCTCCTCGAAGAGGACCGGACGATACGACGCCGCGTGGCGCCGGTGCAAGAGCACCCCGAACCCCTCTTTCCCATCCGTCCGGTCCGTCCGTCGGTGCTGTTCTCTTTCGTCCCCCATCCTCCATCCCCAACCCCACTCCCCATTCCCGTCGTTGATCCGTCAGCCTAGTCCGGCGCAATCGTCTGCTGTTCGACGATATCGGGAATCGCCCGCGACACGCGCCGCGCGCCGGCCCCGAGGGATTCGGGGATGCGCGCCGCGACCAGCCACGCGCCGGCGACGAGCGCGGCCCCGATCAGGAACGGGCTGTCCAGGCTCAGGTCCTGGAACAGCAGGCCGAACCACATCGGGCCCGTCACGCGGCCGAGTCCGCCGACGACCTGGCTGCCGCCCAGCACGGCGCCCTGCGAATCCGCGTCCGTCGCGAACGAGACCAGAGTGGCCAGCGTCGGGAAGAGCGTTCCCGCACCGAAGGCGTACAGCACGACGATGACACCGACCCACCAGCCGTTGGGGATCAGCGGCAACCCGGCGAGCGAAGCGAGCAGCGCGACCGCCCCACCGCGCACCACGGCCCGCTCGCCGAAGCGGCGCACGAGCCGGCCGAGCAGCAGGCCGCGCACGACGACCGTGGCGCCGCCCGCCAGGGTGAAGATGATGCCCATGTCGGCGGCGTCCATGCCGAAACGCGCCTCCGTATAGAGCGCGAGCAGCGCGGTCATGCCGGTGAACGCCGAGATCGCCAGGAAGTAGACGACCATGAGCAGGGAGATCGGCGCACTGGTCATGGTGCTGACCCAGCCGCGCAGGGTGGCCGTCCGGCCGGTCGGTGCGCGGCCGACCTGGTGCGCGGGGCGCGATTCCGCCAGGAGGAAGAACGCAGCGACGCCGTTCACCGCGGCCAGCGCGGCGGCGACGAAGCCGGGGATACCGAGGCCCCAGCGGCTGACGAAGCCGCCGATGGCCGGCCCGATCATGACGCCCAGCCCGGCGGCGGCGCCGACGAGCCCCATGTAGTGCGCGCGATCCTCCGCGGTGGTCGTGTCCGCGATGTAGGCGTGCGCCACGGAAATCGTACCGCCTGCGGCGCCTGCGGCCATGCGCGAGGCGAAGAGCAGGGCGACCGAATTGGCGAGGCCGAAGATGAGGTGCGAGACGGCGGAGGCGAAGAGCCCGGCCACGAGCAGCGGTCTGCGCCCGCGGCGATCGGAAATGCGTCCCCAGATCGGTGTCGCCACCATCTGCATGGCGGAGTAGGCGGCGAACAGCGCGGTCACCTCGAACGGCGAGGCGCCGAAGGAAGTGGCGTAGAAGGGCAGCACGGGGATCACGATGCCGAAGCCGATCATGTCCACGAGCACGGCCATGAACAGGACGGCGGACGCGTTCGCCTTCATGCTGGCGCGGCGGTGCGACGGTTCCGCGGATTCAACTTGTTGGGGTCAGCCCCCGATTCTATGGTGTGGGCCGGCACCCCGTCGGACCTCCTCCCGGACCCGTAGTGATGGCACGTGCACCTGAACGTTTCTGAAGCCGGACCGCTCGCGGTCCGCTACGGCGCACTCGTCGAGCTGGGCCGCGTGCTGACCGGCATCGTCCGGCCGGAAGACCTCCTCGAAGCGCTCGCGGCCCGTGTGAGCCGGGCGCTCGACAGCGAGGTGTTCATCGCGTCCCGATTCGATGCGCAGCGCGACGTGGCGACCGTCGTGTCCGTCGCGGGGGCCGGGACCGGGACCGGTGCGACCGGCCCGACAACCTACGCCGGACGCGAATGCGTCGCTATCCGCGAGTCGCGCCCGCTGCTCTGCCGAGCGGATGAACCGACCGCCGCCGGCGCGGCGCTGGGCGTGGATCCGCGGGGCCGGGCCGCGCTGGTCGCGCCCATCCTGCGTGAGGGGCGCGTCGCCGGCACGCTGACCGTGATCGGCCGGCAGGGCGCCACGTTTGCCGACGCCGATCTCGACTTCCTTGCTGCCGCGGCCAGCCTGATCGCCGCCCGCTCGGAGCCCGCCGCACCGGCCGGCCGCGCGCAGCTGGAGCGCCTGGATGAGATCGCGCGGGCCATCCGCACGATCTCTGTGCCGGATGCGCTCGAGCACGTCACCCGCGGCGTCGCCGAAGCGGCGGGCGCCCCGACGGTCACGACCTGGCTGGCGCGCGCCGGGGGCGATCTGGAAGTCGCCCACGCCGTAGGCCCCGGCGCCCCTCGCAAGGGGACGGTCGTGCCGCTCGCGCAGCCGCTGTTCCGGGGCCTCGCCGAGCGGCGCGACGGCGTGCTGCTGCCGGCCGGCGCCCTGCCCGACGACCTGGCCGCGTTCCGGCCGCTGCACGGCTCCGGCCCGACGGCCATCCTGCCGCTCGCCGCCGACCAGCGCGTGCTGGGCGCGATCGCGATCGGCTGGGCGCACGACCGGGACTCGGACCGGGCCGATCACGCTGCGGTCCAGCGGTTCGCCTCCCTGGCCGCGGTCGCCATCGCGCACGGCCGGCTGCACGAGCAGATCCACGCGCTGTCGCTCATCGACCCGCTCACCGGGCTGGCCAACCGGCGCCACCTCGCGATGTTCCTCGAGAAGGAGTTCGCGGCCGCGCGGCGTGGCCGCCGCCTGACCATCCTGCTGCTGGACATCGATGGGTTCGCGGAATACAACCGCCGCGCGGGTCGCGCCGCCGGCGACGCGGCCCTGCAGGCCTGTGCCGAGATCATCTCGACGCACACGCGCGCGATGAACCTGGCCGCGCGCTACGGCGGGGACGAGTTCGTCGTCGCGCTGGCCGACGCCGATCGCCGGGCCGGTTTCATTCACGCCTCACGCATCGCCAAGGCGATGGGCGCACACCCGCTCATCGCGTCCATCCAGCTGCGCATGAACGTGGGCATCGCCAGCTTCTCCCCGCGCATGGCCTCGCTCGACGACCTCGTGCGCGCCGCCTTCACCGATCTCGACGCACGACGCAAGGGCGGCGGCCGCCTCACGATCTGAGCCCGCCGCACCGCCCTCAGGCCACCCACCCGGCAGGCGACCGAAGTCGTCCCCGCCCGCCATGGCGCGGCCGCCGTGCGGACTTACCTTGGAGCACACCCATCGGAGGAGAGTGCCCATGCAGTCGATCGGCCAGGACCCGCATCCGCCCGGGGCCGGCGGGCGCCCGCCCTTCGGCCGGACTGCCCGTGCGCAGGACGTGATCTGGCCGGCCCGCTCCGGCCCGGCCGTCGCCATGCGCCTGGCGGATCGACCGATCGAGCCGGGCGTTACCCTCGCAGACCGGTTTCCCGCCGAGTCGGTCCTGCGGGACCTCGCGCCGGACGGCGGCGCGGACGATGCCCTGGCCATCGTGGCGCGTTTCGCGGCGCTGCGAGTCGTGCTGCTCGCCACGGATCGGTCGCTCGATGGCCCCGCCCTGAGCGCCGAGCGTGACGCCGCTCTGGCCTACGCGGCGGGCGTGCCCGCGGGCGCAGAGGCGCGCGTCCTCGGCCAGATCGCGCGGCTCGCCGGACCGGGGCCGGACGGATCGACCCGGGACCTGCCCCGTCTGCTCGTCGCGGCGGCCAGCGCCGCCGAGCGGCGCGGCCACGTCCACGGGGCGTTCGGCCTGCTGCACACTGCGTGGACACTCGGCCGGGCGACGGGCAACTGGCGCGAGGCAGCGGGCGCGGCACGCGCGATCGGGGAACTCTCGGAGCGATCGGGTGCGCGACGCGCGGCCCGGCTCTGGTCGCGCCGCGCCCGATCCAGCGAGCGACGCGCGGCGGCTGCCGTCGAACACCGGCCCGCGACGTGACCCGCACACGCGCCGTGCGGGGTCGAACGCCCGGCGTCGCGGACCTGGCGCACGGACCGCCGGCATGATCGCGTTCGATCGGGAGGAGCGACTCGGGATCGAGGCCGCACTGCGGGAAGATGGAGCGGTGCCCTGCCCGCGCTGCGCCACCGCGCTCGTCGTGCAGCCGGTCGATCCGGGCCCGACGGTCGCCTACGTCCGCCACCGCGCGCTCGTCGTGTGTGCGGGCTGCGGCGCGCATGCCAGCCTGGATACGCCGCAGAACCCCGGCCCGGGCTGAGCCCGCCGGTCCCTCAGGCGCCCGTCTCCTCCGTGGCCACCGGCTCGATGCCGTATCGGCGCCGCAGCGCGTGCACGACCAGCACGATCAGCGTGATGATCGTCAGCGGGATGACGTAGACCATGACCGCGCGGAACTGCGTCAGTGCGTCGTGCTCGGCCGCGCGGAGCACGAGATAGGCCATGTAGGCGGTCCAGTAGAGCAGGAAGATGGCGCCCTCCCAGCGGCTCAACCGTCCGCGTGCCAGAAAGATCGGCAGACAGGCGATCGCGACCACGACCATGAGCGGCATGTCGAATCTGTAGACGGACGTCGCGACCACCAGCCCGCCGGGCGCGAGCACGCTGGCCGTGCCCAGGACCGCCAGGATGTTGTACACGTTGCTGCCCACGACATTCCCCACGGCGATGTCGCGCTCACCGCGCAATCCCGCCACGATGCTCGTCGCAACTTCGGGCAGCGACGTGCCTGCCGCGATGATCGTCAGCCCGATGACGAGCTCGGAAACGCCCAGCCGCTGCGCGATGGCGGTTGCGCTCCGCACCAGTGAGTTCGCGCCCAGGACGAGCAGCGCCAGTCCGGCCAGAACGATGAGGGTATACGCCAGCCATGACCGCGGTGCCGCAGCCAGCATCGCGGCACGGTCCCGGCCCGGAGCGACCGCACGGGCGTGTTGTTTCCGCCCGAGCTTCACGAGCAGACCGGTGTAGGCGAACATGGCTGCGATCATCAGCGCACCTTCCAGCTTCCCGATGCGCAGATCCATGCTGAGCATGAACAGCGTGCACGAAACGATGACCATGATGGGCACGTCGAGTCGCACGAGCTGATCGTGCACGAGCAGCGGGACGACGACGGCCGAAACGCCCAGGATGAAGAGTGTGTTGAAGATGTTGCTTCCCACGACATTGCCGATCGCGATGTCGGCCTGGCCGGCGATCGCGGCGCGCGCGGCGACGGCGAGCTCCGGCGAACCTGTCCCGAACGCCACGACGGTGAGTCCGATGATCAGCGGCGAAATGCCGAGATTCTCGGCCAGCTTCGATGCGCCGCGCACGAGCAGTTCAGCCCCGCCGATCAGGAAGGCGAGGCCGGTCAGGAAGAGCAGGATATCAGTCGCAGGCATCCGATCTACGGGCAGCGCGGGCGGCGAGGTCAGTCCGCGCGAACGACGCGTCTGGCGCGGGCGAGCGCCGAATCCGCGGCGGCCTTCCGACCGAGATCGTGTTCGGCGAGGTAGAGGCCGAACCAGGCGGCCGCGAGGTCGGGTGCGGAATCGGTGACCATCGCGTACAGGCCGCGTGCCGTTTCGGCATCACCCGCCGCATACGCCTGTGCCGCGCTGTCCATGCGGCTCAGCACGGCGATGGGCAGCCCGGATCCCTCCGGGTCCAGCGCCCTGGCCGGATCATCGGGCGGCGGGGGCGCGCAGGCGGCCGCTACGATCAGTCCGAGTCGGGCAGCCCGCGCTTTCCAGTCGGTCACGTTGGGCGGTCGCTCCTGGCCACGAGTATTCGGGGCGGGAGAACTTACAGCGGCGGCGCGGGCCCGTCACGTTCCTGCGCGCCGATGGCGCAGCGCCGCGGCTCCGACCGGACCGCGCGCAGGCCGAGCCTGCCCTCCGGGCGTCCCCGCGCGCTCAGGGGTTGATGACGAGGTCGACGCGCCCGCGCGGCTTGATCTGCCAGCGCGTGAAGTTCGTCGGATCGGGCACGAGCAGGCCCATGACATCGAGCCTCGTGCCGATCGCGTACTGGCTGAGGGGGGTGAAGTTGAGCGATGAGGATAGCACGACGCCGACGGTCCCGGTGCCGTCATCCACGCGCAGGAGCCGGCTGCCGTTGGCCATGGTCGCCGTATCTCCGATGACCGCGCTCCGGATGAGAACGAGTCGTGCGTCGCGGCGTCCGGCGTCGGCCGTCGCGGCAACGGCGGTCGACAGCGTATCTGGCGCCGGCGGATTGAGCTGCGCGCGGATCAGGAAGGTCTGGACATCGAAGGCCGGCTGCCCGTCCCGGCTGGTGCGCGATCCGAAGAGGAGCACGCTGTCGCCGGGCAGGATGGGGGCAGGGCGTACGCGCACACTGCGGATCCCGCTCGTCGGGTCCAGGACGTGCAGGGTGCTGTCACCGAACGCGCCGGGCGTGTTGGCGGCGATGCCGGTCAGCCAGAACCGCCGGTTGGTCGGTGCGGTGCGCGCCGTCGTGACGTTCAGGATCGAGAACGAGATCGTGACACCGACCTGAATGGTGTCGTTGGCCGCCACCGTGAACTCGTCGCCGCCGTTCATGACGACGAGCGAGTCTCCGAGCACGGTGGTGCTCACGATGGGCCGGTACCGGCCGGCCGGCACGGAGAACGCCGCGAACCCGACGCTGTCCGTTCGCGCCGTGCGCGCGTCCTGTGCCGCGCCCTTCATGCGCAGGCTGACCAGCTGGTTGCGCGCCAGCGAATCCTGGCCCGGATTGTACTGACCGTTCAGGTTCGTGTCGATGAAGACGAAGAGCCGGACGCTGCCCGAATCCTCGATGGCGATGATGCGGTCGGACAGCGACGGGTCGCACGCGATCAGCGCGGACCCGGTGATCAGCGCGAGGGCCGCGATGGGCAGGCGCACAGGCAGCGGGATTCGCATGGTCACCAGCTCAGACGGAGACCGAGGCGGAGCAGCCGCTGCGGCGCGTAGCGCGCGGCAGCCTCGCCGAAGCCCGTGTTCGCGATCAGGGGCACGGTCACGTTCCGGCCATTCGGACTGACCGTCAGACTGCGCGCGGGATCCACCAGATACACCGCGCGGTCAGGGACAATGTCCTCCGGCGCGACCAGATTCAATGCGTCGATAACGAGGTGCGCCGCGTAGCTGTCGGCGCTCGATACACCGATCGTGACACGCGCGTCCACGGCCTGGATGGCCGGGCTGCGGCATGCGTTGCGCTCGGCGAACGCTTCCAGCGGGCCGAGACAGCTCCAGCGCCCCACCAGTTCCTGCGTCCCGGCGATCGTGCCGCTCAGGAACGCCGGATCGTTCGTTGCCGAACCGTCGGCGTTCGCGTCGATCCCATCGCGGAAGCCGGGCGTGAACGGATAACCCGACTGGTAGCGGTACACGGCGGCGAGCCGCGGCCCGTACCGGCCGGGTACCTGGACTTCGATGCCGGCGACGACGCGGTGCGGGACGTCCAGATCGGAGCGGCCGTTCGCCCAGTCGACCCCGGCCAGGCTGTCCGGGAACGGGCTGATCTGCGAGCGCGGATCGCCCCATGAGCCGAGCAGCCAGTCGTCTTCCGTTCGCGAGAACGTGTAGGCGGCGTGGAAGCCGAACGGGCCGGCCAGCTCGCGCGCCGCCGTGATCGTGAAGCCGCGATACGTGGACGTGCCGGTCGCCTGCAGACCCCAAACCTCGTCGAACTCCGGGAACCTGCGGTTCGATTCGCCATCGGCGAACAGCAGCGCGCCCTCCTTGCGCAGCTGACCGTAGATGGGGCGCCCGAACTGATCGCGGGCCGCAGCCACGGGCAGCAGGTTCAGGTCCTTGCGCTGGCTCAGGAACTCGGTCCGACGGAACGTCGCAGCCACGGAAAGCGAGAACGTACCGATGGCCTGGGTGATCGCCCCCGTCAGACGGCTGGTCCGCGCGCCCTGGAAGCGTGGTCCGAACATGGACAGCGTCGGACCCTCCACCCGCACGGTGTCGGGAACCGCCGGGTACCCGGTGAACCGCCCAAACCCGCGCCGCACATCGACCGAGCCGTCGCGGACGAGCACCTCGGAGGTGAGCGCCGGATCGATCGATTGCGCATCGACCTGCGCGATGCCGGTGACCACCAGCCCGGTCTCGGATGGCCGCCAGGTGATCATGAAACGCGGCTCGACCTCGACGTTGCGCTGTTCGAGTGTCTGGTTGCTGAGCCCCGTGAGGCGCAGCCAGCGCGCCTCCGGCGCGATGTCGATGCTGTCCGCGTGCTTGATGACATTCAGGCGTGCCCCGGCCAGCACCTCGACGTCCGGCCTGGGCTTCCACGAGTCCTGCGCGAAGAGCGCGAAGCGGCTCTCGTTCCACGCGCGCTGTGTGCTGACACCGGCCAGTCCGGCGTAGTAGCCTCGGCCCGAAGCGTAGTCACCGGGCGATGAGAAGTGGAACGTGCCCGCGGTCCCGTGCAGGACCGTCAGATCGTACGACGGCGCCGTGAACGCGATGCCGAGCTTCACGCGGTGCGCACCCGACGGGATCGTCAGGGTGTTGCGCGCATAGAGACTCCAGGTGCGTGACTCGGCCATGCGACCGGCCGGGTCACCGAAGCTGCGGGCGGCGGCAGCGACGGTCGTCGCGGGCAGGTCCCGGGCCGGGCCGGAGCCCTGATCGCGCTCCATCGAACTCAGCTCGAACGCGATGTTGAACTCGTTGCTGGCCGCGCCATCAGCGACGCTGGTCGTCAGGGTGCCCGCCGCGAACACGTCGGTCGCCTTGGCGGACAGCGCCGCACCGACCGGCTGTTCAGCGGCCGGCAGCACCCATGAAACCGTGGGCTGCGATGCGAACAGGCCACGCAGGTTGAGCGTGCTCCGGGCGCCAATGCGGAGGTCCATGCGTGCGAAACCGGAGATGCGTTCCGCCGTCTCGAGCGCCGGCCGGGACCAGGCGGTCAGGTCGATGCCGTACTGCTCGCGCGCCGCGTCCTCGAGCGCCGGACCGGCACCACCGGGCGCCCAGACGGCGCGGTAGGGCGAGACCGTCCTGGCGTATTCACCGCCCAGCACGACGCCGGCGGTGTCGCGCACGATGGCGGAACCGATCAGCCCCCCGAAACGGAAGCTCTCGAAGGCCGGCACATCATCGGCGCCGAACACGAAGGCATCCATGGCACCGTCCGCCCAGCCGCGCAGCACGGACGTGCCGGCCGGCCTCGTCGCGGCGGCGAAGTGGCCACCGGCGCTGCTGTTGTACTCGACATCGGGGGTCATGGTGGTGAGCCCGGCCATGGACATGGCCGCGAGCGGGAACGCGGCCGCGCGTGCACGCAACGCACGCGGCGTGAGGCGCGCCGCCGAGGGGATCCCGTCGATGAGCACCGACTGCATGCCAAGGGGCAGGCCTTCCACATCGAAACGCGCGCCGGTCGCACTGCTCGTCGCCGCGGCGGTGGCCACGTCACCCGCGTCAAGCGGGAGCGACGCGGTCGTCGTGGCGCCCGTCATCCAGCGGTCCGGGCCAGACTGGGCGGCGAGCGCGATCGACGGCTCCGCCGCGCGCACGCGGGTCTGCACGGCCGGCCCCTGCGCGGTCACCAGCCGCACCGAGATGTCGCGCCGTTCACCGGGGTGCACGCCGATGTCCTCGACGCGTTGCGGATCGAAGCCGAGTCGCTCGAACAGTGCGTCGTAGCGGCCGGCGACCAGGTTGTCGACCGTGTACACGCCCGCGCGATTCGTCCGCACGATCCAGCGGCGCCCCGTCGTCCGGTCCGTGATGGTGATCGTCACGGCGAACAACGGCCGGTTGCCGGAATCCACCACGCTGCCCTCGAGCGAACCGCTGACCAGGGCCTGCGCGCGGACGGGGTCGGGCAGGGCCGCGCCGGCGAACGCCGCGACCAGAAGCGTTCCGCCCAGCAGGCGCCAGGTGCTCAAACGGCGATCCGATCGCCGGCTTCGCTCAGCAGCTCCACGTACCATTCGAGCGTCTCATCGATTCCCTGGTTGAGCAGGTGCGTGGGCTCGTAGCCGAGCGCAGCGCGGATCCTCTCGATGTCCGCCTGACTGTGCCGGATGTCGCCGGCCCGGAAATCTGCGTGGCGCGGCTCGACGCCGGCCAGTTCCGGACGCGTGGCCGCCAGTCCATCGCGGATCGCGCGGAACAGTGTGTTCAACGAGGTCCGCTCCCCGCAACCCACGTTGAAGACGCGGTCGGTCCCGTCGATCGGGCCGGCGCCAGCGAGCAGGTTGGCCTGGACGACGTTCTCGATGTAGCAGAAGTCCCGCGTGGTCTCGCCATCGCCGTAGATCTCGCAGGGCAGGCCCAGGACGAGTTTGCGGATCCACTGCGGGATGACGGCGGCGTAGGTGCTGCGCGGCTCCTGGCGCCTGCCGAACACGTTGAAGTAGCGGAGGCCGATGCTCTCGAAGCCCCACACGTGCCGGAACATGCGCGCGTACTCCTCGCCCACGCGCTTGGTGAGACCATACGGCGAGACGGGTTGCCCGATGACCGGCTCGCGCTTGGGCAGCTCGGGACTGTCGCCATAGACGGCGCTCGAGGACGCATACACGAACCGGCGCACACCCGTGTCGCGCGCCGCGATGAGCATGTTGACGGTCCCGTCGACATTCACGTGGTGGTACAGCGCCGGATCGACGATCGAGCGCGGGACCGAGCCCAGCGCGGCCTGGTGAAGGACGACTTCCACGCCCTCACACGCGGCCAGACACGTGTCCGCGTCCCGGATGTCGCCCTCGATGAGCCGGAACCCGTCCGGTCGGCCCACGCGCGTGAGGACATCCTCGAGGTTGCGCCGGTAGCCCGTCGCGAAGTTGTCCAGGCCGACGACTTCCTGACCGAGCTTCAGCAGGTGCTCCATGAGGTGTGAGCCGATGAACCCGGCCACGCCCGTCACGAGCCAGCGTCGCGGCTTCGCGGCCAGCTCGGTTCTCACTTCGGCAATGCGCTGCATCCCCACCCCGCTTCCATGGCGTTCACGATTGCGGCTGCGCCGCTCCGGAGGACGGGCCGTTGGCCGGCTCCGGGTTCCATACACTGTGGGACGGCCGCGTCGGCCGCGGCGGCCACGTCTTCAGATCCATCCCCACGCCCGCCGACACGGAAAGTGGCGCCTGCGGCTCACCCAGCAGCACGTGCAGGAACCAGCCCATCAGCGCGGATACCACGTTCGTCGCGTAGTAGAGGAGATGCAGGGGCAGCATCGCCACGGCGAAGCGCACGCCGCGCGCACGCGCGATGAACTGATAGAAGTCCCGGTTGATCACGGCAACTGCGAGCGCGAAGACCGGCAGCGTGATCAGCGGCCACGCCGTGCGCCCCACCAGGCTCCACGCCATGGCCAGCCAGGTCAGGCCCGCGAGCGCGGTGCACGCTTTCTCCGACGCCCGGATGTTCAGCGTCTCACCGGTCGCGGCGGGACCCTCCTGCAGCAGCAGCCGCGTCCAGGGCACGCCGCGATGGCGGAAGTCGGTCGACATGATGTCCTTGAGCGTCCACCGCTTCATGTGCGTGCCCTGAATCTCCGGTCGCAGCAGAATGCGGTGGCCCTGGTTGCGCAGCCGGCGACCCAGCTCGATGTCCTCGATCTGCGGCCGGGCGTAGTGCCACTCGTCGAATTTGCCCACCTGGCGGAAGACCTGCGCACGGATCGCACCGCACCCCGCCCAGAACGTTTCCGCATCGCCGGCATCGCGGTGGTGAACGAAGTGGTGCAGCAGATTGCGGAACTCGGAGACGACGCCCGGATGACTCGGCGTCGAGTCGTACGAGCCGAACACGGCGCTCACGCTCGCGTCCTCGTTCAGCAGCGTCAGCAGGCGCCGCAGCGTTTCCCGGTGCACGCAGACATCGGCATCCACGAACACCAGGACCTCACCGCGTGCGGCCTCGGCCCCGCGGTTGCGCGCGTAGGCCGGGCCGCTCGGCTTGAGCGGCAGGCGCACGACGGTGTCGGCATAGCGCGACGCCACGATCGCCGTGTCATCGGTGCTGGCATCATCCACGACGATCAGTTCCCACAACTCGCGCGGCAGATCACTCCGCAGCAGGGCGGATAGCGACATGGGCAGGACATGCGCGCCCTGGTAGGCCGGCACGATGACCGAAAGCTTCGGCTGGCTGTTCTTCAAGACGTCAGACTCCCCTCATCAAGACGCGCCGGATCCGTCTCAGCTGCCGGCGCAAGGCGACCGCGGCCCGGAACCGGTTCGTGCCGAAGGCCTCGAGGCCGCCCGGCCGACGCAGGTACCACGTATCCAGACGCGGCAGGCGGTGCGCTTCATCGCGCCAGCTGACAGGCCGGTATTCCGTCGTGACGGCCAGTCCGTAACGGTTCCGCACCGCCGCGACAACACGGTTGTCCACATCCCCGTACGGGTACGCGAACGCGCCCGGCCACCGCCCCGTCTCCTGACGCAACTTCGCGGCCGAAGCTTCCACCTCGGTCTCGAGTTGCGCATCCGGGACGCCGGTCAACCGGACGTGCCGGACGCCGTGAGAGCCCAGCGTCACACCCTCCTCCGCCAGCCGGCCCAGCGCCGCCCAGTCGAGCAGCGGCAGAACGGGGACACCCAGTTGCCCGCCCGCTTCCCACCGGTTGGTCCCGCCCGCATGGCCCGTGGGCACGAACACCGTCACGTCGTGGCCATGGTCGCGCAGAACCGGCCAGGCCTCGGTCGCGAAGTTGACGAACGCATCGTCGAACGTGATCGCGACGCCGGTCGCGTCCGCCGGCAGCGCGAGCAGCCGCTCCAGAGGCATGGCGCGCAGCCCGGCACCCGCCAGCCAGGCCGCGTGTCTGCGGAACGCGTCACGGTCGAGCGACAGCACCGAGCCCGACGCATCGATCGAATGGTACGTGAGGATCGCCTTCATTCCACCGCGCCACCGGCTCCGCGACCCCACCACACCCCGCCACCCAGCTCCACCCCGTGGAATGCGCCGGCCCCGCCGCTTCGCTCGCGCGGCCCCGTCCGGCTCCGGATGCGGAATCCGGGCGTGCCGGGCTGCAAACGGCAGGCCGCCACGACCGGCCGACCGCCCCGATGTACGGGCCCGGCCACCGCCCGCTCAGCCACCCGGCCGGCCGCCGACCGCGCGATGCAGAACCCTCTCGAAACGCTGCAGCACCCGCAAAGTTTGCGGGAACGTGGCCGGCGCGAGCGTCGGCAGCTTGACCGACCGCACCCCTGCCATCCCGGCCCCGGCGACATCCGTCCAGTACTGGTCACCCACCATCACCGCCTCCGCCGGCGCCACGCCCAGTTCGTCGAGCGCGAACGTCACCAGCTCCGCGCTGGGCTTCCGGATCGGGATCAGATCCGGCGCCGGACCGCCGCCGTCCCACCGCTCGACTCCGCCCAGCAGGCACCGCCGCACCACCCCATCGGCCGACCGGTACGCCTTCAGCACGGGCACGCCTGGGAAGATCCCGCCCAGCTCCACGAAACGCGCCTCCCCGCAATTCGACAGAATCACGTGCCGCAGCTCCGGCGCCTCCAGCAGTCGGAGGACCGCCGGCCGGATCCCCGCCTCGATCTCGCGGCCGTGGTACGTCGTCAACGTGCCGTCCACATCCCAGATCAGCCCGCGCACGCCATGCGTCGCGCAGAACGCGGGATCCAGCCGATCGACTCGATCCAGCTCCCACGTCGGCCCCAGATGGCGCAGCACCCGCGCCAGCTGCGGAACGCTCTGGCGGACCGTCCGCAACCAATCCCGTTCTGCCACGCGCCCTCTCGCTCGTCGGTGTCTTCAAGTGACGGGCAACCTGCGGGCCCGGTGCCACGTCTGTCGAGTCCGGGTCGCAACATCGGTGCGCAACGGCGGCGCGCACCGGGCCGCCGCCTCGACTGCGAGCCTCCCTTGTGGCCGGAAGGGGTCACGCGGCCACACTTTGTTGCGCCTGTCCAACGCGTCGTCGGCTGGTGGCACCCCGCCGGCTCGGGCGGGCGGGGCGGGCGGACGCGACGCGCGCGCGCGTGCAACACGACAGGAGCGCGTAAGGGCCGGCACCGGACATGCGGTCCGGCGCGGGTTCGGGCGCGCGGGCGCGCGGCCGTGCACTTCAGGCTTAACCTTTTCGGGACGGGATGCGCATCGGGTCGATTCGGGCGAGGACGTGGCTGCTCCTGGGCGTCGGGCTCGTGGTGGTGGCCGCGTGGATCGGGCTGGCCGGTGGTGGAGCGCTGGGCGCCGCGCTTCTGCGGCTCCGGCCGCTCACGGGTGTGGTGCTGATCGGCCTCACATGCGCATGCCTGTTCCTGCGCTTCCTGCGCTGGCAGTACCTGTGCAGGCGGGTGGGCATCCGTGTGCCGACGCGGCGGAGCCTGTCGATCTACATGGCCTCGCTGGCCGGCATAGCGACGCCAGCCTACCTGGGCGAGACGCTGCGCTGCGCGCTGCTGCGCCGGGAGTTCGGCATCCCGTTGCGCCGGACCCTGCCCATCTGGGTGACGGAGCGCGCATTCGACTTCGTGTCGATCGGTGCGCTGACGGCAGCGGCTGCGAGCGGGTCCGTCCTGGTCTTCGCGCTCGTGCTGGCCGGCATGGGCGCACTCATCGCGGCCGGCGAGCTGGTGCCCGCCGGGCCGCGCCTCCGGGGCGCGCAACGGGCCGCGTTCGTGCTGCCCGTCCTGGGATTGTCGCTGGCGGCGTGGCTGCCGGGCATGCTCGTGCTGGCGGTGGCTGCGGCGGGCCTCGGACTGGACGTCGGGGTGCTTTCCGGGATGCGCGTCTTCGGGGCGGCCACACTGGGCGGCGGGCTGTCGCTGCTGCCGGCCGGCATGGTCGCGATGGGCGGTCTGGCGATCGTGCAGCTGGAAGCGCTGGGCCTGGCCGTCACGGACGCGGTGGCCACGACGTCGGTGGTTCGCCTGACGACGGCGGGCCTGACCCTGGCGATCGGCGGCATGTTCCTGGTTCGCGAGCTGCGCAGGCTGTCCGCATCGTCACGGCCCGAGCTGCACTTCGACGCCATTGCCGGGCAGTATCTCGAACAGTTCTCGCCGCACATCTGGGCTCTGCTGCTCGGCCGCAAGACGGCGCTCATCGCGGACGCACTCGGTCCGGCGGAGCAGGACCGGCGAGGTGTCGATCTGGGTTGCGGTCTGGGTCTGCAGGCGGATGCGCTGCGCGCGCGCGGCTACCGCGTGATCGGACTCGATCCGGCGGCGAATCTGCTCCGTCAGCCCGTGGCGGTCGCGACCGGGGTGGGCGCGCCGTCCGCGCCCGGCGCGCGGCCGGCGGTCGCCGGCAGTGCGCTCGCGCTGCCGTTCGCCGACGCGAGCATCGACTTCGTCTACACGGTGGGCGTGCTGCATCATCTGGAGGACGAGCGTGCGCAGCGCGCGGCCTGTGCGGAGGTAGCGCGCGCGCTGCGTCCCGGCGGGCTCTTCATCGTGCACGAGACGAACCCCAGCAATCCGCTGTTCCGCCTCTACATGAGCTATCTGTTCCCGGTGGTCCGCACGATCGACGAAGGCATCGAGCACTGGATCCCGGCCGAGCGCTGGGCAGAACTCCCCGGCTTCCGGCTGGAGGCCGTGCGCTACTTCACCTTCCTGCCGGATTTCCTGCCGCGCGTGCTGATGCGGCTGGCCCTGCCCATCGAAGGCTGGCTCGAGCGCGGACGCTGGCAGAAATACTCGGTGCACTACATGGCCGTGCTGCGCAGAACGGGCGTTCCGGCGGCCGCGGTGACTCCGCCACTCCCGCTCGCTGCGGAACGGTGAACCCGTGACCGATCCCGGGGCCGGCGCCGCGCCGGCCGCGCCGCAGACACGGCCGCCCGCCGTCCCGCTGCGGCGCATGGTGTGGCTGTTCGTCGGACTGGCCGCCGGCTGGCTGCCCGTGCTGTTCGGGCGTGGCACCGTCGCGCACGTGGCCGGACTGTTCGCTCTGGCGGAAACCGGCTCGCCATACTTCGTCCCGGGGCAGGCGCTGCTCCTCTATGTCGCATCGCCGCTCGTGGCGATCAGCGCCTGCATTGCCCTGATGACGCCCGGTCTGCTGCTCGCGATCGCCTTCGATCGCGCCAGCTCGATCGACGAGTGGGTGCTGCACGGGTTCGCGCTGAGTCTGGTCGTCGTGAGCGCGGCCACCGTGGCGGTGCAGGCCGTGACACCGATCGGGCCCGGTGGCTTTCTCGTCGTGATCGCCACGACCGCCGCGATCTGTGGCGCAGCGCTGCTCGTCCGTGTGCGGCGTGTTCCGCCACGCTGGCCCCTGGACGCCGAGACCGCGCTTTCCTCGATCGCGTGGACCCTCGGCGTTCCGGCGCTGCTGTTCGCCGTGCTGACGCCCAAGTTCTACTGGGAGAATTTCAACGGCGATGGCGCGCATGCGTTCGAAGCGGCGCGCCTCCTGCTCACGCAGCCGGTGCCCTTCTGGCCATCCGGCGCGGGCGAGATCGGCGGGTTTCCAGGCCTCACGTCCATGCTCTACGCGTATCCGGCCGCGTGGTTCATCCGGCTGTTCGGTCCGGTGGAAGTCGCGGCCCGGCTCCCGTACCTGCTCTACCTGCCGGTCCTGCACGCGTCCCTGCTCGCGCTCATCCGCGCGGGTCGAAGCTGGGTTCCCCGCCATGCCGAGCACGTGCTGATGTGGCTGTCGCTCACGGTCTACACGTTCGCGATCGTGTTCAGCGCGACGTACAGCCCGTACTCGGCGGACATCGCGCTGCCGGCGACGCAGGACACGCTGCTCGTGGTGTGTTTCCTGGGCTTCGCGCTGGCCGGTCTGCGTGACGATCGGGGCTGGCTGGCGCTCTTTGCGATCCTCACGTTCGTCTCTCTGCCGAGCGGGTTGCTCCTGATGCTGTTCTGGGGCCTCGCCATGCTCGTGACCGCGCGCCGGCGCGCGGCCATCGCGGCGGCCGCAGCCGCGGCCGGCTGCCTGGTCCTGGGGCTCGTGCTGCCGCGCGCGCTCGCCGCCCTCGGCATCCCGGCGCCGGGCGGCGAGTACAGCAGCGGCGGTCTGCTGCTCCGTTTCGCGTTCCTGCAGCTCACCGACTGGTCCCGCGTGCTGTACGTGATCCTGCCGTGCGGCATCCTGCCTGCGCTGTCCATGCTGCGCTGGCGCAGCCTGGACCCGGACGCGCGCGCGCTCACGCTCGTCACGGGCGCGTACTTCCTCTTCGTGTACGTGCAGGCCTACGGCTCCCTGCATTACTACATCCCGGCGATGCTGCTCCCGCTCGTCGTGTACTGGCGGACCGGTCCCACGGACCGGCACCGCCCGCTCGCCATCAGCGCGCATGCGGCGGCTGCGCTCGTGGCCTTCGTGCTCGTGCTGCCCGGGGACGCTGCGCCGTTCACGGATGTGCGGCCGATCGGCGCAGCCATCGATGTGCGCGTCGGAGACTGGCAGCGAATGGATCCGGAACGGTTCCGCGCGTCGACCCTCCTGCACGAGGTCATCCCGTACGACTGGGCGCCCGCCGTGCCGGAGTCCGTGCTGGGCACCTCGCCGCTCGTGCTGCATTACTACGCCAGTCAGCCGAAGCCGCGCACGACGCCGGTCAACTACGTGCTGCAGCGCGCCACGGATGCGCCACCGGCCGGCATGCAGGAGATCGCGAGCGCCGACGGTTTCTCCGTCTGGGTGCGCAGCGTGGACGTGTGGAACAGCCACCTCGCCATCCGCCCGCACTCGCCGGCCGGCAGTCCGCTGCTCGCCGTCCCGCGCGGCATCCTGTTCCGGACGGAGCCGCTCCCGCCGGCTTTCCGGCTCATCGACCTTCCGGCGATCGCGGCTCGCCTCGGCATCGACGTCGAAGCAGTCGCCCGCCGGCTGGGTGTCGACCCATGACCTGCCGTCGCCGCTCGACAGGTGTGGCGCAGGCGTTCCAGCCTGCGG
>JBFFZF010000092.1:0-18041 GCA_041568755.1 Longimicrobiales bacterium | reverse complement strand
CTACCGGGCCGCCCCTCGTCACTCCGGATGGGGGAGCCTTCGTCACTACCCTGAGTTCCACGAGGATGCGATCGCGGTGCCCACCACCACGGTAGACGCCTTCATGAAGGACCGGGCAGATTGGCCAGATTGGAGAACGCCGTCGCGACGAAGTAGTGACGATCGCCCATGGTGGCACGGTAGATCTCGATCATGCGCTGGTACCCGGCCTCGGCGACGGTGTAGTCGCCGCGTCGCATCGCGATGGTGGACAGATCGTTGAGCGTCGTGGCGAGCTTGGGGTGATCGGGCCCATAGACCTCCTGCTGGATCGCGTAGGCCCGGTTCAGCAGCTCCGCCGCTTCTTCCAGACGGTCCTGATAGAGGACGGCCTGACCGACGATCTTCGTCGCGGACGCCGTCTGGTAGTGGCGGTCGCCGTAGTAGTCGCGGAAGATGGCCAGCGCCTCCCGGTCCAGTTGCTCCGCCTCCGCGTAGGCGCCGCGCTGGAACCGGATCATGCCCAGATTGATGAGCACATCGGCCACGTTGGGATGCCGGTCGCCGTGCAGACGGCGATCCAGTGCGAGCACGACCTGATTGAGCGAGTCGGAGGCGTCGTAGTTGCCGGCGTAGAAGTGCGTGTTGGCGAGTTCGCTCAGCGTGGCCGACAGCTCCACGCTCTCCGGGCTCCGCACCGACTGGACGCCCACCGCCTCCTCATACAGCGCGATCGCCTCGTCGTAATCGCCGCGGTTCTGGTACACGCGGGCCAGCGCGGTGCGCGCGGCCAGCACATCGGGGTGGTCTGCGGCCAGCCGGTTGCGACTGGCTTCGAGCGCAGACCGGATCAGCTGCTCGGCCTCATCCAGCTCGGCCTCATCGATGCGCAGCAGGCCGAGCGCAACGCGACTCGAGGCCACGTCCGGGTGGTCCGCGCCGAAGAGCTCGGTGCGGCGCATGAGCGCGAGCGCGAGCAGCGAGTCCGCGCGGCCGAATTCGCCCAGCTGGTGATACAGCGTGCCCAGCGTGGCGAACAGTTCCGCCTGGAGCGCGGGCTCGCCGGTCAGGAGCCCGGCGTCCTGGACGCCGCGGTCGATCAGCGTGATGACACGCAGCGTGTCGGCCGGGCCCGCCTCGGGATCCCCTCCGGCGAACAGGTTCTGCGTGAAGTGCAGAATGCGCTGTGTGCGCGCCGCCTCGGCGACAGCCTCATCGCGGGCAGCCGCCAGGCCCACCGTGTAGAACGCGCTGAGCGTGATGATGCCCGCCAGCACGGCTGCGGCGGCGCCGAGCGAGCGCCAGCGGCGGCGCACGAACTTGCGTGCACGATAATGGAGCGAGTCCGGTCTGGCCTCGAGCGGCTCGCTGTTCAGGAAGTGGTCGATGTCGCGGATCAGGGCATCGACGGTCCGGTACCGGCGCGCCGGATCCTTGTGCATCGCCGTCATGCAGAGTACGTCGAGATCGGCCCACTGGCCGCGGGCCGACAGGCCGCTGCGCCCGCCCGCCGGAGCGCTCGCTGATGGACGGACCGGCACCTCGCTCGTGATCACCCGCTCGACCTGGCCGGGCGTGCGGTCCGACAGATCGTAGGGCAGGCGACCGGTCAGCAACTCGTACAGGATGACGCCGAGCGCGTAGACATCCGTGTACGTGCCCACCGGCTGGCCCAGGATCTGCTCGGGCGCCGCATAGGCCGGCGTCATGAGGCGCATCCCGGTTCGCGTCTGCGCTGCCGGGTCCTCGAGCGCCTCGAGCTGTTTTGCGATGCCGAAGTCGAGCAGCTTGGGGTGCCCGTCCGCGGTCACCAGGATGTTGGACGGCTTCAGGTCACGGTGTACGACTGCCTGCCGGTGCGCGGCCTGCACGGCCTCGCAGACGGCGCGGAACAACGCGAGCCGTTCGCGCAGCCCTCGAGAGGCCGCGAACTCGGTCAGCGGCACCCCTTCGACGTGCTCCATGACGAAGTACGGCGTGCCATCCGGGAGCGTGTTCGCGTCGTACAGTCTGGCAATGGCCGGATGGTTCAGCTGCGCCAGCGTCCGCTGCTCGCTGGCAAAGCGCTCGCGGCGGGCCGGCGAAAGAAACGCGTCGCGCAGCACCTTGATGGCCGCGCGGCTGGCCAGGTCGTCGCGTTCGGCCAGGTAGACGACGCCCATGCCGCCGTGGCCGAGCACGCCCAGCACGCGATACGGGCCGACGGCATGCACGTGCGGAACGGACCCGTCCAGAACTTCGCCCGCCAGGCTGGCCAGGTCGCGATCGAGGAGCGCTTCCTCGCGCGCATCCTCGTCGAGCAGCAGCAGCACATCGGTCAGCAGTGCGTCGTCCGCGCCGCATGCGTCTTCGAGAAACGCGCGCCGCTCGGGGCCCGTGCGTTCACGGGCGGCGTGGAACAGCTCCTGGATGCGGGCCCAGCGATCAGGATCGTGGCGCATCGTCCCCCGTGGGTTCAGCGTGGACCCGACGCGAGTGCCATGAACGCCGGATCGAGCGAAGCGAAGCCGATGTCATCGATGATCACCGTGCCGGCCACGGCCCGGTCGAACACGAAACGCACCGCGCGGATCCGGCCCAGGTCCAGGGACGCGCGGGCCCGCCGGAAATCGGCCAGCGGGATCGAATACGTCTGCAGCACGATCTCCGACTGCCGGCCGAAACGCGACCGCTCGATGTCGCGGCGCATGAGGATCCACGTCTCGAGCGGACGGCGCACGACGCCGTAGTGGCTGAGCGGCAGCCGTGCCGAGACGCCCGCAGCGTCGACCAGCTCGACCGACAGGTCGACCGGCGGGAGTTCCTCGTCGTCGCTGCGCCGCGGCGGGCGCGGCGGAGCGGAACGGCGTGCCGAATCCGCGGCGGTCGAATCCGGGCGCACGCGGCGCGGCCCGGGCATCGCCTCGGTCGGCATGAGCAGGAACTGCAGCGAGGACGTCTCGTCCAGGCGCAGTCCGTCCGCGGCTTCCGCGCTCAACCGCACGGTCCAGGAGGCCGGCCGACCTCGCCGCGTCGTGTCCTCCCCCGCGATCCGGTTGTTCCAGCCCAGCGTCACCGCATTGTTGTACTGCGAACTGCCCTCGACCGGCGAATTGGCGGTGCGCAGCGATAGCCGGCTCTCCCGCCACGTCGCCAGGCTGTCACCCTCGATGCGGACGCCGCCCAGCGAACCGGTCGTGACGTCGATATCCTCCTCGAACGTCGCGATGGGGCGGTACGAGTCTTCCTCGAAGCGCGTGATGTACATCGTCTTCGGCAGCCAGCCGGCGGCAACGCGGTGGTCGCGGAACAGGGGCAGGTAGCGGGTGTCGCCGCGCAGTGCGGTCTCGAGGAACGCGCTGATGTAGACGCGGCCGAACTGGCGCTGGTCCTCGGCCGGCATGAGCGTGCGCAGGTCGAGGATCCGCCCGCTGCGCGGGCCGTTGTCGTGCGCACCCCAGACGGTGTTCCACTGGCCGTGGTTGGCGCGGTAGACGAACACGGCAGCCTTGAGGTGCGGGCGTCCGTCCGTGAAACGCACGCGCTGGTACTGGCGGATGCCCATGAAGCCGGACACGTCGCCGTCGTGCGAGCCGTGGAAGACCAGGTAGTCGACGTTCTCGACGGGCACGAGCCGGTCCGTGGGCTGGTACTGGCCGTCCACGGGCGCGATGGCGATGATGGCCCGGATGCCGAAGCCGAAATCGAACCGCACGTTGGCGTCATCGGGGTAGTGCGTGAGCCGGTTGAACGCCGCGGCGTGACCGACGGCTTCGCCGCCGCGCGAATGGCCGATCAGCGCGATGCGGTCCATGTCGACACGGCCGGTGAACGGGTTGCCTTCCGTCGCGTTCCACTCGCGCCACTGTTCGAGATGCTTCAGAAAGAACCAGCCGCGCGCATCGTTCTCGTTGCGGATGCCGCCGTTGATGAAATTCATGTCCAGCGAGACGACGATCATGCCGCGCGATGCGAGGAGTTCGCCGATCCACGCGTACCCGGGGTCGGAAAACTCGCGCATGTTGTGGTTGCCGTGCACGACCAGAACGAGCGGGAACGGGCCCGGCCCATCCGGATACCAGACGCGGCCGTTCAACGGCATGCGGGCGGGCGTGAAGCCCCAGTACCCGTTCCGCTCCTTCGCGGTCTGGCCCAGATCCACGAGCTTCGAGGCGTCGACCGTCTTCGTGGTGAGCGCGACGGAATCGCGGTACTCGGGCCGGTTCCGGTCCGTCCCGCTGCCGTAGTACAGAAACTTCACCGCGAAGGGCCCTGCGAGTGATGGATCGGGTGCGTCGAGGGCATGGCGGGTCAGGACGGTGGCCGAGTCATCCTTCGCGAGCTTGAGCGCGGGCGCACAGGCCAATCCGGTGGCGACGAGGGCGAGGATCGTGGTGCGCGCGGGCAGTCGGGCTGGCATCGACGACCTCGGGGTTCAGCGGGGCGTCTGCTGGCTTACGTTGCGAAAGGTTGGCGGGGTCGCGGGCCGCGGGCAAGACCCGTCCGCCGGGCCGGATCACCGCCCCGTGGAGTCAGCGGCCGGTGCAGGATCCGGGCCGTCAGCCGCCCCGATCGGCGCCCGGCGCCGCCCGTGTCCCCGTCACGGTGTACGTGATCGACCCGTTCGGCAGGCCCGTCGGTGCAACATCCTGACCGAAGCGCAACTGGCCCGTGAGGGAGCCGTCCGCGTTGAGCGTGCCGGTGAACTGGACGGGCACGTTCGGGAAGTTGGCCACGGTCCCCGAACCCGTGGCCAGGAACGTCAGATCGTCGTTGAGCATGCCGTCGAGCGTAACCCACTGGGGCGCCCCCGTGATCCTGAGCGGGACGGGCGCAGCGCCCGCCGCCGGGCTCTCGAACGGAACCGAAACCTCGAACTGGATCGGAGACACGCGCGAGCCCGCCACGAACGTGTGGTGACCGAACGGGTCCAGCAGGATGGTGAACGTCGTGTTCACCTGCTGCCGCCATTTCGCCAGGCCGAACTGCACGTCCAGCGTTGTGCTCTGCCCCGCATTGATCGACGTCGTGTACGTCGACTGCTCCGTGAGATAGTCCTCGAACCGGTTCGTCGCTGCATTCCGGTAGTTGATCAGCGGGTTCACGCCCAGCGTGTACGACCCGGGTGCGCGGTACGCCATGCCCGGTATGATGACGGACGCCGTCTGGCCGCCGCCGGCGAGGGTACCGGTCGTCTGTGTGCCGGCCGGCAGGCCGAGGGCTTCGATGTTGATCTCTCCGCGCGTAGCGTTGTACGGGATGTTGATCGTGAGGTTCTGGCCCCTCGAGAGCGTGCCCGTCGCGGTGGTGATCTGCGGGACGTAGAACCAGCGCGACATGTCCACCGGCTGGTAGACGCCCGCCAGCAGACCCGGCTCCATGACGAACGACTGCTGCGCCATCGTGATGGGGAACGTCCGGCCGGCGTTGCTGAACGAGCCGAAGTCGTCCGTGAAGGCGGCCGGCACGCCGGCGGCGCGGAAATCGACCTGCGCGGTCTCGCGGTTGTAGGGGATGTTCAGCTGGAACGTGGCGTTCCGGCCCAGCGTGAACGAGGCACCGGCATCGGGCGTCCAGCGATGACCCTGGGAGGTCACGTTGTTGCCGGTCCAGTTCCATGTCCCGGGCGGCTGGTCCATGAGCGTCATGTTGCCCGTGACATTGCGCGTGATGTTGCCCGGTCCCGTCAGGACGGCGCTGCCCTGGGCGCCGCCGCTCAGTCCGCTGAAATTCACGACGATGTCGCCTTCCTCGCGTGTGACGACGAAATCGGTGAACCCGGAATGCGTGCCGGACGTCGCCATGATGCGGGACGTGCCGCGCTGCACGGCGGTTCCGGTGACGGACGGACCGGTCGAGTTGCCCAGCTGGACGGCCGTCCCGCTGGCCGTCCACGTGAACGTCGTCGGGCACGCCGAGGACGGCGGCGAAAAAGTCGCGTCCACCGTGAACGCGTCGCCCGGAAAGTATCCCTGCTGAAAGTCGCGGATGACGACGTCGAGACGGGCCAGACACTCGGCCAGGCTCATGGGTTCATCATCACCACAGTCGCCGAAGCAGCCGGTTGCGAAAGCCAGGATCGCGAGGGTCATCAGGCGGCGGAACGCGGGCGGGGCGTGCGTGGACATGGACGCCTCTCCTTGCACTGGAGTAGATCCTTCCGTCGCGAGGGGTCCTGGCGGGTTGCCGAGCCCGGGGCGGGCCCTCGAGCGCGCGGCGGATGGACGTTCCACATTGCGCCCGCATTCCCGAAGCCGTCAAGGATGTTGGACCCTGAGCGCGCGAATACGCGCGTGTTAGCGGGAAAGTGCGTTCAGGGTCTGCGCGCGGTACGCGACGATCGAGATCTCGTCCAGCGGTCCGGTCTCGTAGGTCCACAGCGTGTCGCCGGCCACGGCCTGCAGGCGGGCAGCCGGGGGCAACCGGACGGTCGTGCGGTATGCGCCGTCGCGATCGAACACGTCGAACGTCGCGCCCGGCTCGCCGTACATCGAGCCTGCGAAATCCGGATAGGCCGGCTGCCGCTCGCGCTGGACCCAGAAGGTGCCGTCCGCCCCCACGACCAGCCGCCCGAAGCTGGCCAGGGTGTCCGGCCGTGCGGCCGCAGCGATGGCGGCGGCCAGCTCACGCATCGGTTCCGGCGATTCGACACCACGCTCGGCCGGCGTGAGCGGGGCCGGCGGTGTCGCAGCACAGACCTGGAGCACCGGCTGCAGTGCGGCATCGAACACCACGAAGCGGTAGCCCGTGTATCCGCCCAGCGCAATCGTGCCGTCCGGCCCGATGGCGAAGGCGATGCGGGGATCCCCCGGCACGGGCCAGGCTCGGAAGCGCGCGCCCCAGACGAGACGGAGCGGGACGGCGAGGAGCGTGTCGATCGTCGTGCCGGCGGCGCGCAACACGATGAGCGCCTCCGTTCCCCGCGACGGATCGAGACCCGTGGCCTCGACGCCGAGGCGGACGAAGAGGTGTCCGGCGGACGTGATCCCGGCCCAGGCCAGCTCCCCGCCCATGACGATGGGTGCGGTGAGCGCGGGATCGATCGGCGACTCGGCCTCGAAGGCGCCGCCCGGTGCGAACGTGATGCGGGCGGGTTTGCCGAAATCGAAGACGTGCAGCCGCCCGTCCGCCGAGAAGGCGGCCGCGACGGGCGTGTCGAACTCGCCTGGCCCCGGACCGCGACGCCCGACGGAACCCAGCCAGGCGCCGTCCGGCCCGAGCACGTAGACCTCCGCCAGCTGGAAGTCGGGGACAGCAATGAGCCGGTCCGGCGCCAGCGCCGGCGGGACCGGCGTGCCCAGGTCCTGGCCGTCCTGCAACCCCGCGACGCGCCACAGTTCGGTGAACGTCACGTCGCCCGGCTGGGCGGGCAGTTCACCGTTCCGCGCGACGGGCACGCCTGCGTGTACGGGCACGCACAGGTCCGGGCCATCTCCCGCGCATGCGCCGGCGAGCAGCAGGACGGCGATCGATGCGGCGGCGCGACCGGGCGCGGTTCGCCTGCGCGCGATCACGCCACCTCGCCACCGATCACGACCGCCTCGCCCGTCACACCGCTCGCGCCGTCGCCGCACAGCCACACGACCGCCGCCGCGACCTCCTCGGGCCGGACCAGCCGGTTGAACGCGTTGGACCGTTCGATCAGACGCTTCGCCTCCTCTGGTGGCTTGCCGGTCGACGTGACGATCCGTTCGATCGCGCGGTCTGCCATGTCCGACTCGGTGTAGCCCGGGCACACGGCGTTCACGGTCACGCCGGCACGTGCGAACTCGAGCGCGAGCGACCTCGTCAACCCGATGAGCCCGTGTTTGGAAGCGCAGTAGGCGGCGACGCGCGGCACGCCCTTGAGCCCGGCCGTCGATGCGATGTTGACGATGCGGCCGGACTTCGCCGCGAGCATCGCGGGCAGCGCCCGTTTCGCGCACAGGAACGCGCCCGTCAGGTTGACGGACAGCAGGCGATCCCACAGCTCACGCGTCGTGTCGAGCGTGGCAACGCCTTCGGCCTGCCCGGCGTTGTTCACCAGGATGTGCGCCGGCCCGAGACGCGACTCGGCCTCCGTGAAGGCAGCGTCGACCGCAGCCTCATCGGCCACGTCGATGGGGACGGCCTCCGCGCGCACGCCATGGTGCGCGCGCAGACGCGCGGCCGCCTCCTCGAGCGGCCCCGTGCGGCGGCCCATGACGGTGACGCGGGCGCCGGCCGCAGCGAGCGCCTCGGCGATCGCGGCACCGATGCCGCTGCCGCCGCCGGTCACGACGGCGTGTCGGTCCGCAAACACGTTGTCGGTTGCTGCCATCAATCCCCTTCCTCGAGCTCGGCGCGCGCCGCGCGCTCCATTTCACGTCGTCGTTCGATCAGCCGCTCGAGCTGCCGGCGACCGGTGGTGAACTGGACTGGCCACCACTGTCCCGCGTAGCCCAGCTCGGCGGCCGCGTGCTGCGTCCAGCGCGGATTGGCCAGATGCGGTCTGGCGAGTGCGCACAGGTCGGCGCGACCGGCCGCGAGGATCGAGTTCACCTGATCCGCTTCCGTGATGTTGCCGACGGCGATGGTGGGCAGGCCGGTCTCGTTGCGGATGCGATCGCTGAACGGCGTCTGGAACATGCGGCCGTACACCGGCTTCGCTTCGGTGGACGTCTGGCCGGCCGAGACGTGGATGATGTCGGCGCCGGCCACGCCGAACGCGCGCGCGATCTCGACGCCTTCCGCAGCGTCCACACCGCCGGCCACCCAGTCGGTCGCCGAGATGCGCACGGACATGGGCAGTGCGGCAGGCCACGCCGCGCGCATCGCGCGGAACACCTCGAGCGGATAGCGCAGGCGGTTCTCGAGCGGGCCGCCGTACGCATCGGTCCGCTGATTGGACAGCGGGGTCAGGAAGCTGGACAGCAGGTACCCGTGCGCGCAGTGCAATTCGAGCATGTCGAACCCCGCGCCCGCGGCCATCTCGGTCGCGCGCACGAACTGCGCCAACACCTCGTCCATATCGACGCGCGTCATCGTCTTCGGCACGGCGTTGTGCGGGCTCCACGCCAGGGGCGAGGGGCCGATGACGTCCCAGCCGCCCTGCTCGAGCGGCTCGTCCATGCCTTCCCACATCAGCTTCGTGGAGCCCTTGCGACCCGAGTGTCCCAGCTGCAGGCACAGCTTCGCCGGGCTGTGCCGGTGGATGAAGTCCACGATGCGCGTCCATGAGGGCGCGTGCGCTTCCGCATACATGCCGGTGCAGCCGGGCGAGATGCGTCCCTCCGCGGACACGCAGGTCATCTCGGTGAAGACCAGACCGGCGCCACCCAGAGCGAGCGTGCCCAGGTGCACGAGGTGGAAGTCGTCGGGCATGCCATCTTCGGCGCTGTACATGTCCATCGGCGCGACGACGATGCGGTTGAGCAGGCGCAGCGAGCGCAGGCGGAACGGCGTGAACATGGGCGGCACGGCGGCGGACGCGGGCGTTTCGCGCCGCGGGCTGCTGCCCGACCGGGCAGCGCTCTCGACGACAGTGCTGCGGCCCGGGTCGGCGCCGTCCGGCAACACGGACGCAGTCTCGGCGCGGGCCCGCGCGGCGAACCAGCGCTCGACGCCTTCCAGGTAGGCGCGATCGCGCAGCCGCAGATTCTCGTGGCTGACCCGCTGGCTCCGCGTCAACAGCGCGTACGCGAACTGCTCCGGCTCGAGATGCACGTAGCGTTTCACGTTCTCGAACCATTCCATCGAGTTGCGGGCGGCGTTCTGCAGGCGGAGCGCCTCGGTCCGCCGTTCCTCCTGGTACCGCTCCAGCGCGGGCTGCAGACATGCCTGATCGAGCGGACCGGGGCAGGCGCGCGCCGCCTCATCCAGCTCGCGGGCCAGGACGATGGCGTCCTCCATGGCGAGCTTGGTGCCTGAGCCGATGGAGAAGTGCGCGGTGTGGGCCGCGTCACCCAGCAGAACCACGTTGCCGTCGTGCCACCGTTCGTTGCTGATCCGGATGAAGTTGAGCCAGGGCGCCGAAGCCTGGTGACGGGCATTGGCGAAAAGACGATGGCCGTCGAGCCAGGGCGCGAACAGGGCTTCGCAGGCCGCGACGGTCTCGTCCGCGTCCATGCGATCGAAGCCGGCGGTCCGCCACGACGCGTCATCGCACTCGACAATGAACGTCGACAGGTCCTCATCGAAGCGGTACGCGTGCGCCTGGAATACGCCGTTCCCGTTCTGCACGAAGATGAACGTGAACGCGTCGAGTGGCAGCGTCGTACCGAGCCAGATGTAGCGCGCCGCGGTCCGCACATCCAGCGTGGGCCGGAACACATCCGTGTGCCGCAGGCGGATCGTGCTGTTCAGCCCATCGGCGCCGACGATCACATCAGGTGCTTCGGCCCCCGCAGCGGCCAGGTCGCCCATGCTGCCGATCTCAGTCTGGAAGCGGAGCTTCGCGCCGGCCGCCCGCGCGTGGTCCTGCAGAATGGAGAGCAGGCGGGTACGCGCGATGCCGCTGAAGCCGTGTCCGCTGGACGTGATGGCGCGACCGCGGTAGTGGATGTCGATGTCGTCCCAGTGCGCGAAGCTCGCGGCGATCGCGTCATGACTGGGCGCGTCGGCGCGGCGCAGGTTGGCGAGCGTCTGATCGGAGAAGACGACGCCCCAGCCGAACGTGTCATCCGCCCGGTTGCGCTCGAAGACCGTCACGTCGTGATCCGTCCCGGCCTGGCGCAACAGCAGCGCCAGGTACAGGCCGGCGGGCCCGCCGCCGATGATGGCGACGTTCATGGGAGCGCGCGTCCGGGCGCGCGGGACACGTCAGGGACTCGCGGGATCGGCACGACCGGAACGTACGCGGCGCGCGCGCCGCGGCCAAGTCCGATCCGTGTGCGCACGGTTGCCGGAGTCGGACCGGGCGGCGTACGATTCCGCCGCGGTCCCCGTCCCCCGGTGCGGTGGTCCGTCGCGGTTGGTTCCCCCCGGCACGGGAGCGAGGCTTGCCCGTCTCGATGGACAGCTCGCGCGTCGTCTACGATGCGCTCAAGTCGTGTGGCGTACGGCTGGTGTCCGCGCTGCCCGAGACGTGGCTCGTGCACCTCATCCGCATGGCCGATGACGATCCGGCCATGACCCTGGTCCGGCTGGCCAAGGAAGAAGAGGGCGTCGGCATCTCCATGGGCGCGCACCTCGCCGGTGTGAAGTCTGCCCTGCTCATGCAGAACCACGGCTTCCTCGCCGCCGTCAACGGCATCGTCTCGGGCGCACAGCTCTACCGCATTCCGCTGGTCATGCTGATCAGCCACCGCGGCGAGTTCGGCGAGCGGGATCCCTGGCAGACGGAAGGCGGCGGCGTGACCACGCACGTGCTGGATGCGCTGCGCATCCCGTACACGCTGCTCGAGGACAGGGACCACGTCGCGCCGCGCATCGCCAAGGCCATGACGCTGGCGCACGCCGCGCTCCGGCCGGTGGCGCTGCTTCTGTGTCGGGATCTCATGTGGGAGGACGCGGCATGAGGCGGCTGGATGCGCTGCGCGCGATCTACCCCGTGCTCGAACAGAACGTCGTGGTCACCATCATGGGTGCGGTCGCAGCCGAGCTGCAGTCGCTGGGCCACCGGCCCGGCTTCTTCTACCTGCAGCACGCGATGGGCCTGGCCTCTTCGCTGGGGCTCGGCGTCGCGCTGGTCAGACCCGGCCTGCGCGTCATCGTGCTGGACGGCGACGGTTCGCTGCTCATGAACCTGGGCGGACTCACCACGCTCGCGCGCTACCGGCCGTCCAATCTGCTGCACATCGTGTTCGACAACGGCAGCCTGCTCTCGGTCGGCGGGTTCCCGACCGCGACGTCGACGGGTTCCGACCTGGCCGGGATCGCGGCCGCGGCGGGGATCCCGCGCACGGCGAGAGCGGATACGCCGGACGCGCTGCGTGCGGCGACGGTGGAAGCGATCGCGTCGAACACGCTCACGACGATCGTGGCCGCGGTCGAGGCGCACTACGAGCCGCCCCAGGGCACGGCCGGCTTCGTGACCGACCTGGCCCTGCTCGAGAACCGGTTCCAGTTCGCCCGTCATCTGGCCGGCCTGCCGGACAGGAGCGTACTTTCGAATGAACCCTCCACGAAACCGTAAACCAGCGACGGACCATGGCGGCTCTGCTCGAACAACTCGCCCAGGCACTGACGGCCGGGACGGTGAAGGTCGTCGACCTTACCCAGCCGCTCGGGCCGGACACGCCCGTCATCGGGCTGCCGGAGATTTTCGCCCCATCGCCGGGCGTAACGATCCGGGAGATCTCGAGATACGATGATCGAGGACCGGCCTGGTACTGGAACGCGCTCACACTGGGCGAGCACACGGGCACGCATTTCGACGCGCCCGTGCACTGGATCACGGGCAAGGACCTCGAGAACAACGCGTGCGACACGCTGCCGCCCCACCGATTCGTCGGCCCGGCGTGCGTGATCGACGTGAGCGAGGAGGTGGCCGCGGATCCCGACTTCCTGCTGACGCCCGCGGCGATCGAGGCGTGGGAATCGCAGCACGGCATGATCCCGGCCGGCGCGTGGGTCCTGCTGCGCTCCGACTGGAGCCGGCGCAAGGACGCGGCCTCGTTTCTCAACGTGGACGAAACGGGTCCGCACAGCCCGGGCTTCTCCCAGGAGGCGTCGACGCTGCTGGCGCTCCGGCGCGATGTGACCGGCGTGGGCGTCGAGACGATCGGCACGGACGCGGGCCAGGCGGGTGGCTTCGATCCGCCGTTCCCCAACCATGCGATCATGCACGGGGCCGGCAAGCTCGGGCTGGCCAGTCTGTGCAACCTGGACCAGCTGCCGCCGCGCGGCGCGATCGTGATCGCAGCGCCACTGAAGATCGTGAACGGCAGCGGCAGTCCGCTGCGCGTGCTGGCGCTGGTGCCGGCATGAATGCGGCCGGGTTCGTACCCGACAGCTTCGCGTGGCACCTGGACGGGCGCGTCGGCATCATCACGCTGAACCGGCCGGAGCGCAGGAACCCGCTGACGTTCGAGAGCTACGCCGAACTGCGCGACCTCTTCCACGACCTCCAGCAGGACGACGAGCTACGCGGCATCGTCCTGACCGGCGAGGGCGGCCATTTGTGTTCGGGCGGAGATGTGCACGACATCATCGGGCCCCTGGTCGAGATGCGGGCCCGCCACGCGATGGACGAGCTGCTCGCGTTCACGCGCCTGACGGGCGCCCTCGTCCGCGCAATGCGCGCCTGCCCGCAGCCGATCATTGCGGCCGTCGATGGCGCCTGCGTCGGCGCAGGCGCGATCCTGGCCATGGCCAGCGACCTGCGCATCGGCACGGAGCGGAGTAAGGTCGCGTTCCTGTTCACGCGCGTCGGGCTGTCGGGCGCGGACATGGGCGCATGTGCGCTGCTGCCGCGCATCATCGGCCAGGGCCGCGCCAGCGAGCTGCTCTACACGGGCCGCTCGATGAGCGGAGAAGAGGCGGAGCGCTGGGGCTTCTACAACCGTCTCGTCGCACCAGAATCGCTGCTCGCCGACGCGCTGGGCACGGCGCGCGAACTGGCCGCCGGCCCGACGTTCGCGCACGCGATGACCAAGCGCTGCCTGCACCAGGAGTGGGCGATGGGCGTGGATGAGGCGATCGAGGCGGAGGCGCAGGCCCAGGCCATCTGCATGCAGACCGAGGACTTCGCGCGCGCCTATCACGCTTTCGTCGCCAAGGAACGCCCGGTCTTCGAGGGCAACTGATCCGCGGCGCGACAACCCTCCCGGGACGAGACCCATGGCCGATCGCACCTTCCTGAGCTGGCCGTTCTTCGAGGCCCGCCACCGCGACGTCGCGGCGGGCATCGAAACGTGGGTGCAGAGCCTGCCGGCGGGCGTGGGTGACGACGTGACCGACCTGGCCGGCACGTGCCGGACCCTGGCCGCGCAGCTGGGCGAGGCCGGCTGGCTGCGGCACGCGGTGGCTGGCGGAGCCGGGGGCAGCCTCGATGTGCGCACGCTGTGCATCATCCGCGAGACGCTGGCGCAGCGCTCGGGCGTGCTCGATTTCGTGTTCGCGCTGCAGGGCCTGGGCAGCGGACCCATCTCCCTGTTCGGCACGGACGCGCAGAAGCGTGATTACCTGCCGGGCATCGCCGCGGGCCGGCGCATCGCCGCGTTCGCCATCACCGAGCACGCGGCCGGATCGGACATAGGCGCCATGCAGACCAGCGCGCGGCGCGATGGCGGCGACTGGGTCATCGATGGGACGAAGCACTGGATCTCGAATGCAGGGCTGGCCGATCACTACGTCACGTTCTGCCGGCTGCCGGACGAAGGCGAGCGCAGCTTCGGTGCGTTCCTCGTCGACGCGGACACGGCCGGGCTGCACGCCGTCGCCGACGTCGAGACGATCGCGCCGCACGTCCTGGGCACCGTCACGTTCGACGGGTGCCGCGTCGCGGACACGGCGCGCCTCGGTGCGCCCGGAGATGGGCTGCGCATCGCGCTCGGCACGCTGGACGCGTTCCGGCCGACGGTCGGAGCGGCGGCGCTGGGCTTCGCGCGACTCGCGCTGGACGAGACGGCCCGGCACGTCCTCGCGCGGCGCATCTTCGGGCACACGCTCGCCGAGCACCAGATGACGCAGGCCCGCGTCGCCGACATGGCCGTCGACATCGACGCGGCGGCCCTGCTCGTGTACCGTGCGGCCTGGGCACACGATCTCGGTGCGGGGCGCACGACGCGCGAGTCGGCCATGGCCAAGCTGTACGCGACGGAGGCGGCGCAGCGCGTCGTCGATGCCGCCGTCCAGCTGGCCGGCGCACGTGGCGTACGGCGGCATGACCCTGTCGAGCGGCTGTACCGCGAAGTGCGGGCGTTGCGCATCTACGAGGGCACGAGCGAGATCCAGAAGATCGTGATTGCCGGCCGCGTGTTCGACGCGTATCGACCGGGCGACACGGACCGGGCATCGAGTTGACGGCGAAGGGAACGGCCATGGCGGGACCGCACGGCACGTCGTACACCGCACACATCGACACCTTCGCGGCAGACCACCTGCCGCCCGCCGAACTGTTGCCGATCCTGACGTACGGCGAAGCAACGGGACTCGTGTATCCCCAGCGGTTGAACTGCTCGGTCGAGTTGCTCGACCGCGCGATCGATGCCGGCTTCGGCGACCGGCCCGCGCTGCGCTTCCCGGACGGCGCGTGGACGTACCTCGAGCTGGCCGCCCGCGTACACCGCATCGCGCGCGTCCTCGTCGAGGATCTGGGCGTCGTGCCGGGCAGCCGCGTCCTGCTGCGCGCGCCCAACCAGCCGATGCTCGCGGCGTGCTGGCTGGCCGTGCAGCGGGTGGGTGGCATCTGCGTCACGACGATGCCGCTGCTGCGCGCGCGCGAATTGACGACGCTCTGTGCGAAGGCCGGCGTGAAGCTGGCGCTGACATCGGCCGGGCTGGCGGAGGAGATCGAGGCGGCTGCGGTGGCGAGCGATGTGCTCGAGCGCGTCGTGCAGTTCGGCGGCGCAGGCGGCCCGGACTCGCTCGAGGCCCTGATGCGGAACCGGCCCGCGTCATCCGATGCCGTGCCGACTGCGGCGACGGACATCGCGCTGCTCGCGTTCACCTCGGGCACGACGGGCACACCCAAGGCGGCCATGCACACGCACCGGGATGTGCTGGCCGTGTGCGACACGTTCTCGCGCCACATCCTGCAGCCCACGCCGGAGGACGTGTTCACGGGTTCGCCGCCGCTCGGATTCACTTTCGGACTGGGCGCGCTGCTGCTCTTCCCGTTGCGCGTGGGCGCTTCGGGATTGCTGCTCGAAGACGCGTCGCCGCCGGCCCTGGTGGAGGCCATGGCCCGGCACGGCGCCACGATCTGTGCGACGGCGCCGACGGCCTACCGCATGATGGCGGCCCACGCCGGGAACCACGACCTCTCCCGCCTGCGCGCCTGCGTGTCCGCTGGTGAGACGCTGCCCGAGGCGACGTTCCACCAGTGGGAGGCCGCGACCGGGAACCGGCTGATCGACGGGATCGGCGCGACCGAACTGCTGCACATCTTCATCGCGGCGCCGATGGCCGAAGTCCGGCCCGGCAGCACCGGCCGCGTCGTGCCGGGCTACCAGGCTCGGGTCGTCGACGACGAAGGCCGTGAAGTCCCGCGCGGCGAGGTGGGCAGGCTGGCCGTGATCGGTCCGACGGGTTGCCGCTATCTCGGCGATGAGGAGCGCCAGCGGGCGTATGTCCGCGACGGCTGGAACCACACCGGCGATGCGTTCGTGCAGGACGAGGACGGCTACTTCCGGTACCAGGCCCGGACGGACGACATGATCATCACGGCCGGCTACAACATCGCCGGCCCCGAAGTCGAGAACGTCCTGCTCGAGCACCCCTGGATCCACGAGTGCGGCGTCGTGGGTCTGCCGGACGAAGAGCGGGGCCAGATCGTCGCGGCCTTCGTGGTCCTCAAGCCGGGGATCCCGGACGGCGCGGAAACGGCGCGCGCCCTGCAGGACCACGTCAAGGCCTCGATCGCGCCGTACAAGTACCCTCGCCGCGTCGTGTTCCTCGATCGGCTGCCGCGTACGCAGACGGGCAAGCTGCAACGGTTCAGATTGTGTGAGGCATCGCCATGAGCGCGGACCGGGACGGCGAAGCGACGGGCGCGCGCGCACCGGAGCCGGGTGCGGTCTCCGGAACACCTGTCCCCATCCAGCCCGACGGCTGGCCACGGCCGCGCGGCTACGCGCACGCCATGGTGGCGCACGGCCGAATGCTGTTCATCGCCGGACAGATCGGCTGGGATCCGGTTGCGGAGCAGATCGTGGAGACGGATTTCGCCGCGCAGACGCGCCGGGCACTCGACAACATTGCCACGCTGCTGCGCGCGGCGGGCGCGGAACCGCATCACGTGACTCGCCTCACCTGGTACATCACGGATCTCGACGCGTACCGCCGCGCCCGGCCCGCCATAGGCCCGGTTTTCCGCGCGCTCTTCGACGGCCACTATCCGGCCATGTCGGTCGTCCAGGTCGCAGCGCTGCTCGAGCCGGGCGCCCTGGTCGAGATCGAGGCCACCGCCGTGCTGCCGGAATGAGCCTCGCGGCCGACTGCTCCGCGCGTTAAGTTGCCCCCGTCGCACCGGTCCCCGCCCGCGCGTGCCGCGCAGGCGAGCCGGCGCCGGTTGTACGCGAAGACCTCGAACTGGGGAGGCCCCAATGTCGTTCCGGTTCCGCGTCCACGGTCCGGGCATCGTCGTGCTCGCCTCGCTGCTGGCCATCGGTTGCGGCGGCGACACTGCCGAGGCCCCGACGGACATGGGAATCCGCATAGCCGATGTCGGGTTCATGACGCCCGAGTCCGTGCTGATGGACACGATCGCCGACGTGTACCTCGTGTCGAACATCAACGGCTCGCCGTTCGCCGAGGATGACAACGGCTTCATCTCGCGCGTGACGCCCGACGGTCAGGTCGAGAACCTGAAGTGGATCGATGGGGCGGTGTCGATGGGGACGTTGAACGCCCCCAAAGGCATGGCGATCAAGGGGGACACCCTTTTCGTCACGGACATCAAGTGCATCCGGCTGTTCAACCGGGTGAGCGGCGACGCGCTCTCCTCGCTGTGCGTGGACGGCACGACGTTCCTCAACGACATCGCAGTCGGGCCCGAGGGTTCGCTGTTCGTGACCGACAGCGGCTTCAACGAAGGCTTCTCGCCGTCCGGCACCGACGCCGTCTATCGCCTGTCACTCGAGGAAGGCCGGCAGCACATCACGATTGCGAAGGACCCCGAGCTGGGCGGACCCAACGGCATCGCCGTGGGCACGCGTGGCATCTTCGTCGTGACGTTCCGGTCGGGCGAGCTGTTGCGCTTCACGCCGGACGGCGAAAAGACGGTCGTCCTGCCGGCGTCGAACCGGCAGATCGACGGCATCGTGTTCTCGAACGACGGCGGCTTCCTGTTCTCGGCGTGGGGCGATTCCTCCGTGTACCATGTGGACGGCGCGGGCGCGATCCACCGGCTGCTGTCCGGCGTCGAGTCACCAGCCGACATCGGTTACGACCCGAAGCGCAACCGCGTCCTGGTCCCGCTGTTCATGCAGAACGCGGTGCTCCTCACGGACATCATGTAG
>JBFFZF010000091.1:0-18320 GCA_041568755.1 Longimicrobiales bacterium | reverse complement strand
GTCCGCGCCGGTGCGGGCGAGCAGGTCGCGGTACCAGCGCGTCGCGGTTTCGACGCGCGCCTCCAGGCCGTGACACCCCCACACGACCGAAAGCGTGCGCACTGTGCTGCCTTCGGCAGCCGCACGCAGGAGGTACTCGGACGCCGGCTTTCCTCGTCCCGTCGGCCGGTACCCGCTGTGGCGCAACATGTCGCGGATCCCGACGCGGACCGCCTCGTCGCGCTCGAGCGGGGCAGCCGCGTCGAGGCGCAGCAGGTCGATCAGCCATGCGGGCGAGTCGGGCAGGCCGCCCGCCGCCGCAAAGGTAGTCTGGAACGCGGTCACGTGGAGCAGCGGGTGCGGCACGACGGCGAGCGTGTTCAGGGCGCGGACGCGGCGGCGGTCGTGTTCGATGGGCGGGCGCGCCGCCCCATCAGTCGGTGCTCTCGAGAAGGGCCTCGACCTCGGCCCGGTTCGCGGGCGAGAACCAGTCGGTCGCGAACGTGGTCCGCCGGATGCGCCCCTCCCGGTCGATCAGGAAGCTCTGCGGGACGCCGGACGCCTGGAAGACGTCCATCACGGTGGCCGCCGGATCGTGCAGAATCTCGAAGGTCAGGCCGTGCTCGCGCGCGAACCCGCGGATGACATCGCCGGCGCCCTTGTCATCGATGCTGACCGCGATGACGCGCAGACCGCGATCCCGGTACGTCTCCCACAGTCGCTGCATGGTCGGCATTTCCTCGACGCAGGGCGGACACCACGTCGCCCACACGTTGAGCAGCACGACGTCCCCGCGCGTATCGGCCAGCGCGCGCACGGGCACAGCGCCATCGATCGTCGGCGCGGTGTACTCGGGCGCGGCCGTGCCGGCGGCGACCCGGGCGGATTCGTCGGCAGGCGCCAGCAGGCCGGTGACGAGGGCCGCGCCGAGGGCCATCAGCGCGAGCGGAGCGAGCAGCCGCTTCATCGCCCGCGTGCCGCCCGCACAGCCTCGATGATCTGGGCGTTGGTGGGCCGGACCTTGTAGTCGATCTCGGTGAACTTCCAGCGCACGATGCCCTGCCGGTCGATGACGAGCGTCGTGGGGTGCGGAATCATGCGTGGATTGTCCGGGTTCAGCAGGCCGTAGCGATCGATCACGCGGTGCCCCGGGTCCGACAGGAACGGGAAGTCCGGCCGCGCCCCGGTCTCGCTGACGATGCGATCGACCATCTTCTGCAGATCGGCCGGCGGATCCACGGCCACGGCCAGGATCTCCGTGTCGCTCCGGCCTTCCTCATCCAGCAGGTCTTTCAGCTCCCCGAGCTGAGCGGCGCACCACGGTCACCAGTGACCACGGTAGAAGACCAGAACGACGTTCTTCTTCCCGCGGTAGTCGGACAGCGTGATGACCGGGCCGGCCAGGGACGCCAGCGAGAAGTCCGGCGCCATGCTGCCCACCGTCACCCGATCGAGATCCGAGGGGGGCAGCCCGGCCCCGTCCTTCGGCCCCAGGGCGCGCTGCTGAGCCAGCAGCGCGGGCGCCGCGCCGGCGCAGAGCGCCACCGCGATGGCCAGGCTCCTGAAGTTCGACATTCGATTCCTCCGCAGCGGATGGATTCGGAATACCGGGAGGGACGGGTCGGTTCCCGTGTGCGCGTGCCGCCGCGCGTCCGGCACTGGCCCCGGGGACCACCCACCCTGCATGATGGCATGACGGCCTCGCCCGCGCCACCCGAACCGGGAGGGAACGCGCGCGGCCGGTCCGGCGTTCCATGCCAGTCCGAAGTCCTGTCCCGAAGTGCAGGAGGTCCGATGCAGAACGAACGGCGCGCGCTGGCCACGCTGGGCGGCGGCTGTTTCTGGTGCCTCGAGGCGGCGTTCAACGAGCTGCGCGGCGTGCATGGCGTACAGTCCGGTTACGCTGGCGGTTCTCACCCCGCGCCGACATACCGGCTCGTGTGCAGCGGCACGACAGGCCACGCCGAAGTCGTGCAGGTCACGTTCGATCCCGACGTGATCTCGTACCGGGACCTGCTCGACGTATTTTTCACCATCCACGATCCCACGACACCGGACCGCCAGGGCGCGGACGTGGGAACGCAGTACCGCTCCATCATCCTGTACCATTCACCGGAGCAGAAGGCGGATGCGGAACTCGCGATCCGCGCGTTCGGCGCGCAGGGCATCTGGTCCGACCCGATCGTGACCCAGATCGCTCCGCTCGACGTCTTCCACCCGGCCGAGCCCGAACACGATCGGTACTACGAGAACAACCCCGACCAGCCGTACTGCCGGATCGTGGTCGCGCCCAAGGTGGCGAAGGTCCGCAAACACTTCCTGGAGAAGCTGCGCCGCTGACCGGCACTTGACCGGCGCTGCGCGCGCGCCGATCATCGGAGGAAGAGAGCGCCACGACGGGTGGCGAGGCCCGGACCCGATCCCGGTGGATCGATGCCTTACTACGAATACGCCTGCCCCGACTGCGGCCACGCGTTCGAACGGCGCCGCGCCGTCGCGGAGCGCAACGAGCCGCCCGGCCCGTGTCCGGCGTGCGGGCAGCAGGCCGCGCGCCTGCGCATGTCCCTGCCGGCGCTCGTCGGCACGCGTTCGGACACGGCGGCCGGCGTGTGCCCGAGCAGCGGCGCGCCGTGCGGCTGCGCCCACGCCGTCCGCAATTAGCTGACCGGCCGCGCCCGCGGCTGGAGCCGGACCGCCCAGATCCCGCTGTTCGTGTCCGCGAAGAAGATGTGGCCCTTGTACGGGATCGCGCTCCACACCATCGGCGAATTGGCCACGTAGCCGGCCGGGTCGAACGGCTTGAAGACGGCGATCTCACGACCCTGTGTGTACAGGTTGCCGAGCAGTTCGCCGGACACGTCCACGACCCGCAGGCCGCCCTCGTAGTAGGCCTGGAACAGCTTGTCGTCCTCGACCCAGATGTTGTGCGTGCCGTACTCCGTGACCTCGTAGCGGGCCACCATCTCCGGGCGTTCGGGATCCGTGAAGTCGAAGATCTGGATGTAGCCCTGCGTGACGAGCGGGATGCCACCGCCCCCGGTCGCCGGGTCGAAGCGCTCGGCGTAGCTGCCGCTGCTGTAGCGGTCCGACCAGGCGCCCGGCGCGCCTTCCATGGCCAGGCCGGTGCGCGTCATGATCTCGTCGCCGACGAACAGATACATCCGGCCGGTTTCCGCCTGGCGGTACGGGAAGACGGCGTGGGCGGAGCCGGTCGGCGTGGCGAAGCTCGTCACGTACACGGGGCGCTCGGGCGAGCCGCCCCAGCGGCCGTTGCCGACATCCACGACCACGACGCCCGTGCCCCATTCCGCCGAGTACGCGATGCCATCGTGCACCCACACATCGTGGATCCGTGAGTCCGGGTGGTTGTACTCACTGACGTAGCGCGGGTTGTAGATGTCGCGCACGTCAACGATCACGTACTTGTCACCGCCCGAGACGGCGTAGAGGTAGTCGTTCGTCGCGTAGACGTTGTGCACACCGCCTGTCAGTTCCTCGTCGAACACGGACGCGACCGTCGGGTGTGCCGGCGTGGACAGGTCGAGAATGACGACGCCGTTGCGCCGGTTGGACGCGCCCTCGCGCGACAGCACGCCGTAGCGCCCGTCCGGCGAGACCTTCACGTCGTTCACGGTGCGGGCGTCGATCTGGATCGAGTCTGTCCGGACGATGTTGGCCGGATCCGTGATGTCCCAGACGTAGGCGTGGCCGTCGGCGACCTTCGAACCGGTCAGTGCGTAATCCCGGCCATCCATGCCCTGGAAGGGCCACAGGTCCGTCGTGCGGAACCGGCTCGTGCTGCCGTTGCCGACGACGCTGAGCTTCTGCACGACGTCGCGCGGCGCGACCTGGAACGTCGCACGTGCCGACAGCGGACCGGCCGATGCGAGCACCGTGTGCAGGCCCGGTACATCGGCCACGAAGCGGCCGTCCGGACGGATGCTGTTCGGTGCGCTCGCGCCCGCGTGCGCGAAGTCCGTCGCGCTCCACGCCGCGGTCCACAGCACGGGGACATCCGGGACGACTCTGCCGGAGGCGTCCAGCGCGACCGCCTGCAGGGCCTGAACATCGCCCGTCCGGAACGCGGCGGCTCCGCCGCGGATCTCGAGCCGGACGGCGGGCAGGGGCACGACGCGGTGCTCGATGGTCTCCGTCACGCCGTCCTGCGTCGCGCCAATGCGGACCGTGCCGGGCGTCAGCGCGGTCACGTTGCCGAACCCATCCACGCCCGCGATGTCCGGCGCGGAGGAGGTCCACGCGATGTCGGGGCGGGGCCGCTCGGTACCGTCGTCATGGAACGCACGTGCCCGGTGCGGCAGCGTGGTCCCCGCGTACAGCCGGCCGGCCGCCGGCGCGATCTCGATGCGTGCGACGCGCGGCCAGTCGACACGCACGCGTATGCGCAGCGAAACCGGCGCGCCGACCAGCGTCGCCACGACTTCGTGCTCGCCCGCGCTGAGCGCGTGCAGCCGACCGTCGGCGTAGCGGAGTGCCGTCCGCGGAGCGCCGACGCGCACGGCGACGTCGACGGGCTGCCCGGCCGCGTCCAGGGCGAGGACCTCGAGCGCCACCGTCTCACCCGCACGCATGGTCACTGTCGCCGGTCTGGCCTCCAGTCGGACAACGCGGGCGGCGGCGTCCGCCACGTTCTGTGCGTGCGATGGCGCGGCCGGCACGAAAAAGGCAGCGAGCAGGACGGCGACGGTACGCGACATGGGTCGTTCTCCCGGCGGGGTTCAGGCGTGCCGGAATATAGACTCGCGACGATGGCTGGCGCGACACGGGATCGTCAGGATCGGCACGACCCCGCGGACACGATGCACGCCTCGAAGAACTCGCCGGGTTCCACGTGGCGCGCGCCCGGGCTGCGGAAGCAGTCCGGGCACACCGGGGTAAGGCGCATGGGCGCCCCCGGTTGCGGCGGCCGCACGGACCGTGCATGATCCATGCTGTCTCTCCCCCACGCGCAGGCGCCACAGGAGTCCATGACCCAGCGCGAGAACGACGTTACGCAGGCCCTGATCAGTGCCTCGGCGGGTGACCAGCTGGCCGGTGATCTGCTGTGGCAGATGACCTATCAGGAGCTGCACCGCATCGCGCAGCGCCACCTGTATCGGGAGCGGGCCGATCACACGCTGTCGGCTACCGCCCTGGTCCACGAGGCGTACCTCCGCCTGGTCGACCAGGACCGGATCGAGTGGCAGAACCGGGCGCACTTCTTCTCCGTCGCGTCCCAGGTCTGCCGGCGGATCCTGGTCGATTACGCGCGCAAGCGGCGCGCGCAGAAGCGGGGTGGCGCGCGCGCCCGGGTCACGCTCGATGATGCCGCCGCCAGCGTCGACGGCGAATCGGACGAGATCCTCGCGCTGCACGAGGCACTCGAGCGACTGGCCGTCCTCGACCAGCGGCTGGCCAAGCTCGTCGAGTGCCGGTACTACGGTGGTCTCTCCGAGATCGAGACCGCCGAAGTGCTGGGTGTCTCGGAGCGCACAGTGCGAAGGGACTGGCTCAAGGCCAAGGGCTGGATCTATCAGCAGCTGTACGGCCCGCCGTCGGGCGGCGAGGGCGCCGCGGCCGGCCGGGCCGAGCCGGCCTGACGGAGGACGGCGACGCCGCCCGGGCGCGCCGCGAGCCGGAGACCGACATGCCGCTCGATCCTGAACGCTGGCGGACCATCGATCCCATTCTGGATACGGCGCTCGAGCTGCCGCCCGACCAGCGCGCGCGCTTCCTCGACGAAGCCTGCGCGGACGACCCGACGCTGCGCCGCGAGATCGAGAACCTGATCGCGTCGTGCGAACAGGCCGGCGATCTGTTCGAGCGGCCGCCTCTCCTCGTCGCGCGTGAAATGCTGGCATCCTCGAGCGACGACTGGCAGGCCGTCCTGCCGGACACCGTCATCGGTCACTGGCGCATCATCCGCGAGATCGGTCGCGGCGGCATGGGCGCCGTCTTCCTGGCCGAACGGGCCGACGGCGCGTTCGAGAAGCACGCCGCCCTCAAGATCGTCAAGCGCGGGATGGACACGGACGAGATCCTCGCCCGGTTCCGTCACGAGCGCCAGATCCTGGCCCGCCTGCAGCACAACAACATCGCCGGTCTGATCGATGGCGGTGTCACCGGCGACGGGCTTCCCTACTTCGTGATGGAACTGGCCAGCGGGCCGCCCATCGACGAGTACGCCGATCGCCACCTGCTCACCGTCGCCGACCGGCTGCACATGTTCGCGCGCGTGTGCGACGCCGTACAGTACGCGCACCGCAATCTGGTCGTACACCGCGACCTCAAGCCGGGCAACATCCTGGTCGTGCAGGGGCACGTCAAACTGCTCGACTTCGGCATCGCCAAGCTGCTCGCGGCCGATGGCGCCGCCGTGGGCGGGATCACGCGCGCGTACGCGCACCGCCTGACCCCGCAGTACGCGGCGCCAGAACAGGTCGCCGGTGACCACACGACGACGGCGACCGATGTGTACTCCCTCGGTGTCGTGCTCTACGAGTTGCTCACGGGTCATTCGCCCTACCGCATCCCGAGTGGCTCGCTGATCGACATCCAGCGCACGGTCTGCCAGGAGGTTCCTCGTCCACCCAGCGCGATGGTCGTGCGTGACCCCGAGCGCGTCGAAGAGATCGCACGCGCCCGGTCGGCGCGGCCCGACCAGCTGGTGCAACAGCTGCGCGGAGATCTGGACGCGATCTGCCTGAAGGCACTGCGCAAGGAGCCGCAGGGCCGGTACGAGTCCGTCGCGGCGCTGGGCGAGGACATCGAGCGCCACCTGTCCGGCCTGCCCATCCAGGCGCGGCCGCACACGCGCAGCTATCGCGCCTTCAAGTTCGTGCAGCGGAACCGCGGGCTGGTCAGTCTGGCCACCCTGCTCGTCGCGGCCGTGCTGATCGGTCTCGTGCTCGTCGTCTGGCAGGCGCGCGAGGCCACGCGCCAGGGCGCGGCGCGGCAGCAGGAAGCCGAACGAGCCGCCGCGACGCGCGACTACCTCATCAGCGTGCTCTCCCATTTCGACCCCGACCGCCTGCAGGGCCGCCGGGACATCCCACCGGAGACGCTGATCGCGGTCGGCTTCGCCAACCTCGATTCGCTGAACGCCCAGCCGGAGGTGCAGGCCGCCGTGATGAACGCGCTCGGGCAGATCGTCTTCAACTTCGGGCAGCGCCAGCGGGCGGATTCGCTGTTCCGGCGCGCCTACGAGAACCTGTTGCCGCGCGGCGAGCACCCCGATCTGGCCGTCAGCATGACGGGCATCGGTGAAGTATGGCGCCGTGAGTTGCGGTACGATTCGGCGCGGGCCTGGTTCGCGGGCGCGTTGCGCATCCGCGAGCGGCTGCTGCCGCCCGACGATCCGCTGATCGCAGAGAGCGAACACGCTCTGGCGTTCGCACTCTACAACATCGCCGCCTCCGATACCTCAACCGCGCGCCGCGATTCGCTGCTGCACGAGGCCGAGTCGCTCTACCTGGCCGCGCTGCGCGCGCGCCGCCTGCCGGTGACGCTGCGCCCGCGCGTGCTGCAGGGACTCGGCGACATCCAGATGGCCCGGGACCTGCCCCAATCCGCGATCGCGCGCTATCGCGCAGCGCTCGATGCCGGCACCGCCGCACTCGGCCCGCTGCACCCCGAGAACGCGCGCACGATGTGGGGCCTGGCCGACGCGTACCGGAAGGCCGGCGATGTCGCGGCCTCGGAGCAGTACCTGCGCGAGGCACTCGAGATTCTGACGACCGTGTACGGCACATCCAACCAGGACGTCGCGCTGACGCACTACCTGCTCGCGCTGCAGCTGTCGGACGAGGGCCGGATCGACGAGGCGATCTTCCAGTTCCAGCGCTCCATCGATGTGGCTTCGGGCCTCGAGGTGCGCGACCATCCGTGGACCGCGTGGGCCTGGGTCGGCATGGGGGAGGCCGAGCTGGAGGCCGGACGTCCCGCCCAGGCCGAGCCGGCCCTCGTGCGGGCCCTCACCCTGCTGGGCGATACGCAGAACGAAGTCTCGATCGGCGCGCGCTGGCTGCTGGGCAAGGCCTACGGGCTGCAGCGCAAGGAGGCAGCGATCCCGCTGCTCTCGGACAGCTGGCAGGCGCTGCGCGACGCCGGCGATCCGCGCGCGGACAGCGCGGCGCTGCTCCTCAGCGAAGCGTGGCAGCGCGCGGGATCGCCGGACTCGGCCGCCGCATGGCGCGGGCGACGGGAGCGCCGCTGAACGCGACGGCCCGCACCGGATCGCCGCGGCCGCCGTCCCGGCGCGGCGCGTTCGCCCCCGTCAGGTCCCGATGTTGATGCCCACCAGCCATTCGCCCCACGTGAGCGTCTGGTTGCCCGCGTCGATTCGATCGCCGGCCGGCCCGATCAGCTCGATGCCGCGCGCGAAGAGCGTGTTGCCGCGCACCTGCACCATCAGACGCAGGCCGGCACGGCCCGTGGGCAGATGCACTGCACCGCCGTACGTGACGAGGAAGTCGGTGCCGCCCTTGACGCCGTACGTGGGCAACGGCCTGGCCTGCGTCGCGGCGGCCGGATCGCCGTCGCTCGCGATCATCACGCCGACGCCGACGAACGGCGTGACGTAGCGACGCACGGTCGCGAAGTTCTCGCGCAGGTTCTCGCTCAGACCGAGCGGGTACACCTCGAAGACACCCTGGATCGCCTCGCCGCGCGTCATGAAGAAATTCTGCTGGCTGCCCGCCTGCAGGCTGCCCGCGAATCCGGGAACGACGAGCGCGGATCCGCCGCCGCCGCCGGGCGGACGGGGCCACGGCCAATCCTCGTTGTTGTAGGCGATCGACCCGCCGATCGCGCCGCCGGACACGCCCACGCGCAGGCCGCTGAGCGCGGCCTCCGTACCGAGACAGAACCCGTCGCTGTCGTACAGCGAACTCCCCACGCCCACGCTCAGCACCTGCGCCTCGCCGGGCGTGGCGCTGACGGTGAGCGCGAGTACTGCAGATGCGAGTGCGCGGGTCAGAGTGCGCATGACGAGCTTCGACATGAGGCCTCCCATCCATCGGTCGTCGGTCCCTCACCAGCCACGGTCGCCGCTCGACCGAAAGTCGGCGCTCGCCCGCCGGTCGTCAACCCGAACGGCTGAGCAGCCGTTCGACGGCGGCTTTGCGGCCGCGGCTCAGCGGCACCGTCGTACCGTCGCGCAGGACCAGCTCGTGCCGGTTGCGCCAGTCCGGGCGCAATTCCCTTATGCGGGCAATGTTGACGATGGCCGACCGGTGGACGCGCAGGAATTGTCCCGGATCGAGCTGCTTCTCGAGCGCGGCCAGGGTTTCGCGCACGAGGTGCGTCTTCCCGCCGACGTGCAGGCGCGCGTAGTAGTCCGCGGCTTCGATCCAGTCGATCTCCTCGACCGGCTGGAAGAAGACGCGGCCACTGCCGCGGACGATGACCCGTGTGAGCCAGCGGTCGTCCTCCGCGTTCGCGGCCGCCGTCTGCGGCGGCGCAGCCGGCTCCGGCAGCGCAGTGCGCGCCGCGCGTGGCGAAGAATCCGTCTGCGCGGCCTGCCAGGCGGCCAGCATCGCTTCCATGCGCGTCGCCAGGTCCCCGTCCCGTTTGCCCCGTACGTGCGCTTTCGCCCGGTCCAGCACATGCCGGAACCGTTCATCGTCGAAGGGCTTGAGGAGGTAATCGAGCGCCTGCACCTCGAACGCACGGACTGCGAACTGATCGTAGGCGGTGACGAAGATCACCGCGGGGACGCGCGCCGGCCCGATCGCATGCAGTACATCGAACCCGTTCATCTCGGGCATCTGGATGTCGAGGAACAACAGGTCCGGCTGCTGATCGAGGATCACATCCACGGCGGACCGGCCCGTACCGGCCTCGCCGACGACCGTGATCTCGCCGTCCGCTGCCAGCAACTGGCGGATCCCGGCCCGCGCGACGGGCTCGTCGTCCACGATCACCGCACGCAGTTCAGCCACCGTTCGGCGCCGCCTGAAGCGGCAGTTCGAGCGTGACCACCGCGCCGCCTTCGCGCCCGTTGTCGAGACGGAGCGACGCGGCCTCGCCGTACGCGTACGCCAGCCGGGCGCGCGTGTTGCGCAGGCCGATGCCATGCTGGCGGTCCACTTCATCCGGCGGGAACGAAAAGCCGGGACCGTCGTCGCTCAGTTCGATGATGAGCCGCCCATCGCGGATCCCGGCCGCCAGCCGGATGCGGCCGGCGCTCGCGCGCGGGGCAATGCCGTGGCGGACGGCGTTCTCGACCAGCGGCTGCAGCACGAGGCCCGGCACGGGCACAGCGCCGGCCACCGCATCCACGTCGATGTCGACCGCCAGTCGGTCGCCGAAGCGCAGCTGCTCGATCTCCAGGTACTGTGCTGCGACGTCGATCTCCTCGCGCAACGGGACCATCGGTCCGTCACCCGATTCGAGCACGTAGCGCAGCAGGTCGCTGAGTCTCGCCACCACGCGCACGGCCGTCGAGGCCTCGCCCTGCCGAACGAGCATCGAGACCGTGTTCAGGGCATTGAACAGGAAATGCGGCTGGAGCTGCATGCGCAATGCGCTGAGCCTCGCTTCCAGCAGCTGACCCTCCAGCCTCGACGCCGCGACTTCGCGTTCGCGCAGCTTGCGATGGTAATCCAGCGCGAACCCGACCGACGCCGTGGCGGCGTAGAAGAGCAGGCCGAAGACGGCCCAGAACAGGATCGCCACGCCGAGGCTCAGATTCTCGGGTTGAGCACGGCCATCCAGGCCGCGCGCCAGCGACGTCCACAGCCCGTACCAGACCGAGCCGGACGCGACGCCCATCAGCAGGCCCGTCACGACGTGCAGCCCGATGTTCCGCGCCCGGGGCGGCCGGTCCACGGGAAACCGCCGCGTCATGGCCAGGATCACGGGCGTGAGCAGGACCCACAGGTACCAGGGCAGTCCCTCGACGGTGATCGCGCGCCAGAACGTGATGCGACCGCCGCTCGATTCCATCATGGCCCGGGTGGAAAGCAGGGCGGGCAGGGACCAGAAGAACAGCGGGATCGCCAGGACGCGCCAGCCCCACGACGGCGTCGGGCGTGCGCCCGGACCGTGCCCGGCCGGAGGATCCGCGGTGAACCCGGGCCGGACGGTCCCGGCCGCTGCCGGTCCCGGCGCGGGGCGTCGGGGTGCCGCCGTTTCCGCTGTGCTCATCGCGTGGGCTCGCTCGCTGGCGTCGTCACACAACCCCCCACATTCGCGGGCTCGGAGGCCCGCCGCAAACGATCGCGCCGCCGCCGGCTGGTGCCATGCCGGGAAAGGCTGGCCATCCCGGCGATCGGCGGCGCGCCGGCACGGTTCCCGGGAAGCGGTGTCCGCGATGCGGCCGGTTGCCCGGACGGAACGGCAGCCCGATCTTCGCAACGATCGGCGCCCCCGGATGCACGGACGTGGAGGAAGCCATGCCGTCGGATTACGAGAAGCGGAACGGGCTGTCCCGTCGCGACTTCGTGCGCGTCGGTGCGGGGGCGGCCGTCACGGCAGGCGCCTCGCCGGCCGCCGACGAAGCGCAGCAGGGGCAGGCGAGGCTGCGCGTGCCCGGTCCGGACCTGGGGCCGGCGCCCGAGTCGTTCCTGGCCGTCGCGCCCATCGAGGAAGTCCGCATCGGCTTCGTGGGCGTCGGCGGGATGGGCACCGTGCACGTGCGCAACCTGGTCGACATCCCGGGCGCACGCATCGCGGCCGTCTGCGACATCCGCGCGGCACACGCCGAGCGGGCCAGCCAGATCGTCACGGGGAAGGGCCAGCCGCCGCCCACGCTGTACACCCGTGGCGAGCGCGACTTCGAGCGGATGTGCGCGGAGCACGACCTGGATCTGGTCTACAACGCGACGCCGTGGGAATGGCACGTCCCCATCGCGCTGGCCGCCATGGAGAACGGCAAGCACACGGCCAGCGAAGTCCCGTTCGCGATGACCATCGAAGACTGCTGGCGGCTGGTCGAGTCCGCGGAACGGCACCGGCGTCATTGCGTGATGATGGAGAACTGCAATTACGACCGGCCGGAGATGATGGCGTTTCACATGGTGCGCCGCGGTCTCCTCGGCGAGGTGCTGCACGCGGAGTGCGGTTACCTGCACGATCTTCGTTCGGTCAAGTTCGCCGACAGCGGCGAAGGCCTGTGGCGCCGCGCCTGGTCGATGGAGCACAACGCGAATCTCTACCCGACGCACGGCCTGGGCCCCGTGGCCAACTGCATGGACATCAATCGCGGTGACCGGTTCGACTACCTCGTCTCGATGAGTTCCCCGTCCCGCGGACTGCAGGCCTGGGCCGCCGAGCACTACCCCGCGGATCATCCGAAGCGGCAGGAGTCCTACACGCTGGGCGATGTGAACACGAGCCTGATCCGGACCGCCGCCGGAAAGACGATCTTCCTCAGCCACGACACCAACCTGCCGCGGCCCTACAGCCGCATCCACCTCGTGCAGGGCACGCGCGGCATCGTGCAGGGCTATCCGCACCGCGTCTACATCGAAGGGCGCAGCCAGGGCCACCGCTGGGACACGGCCGAGCAGTGGTACGAGGAGTACGACCATCCCATGTGGAAGACGATCCGCGATCGCGCGGCCGAGTTCGGCGGCCACGGCGGCATGGATTTCCTCGAGGACTACCGGCTGATCCGCTGCCTGCGCGAAGGGCTGCCCACGGACATGAACGTGTATGACGCGGCCACGCTGAGTGCCGTCGTCGAACTCACGCAGATCTCGGTGGCCAACGGCAGCCGGGGCGTTGAATTCCCCGACTTCACGCGCGGGCGGTGGCGGACCTGGCCGCCACTGGGCGTGCTCGAACTCTGAGGAGGCGGACATGGATTCCACGAAGTGGATGCTCGGTCTCCTGATCGCGGCCCTGGTCGCAGGTGGTGTCGTGTTCCTGCGCACATCACCGTCCGGTCCGGCCGCCGCTGAACAGACGGCACAGGGTCCGGAATACCTCGGCGCGGAGGCCACGGCGGCGCTCAACCTGCCGTTCTCGGAAGCCGTTCGCGTCGGCAACATCCTCTACCTCTCCGGCACGATCGGTACGCTGCCGGGCCGGCGCGAGCTGCCGCCCGGTGGCATCCAGCCGGAGACGCGGCAGGCGCTGGAGAACATCCGCGACCGGCTGCAGCGCTACGGCTCGTCGCTGGACCGCGTGATCCGGTGCACGATCATGCTGGCCGATATGGCGGAGTGGGGGCTCATGAACGAGGTGTACGTGACGTACTTCCCGGGCAACAAACCCGCGCGCAGCGCCTTCGGCGCTTCCGGCCTCGCCCTCGATGCGCGCGTCGAGATCGAGTGTACCGCATTCGTCGGCTGACAGGGACTCGGACGGCGCGGTGTGCGGGCGGGCCGCCGCGCGGGGAATGAGCGCGTGGCCGGCGCGCTCCGCGTTCAGGGCTTCGGGAAGGCGAGCGCGCGCAGCAGCGTCTGGAACCGGGCGTCGTTGCGCAGCGGGTCCATGATCGGTTCCGATCGGACGTAGACCAGCTGGGCGGCGCGCTCGGCGCGCGCGGCCTCGAGATAATCCAGCGCGATCCCGAGCCGGCCCACGCCCAGATGCGGCAACGCCCGGTAGTAGCCTGACACGTAGTACGACGCCGCCCGCCGCTCCAGTTCGTTCGCGATCTCCCTCGCCTCGTCGGGGCGATCCGCCGTGCCGAGGGCATGGGCGAGGAGCGCGAGCGTCGACGCGGAACGGCCGGACACGCGCACCGCCTCTTCGTGCTGCTCGACCGCCTCCGCGGTGCGCCCCGCCATGAGCAGCGAGCGGCCCAGCGCGATGCGCGCGGTCGCGAACTGCGGCTCGCGCGCGAGCACGTCCTCGAGGTGCGCCGCCGCTTCGTCATAGCGCCGCGCGTAGTACAGCACCCAACCCACCGTGGCGCTCGTGGCGGGCGTCAGCGGTTCGAGTCGCTCTGCGGTGCGCGCGTGATCGAGCGCAGCGTTGTAGCGGCCGATCCACGCGAGGTGCAGGGCCAGTCGCTGGTGGGCGACCGCATGGTCCGGATCCAGTCTGATCGCTGTCTCGAACGCCCGCTCGGCCTCATCCCAGCGCCACTCGAACTGCCGGACCAGGGCGAGCGACGTGTGTGTCTCGGCCGCGGAGGGATCGAGCTGAAGCGCCCGCTCCGCAGCCACGCGCGCCTGTTCGAGGGCTTCGGCAGGCGGCATGAAGCCGTAGTCGAGCTGGATCGCGTACGTCTCGGCCAGCCCGGCATGGGCGAGCGCGTACTCCGGGTCCACGGCGACCGCGCGGTCGAAGAACTCGATGGCGCGCTGCAGATCCCCTTCGGTCCGACGGTTGCAACAGTAGCGGCCCTGCATGTACAGCTTGAGCGCCTCGATCTGCTCGGTCGTGCGCCGCTCGCGTCGTCGCTCACGCGTCCCGCCGGACGACACGCGCGCCACGATCGCGTTGGCGATCTCCCGCTGGATCTCGAAGATGTCCGTCATTTCGCGGTCGAACTGCTCGGACCACACGGCGAATCCCGTCTGCGCGTCCACGACCTGCACGGTCAGGCGCACGCGCTGGCCGGCCATGCGCACGCCGCCTTCCACGATGTGGCGGACGCCCAGCCGGCGGCCGGCCTCGACCGCGTCGAGCCCCGCGTTCTTGAGCGCGAAGCACGAGCTGCGTGCCGCGACCCGCAGATCGGGTACGCGCGACAGCATGCCGATCAGCTCTTCGGTCAGGCCATCGCTGAAATAGTCGTTGGCGGGGTTCTCGCTGAGGTTGGCAAAAGGCAGCGCCGCGATGGAGCCGGCCGGCAGCGCCGGCGCGGCCGCGGTGGCCGCCGCCGTTTCGTCGCCGGCCGCCGCGGTTTCGACCGCGGTCGTGCGCTGCACGCCCTGCGGCGTGATGTCGAACGCCCAGGCCAGCACGACGGCGAGCGGCAGACCGAGCAGCAGCAGGATCACGACCAGGGTCACGGCGGCTTCGGACACGCCGATGCGGGGCATGATCACGTCGGCGGCCTCGGCGATCGCGAACGCGGCGATCAAGTAGGCGATCGTCACGCGATAGACGTGACGACGCTTCAGCTCGCTCAGAAAACGGGCCACCCGCCTGCGTCGCTCCGTCATGCCTCCTCGGCGGTCGTGACCCCGCGTTCGCCGCTCCGCCTCATCGCCGGGCCGGTGCCGCCGGCCAGCGCCGCTGGATCTCGTCGATCAGGGCCAGCCGCACGTCGCGGTGTTCACGCACGACGCGCAGCTCGGGGTTCGACCGGGTCAGCTCGGCCAGTCCCTGTTCGCGGCCGGTGAGCAGGAAGTCGCTGATCGCGATCCGGTACGTCCGAGTCGCTTCGAGCGGAGCACCGCCCACCCGCCAGCCGGCGGGCTGCGCCCGTTCGATCCCCGCCAGCAGGAGGAATCCGCCCGTGCCGCGGTTGCGCTCGCCCTGCTCGAGCACGCGCTCCAGCAGCGCGCCCCGCATCTCGACTTCCACGACCGGCCCGCCGAACGGCAGGATGCGGATGATGTCGTACTGGGTGAGCGGTCCCGGAGCCACGACATCATCGATGCGGATCGAGCCGCCGTTCACCACGGCGCCGTCCGCGCCGGGCACTTCACCGTGCATCGCGGTGGCGATCAGCTCGGTCAGCGCCGTCGTGCGCGTCCGCACCGAGGACTCCAGGCCGTCGAGCGCGATCGGCACCTGCGCGACGGGCGCGTCCGGCTCGAACCCGGCCGCGCGGAACGCCGCGTACGCTACATCGACCCAGGACCGTGCCACCGCGCGCGTGCGCTCCTGTTCGGCGATCTCATCCGTGATCGGGACCAGCCTCGAGTCGATCCGTGCGCGGCCCGCCCGCGCGTCCCACGTGATGTCGTGAATCCACACGGTGCGCGCGTTCGCATCGGCCTTCAGGATCGGGGTCAGCATCTCACCCCGGCGGATCTGCAGATTGTCGTGATCGTGGCCGCCCAGCACGAGGTCGACCTCCGGAGCCGCGCGCACGAGCTCGATGTCGCGGACCAGCGTCTGATGCGTCAGCGCGACCAGGACATCGACGCTGTCCTGCAGCAAGGCCGCCATCGCCCGCGCCGTCTCGATGGCATCGCCGACGCGCGCCCAGGGCGGGACGTCGCGCTCCATGGTCAGGCCGACGATGCCCACGCGCAGTGGCCCGCCCGGGCCCGGCGCCGACAGGATGACGTGGCTGGAAACGCCCGGAAAGACGCTCCCGTCCGCGGCGCGCACGTTGGCCGAAGTCCAGTGGAACGTCGACTCCCGCAACCGCTCCCGGAATGAACCTTCGCGGAGATCGAACTCGTGGTTGCCGAACGTGGCGTAGTCCAGACCCATCGCATTGAGCACGGCCACCATCTGGCGGCCGTCCAGCCGCTCGCCATCGACCTGGGCCGTGCCGAGGGCCGAGGGGCTGAGCAGATCGCCCGCCAGTACCGCGAACGTGTGCGGGTTCTCCGCCCGCAGTCCGTCGAGCAGCGTGGCAACGCGCGCGGGCCCGCCCCAGCGGCCTCCGCCGAGCGGCGTGATCTCGTACACGTCATTGAGCTGCAGCAGCGTGATGCGCGGCGGAGCGGGCACGGCCGGCGCCGGCGCCTGCGGGCCTGCCCTGCCGCCGCAGGCGAGCAGCAGGAGCAGCCCGCCGACCAGCGTGGTGTGCCGCAATGCGTGATCGCGTCGCAGGATCATGCTGCCTCTCGCGCCCGAGGCCCGTTCATTGCGTGGGCACACGTCCGCCCACGACCCTCTTCATCAGGCGGCCGGCCGGCAACGCTTCGTTCTGTGCCACCTGGTTGATCGTCGCGATGCGGTCGGCCGGGGCCGTGGAAGGATAGGCCTGCATGAACTCGCCGAAGGACATGGCACGCGGCAGTGACACGATCGCGATGCGCTGCGGCTCGACATCCGTGTAGCGGCGATCGGCCAGCCGGCGGAACGTGCGCATGCTGGTCAACGTGGTCGGTTGGTTCGCAGCCCAGCGTTGCGCCGTCCCGTAGCCGAGCAGCTGGTACACGGCGTTGCCATGCTCGATGTAGGCGACGACACCACGCAGCTGCCCCTGATCGGTCTGTGCCGCGAATTCCGCGAACTGCGCCTCCAGTCCATTCACCGTCTCGCGCCATGTCCTGCCCGCCGTGATGCCCTCCGCGCTCACGAACCCGCGCAGCGCGTCGGCGGCGCGCGTCGCGGACGCGAACGACAACGACATCGCCGCATCCTGTGACGCGTTCATGGCCTGCACCGACAGCGCTGAATTCTGCGTCCGCCAGCCGGTGGGGAACGTCACCTCGAACGCCAGCGTCGGGTGCAGGAACCGGGTCGCAAGGAAATAGCCGTGGCGAGGATCCTCGCCCCACACCAGCCCGTCGAGCCGGCGCAGGAATGCGTCCCGCCGGATGCTGTAGGCGCTGTAATCCTGGCCTGAACTGGCGATGCGCTGCCGGTTGGTCTCGGCGCGGTCGCCCGGGTCCGGGTGCGTCGACAACCAGCCCGGGATCTCGTCCGAGCCGCCGGGCGCCGACGCATCGAGCATGGTCATGATCGAGGTCATGCCGTTCGGGTCGTACTGCCCGCGGGTCATGTAACGGAATCCCAGCTCGTCCGCTTCGCGCTCGTCATCGCGCCCGAACTTCAGGAAGAGCAACTGCAGACCGGTCGACGCCGCCTGGCCCACGTCACGGATCGTCTCGGAGAAGATCATGCCGACGCCCAGGCCCAGCTGGGCGAGCTGGGCACGCGTGATCTGGTTGGCGGAGTGGCGCGCCGTGACGTGTCCGATCTCGTGGCCCAGGACCGCGGCCAGCTCGGCCTCCGAGTTCATGTGCGCCAGGATACCGCGCGTGATGTAGATGTAGCCGCCCGGCAGCGCGAACGCGTTGATGAGCTCGTCGTCCAGGAGCTTGAACGACCACGGCAGCGACGGCCGCTCGGAAAGCGCGGCCAGGCGCAGGCCGATGCCGCGCTGGTACTGCTGCAATCCTGAATCGGGATAGAGTCCGCCCATCTGCGCCGCGATGACCGGATCCGCCTGCCGGCCCATCGCGATTTCCTGACTCTCGCTGACCAGCGAGATCTCGCGCCGCCCGGTCGCGGGGTTCGTCGCGCAGGCGGCCAGGCCGAGCAGGAGGACGGGTGCCAGCGAACGAAGCAATGCACGTGCACGCCAGAACATCATTGATCGTCTTCCTCTTGTTGATCCGGGGAGTTCGCTTCAATGGTATCGCGACATCTCGCGACCCGGCAACCGGAGCCGCGCGCGGCCGTGCGCCGTCCGGACTCCGCCGCGGCCGCGCGCCGGACGCGATTGCAGCCGGTCGCGCCACACCCTGCACTGCGAGCACGAGGGCCCGGCTGCCACGCGCACGGGCCGGGATCGCGGCCCTCCGGTCGGC